>NZ_CP028923.1:1796363-2104545 GCF_005166025.1 Mangrovivirga cuniculi
AAGTATGCAGCAGAATTCGTTTCAAGAGGTATTAGGTAAAACTTCGATTGATAATAAATGTCGTCATTGTAATGATGCTCTTCCTGAGCACCAGAATGATATAATTTATTTTGAAAATGAAGCATTTTGCTGCGCTGGCTGCAAAACTGCTTTTGAAATCCTCTCTGCCAGTGGTCTTCAGGATTATTATAAAATTGATCCTGATCCCGGCTTAAAAGTTTCAGAGGATAATGAAATTTATGATTTTCTCGAAAATGAAGAAATACAATCATCTCTTTTAAAATATTCCTCCGAAGATTTTAATAAAATAATATTCCAGGTTCCAGCGATACATTGTAGTTCTTGTTTATGGTTGCTGGAAAATCTCTACAGGTTAAATGAAGGAGTTATCAGGTCTGTTGTAGACTTTGGTAAAAAGAGAGTAACCATTGATTACAATCCTGAATTATTGTCTTTAAAAGAATTGGCAGTTCTTCTGAAGAAAATTGGGTATCCACCTCATATCTCACTGGAAGATGAACAAGCTGAACAGATCGATAATGAATCGCGAAGTTTGATGATCAGGATTGGTGTTGCCGGTTTTGCATTCGGTAATATCATGCTTATGAGCTTTCCTGAATATCTTGGCCTGGATGATGATCTTGGTGAGTTCGCTCCATATTTTGGTTTAGTTAATTTTTTACTGGCAATCCCTGTATTTTTTTATTGTAGTACGGTATATTTTAAATCTGCATGGAGTGGAATGCAGCAAAAATATCTGAATATTGATGTCCCTGTCTCTATCGGTATAATCACCTTGTTTTTTTATAGTTCCTATGAGGTCTTTTCCGAAACAGGGCCGGGCTATTTTGATTCACTAGCCGGATTATTATTTTTTCTCCTCACAGGTAGATGGTTTCAAAACAGGACTTACAGAAATCTATCTTTCGACAGAAGTTTTACTTCATATTTCCCTCTGGCAATACATAGAATTAAGAATGACAATTCCAGAGAAGTAATTCCTGTACGAGACCTTGCTAAAGGAGATGTTATCCAGATTAGAAATACGGAAGTAATCCCTGTTGATTGTATTGTCAAAGATGATTCAGCATTAATTGATTATAGCTTTGTAACGGGAGAGTCTCGTCCTGTTAAAAAAGGTAAGGGGGAATTGATATTTGCAGGAGGGAAATTGATAGGGAAATCATCTTCTTTTGAAGTGAAAAAAGTATTGTCTCAAAGTTATCTTACTTCACTATGGAATAATGAGATCTTTAATAAATCAGATGAATTTGTTGCTGATAAAATATTAAACAGAGTAGCAAAATATTTCACCTGGGTGATTTTATTTCTGGCCTTCTCTTTTGCCATCGGCTGGTATTTTATAGAACCTGGGAAAACTGTTAGTGTATTTACAGCCATTTTAATTGTTGCATGTCCCTGTGCTTTATCTTTGACAATACCCTATACTTTTGGTAGTGCACAAAGTGTATTGGGAAATATTGGATTTTACCTTCGAAACTCTGATCTCATAGAGAAGCTTCTAAAGATCGACCACATTATTTTTGATAAAACAGGAACTCTTACTACTAAGGATAATTCAAAAGTCAATTTCGTAGGATATAAACCACTTTTAAGAAGCCAGAAAGCAAATATTGCAACGTTGTGCAGTCAGTCAGTACATCCACTCAGTGTTGCTGTTTCTGAATATTTGTTGGAATCAAATACGAAACTTGATGCCCTTATTGAAGAATTCACAGAGGTTTCAGGGAAAGGAATATCCGGAAGAGTAAATGATGAGATTTATAAACTGGGGTCGAGAGAATTTATTGAAACCAATAAGGAAGTTCCTTCATCGTCAGTTTGTCTTTCGATCAATAATGAATTTATAGGATATTTTGAGATTAAGCCGGAATACCGGGATGGGATTGATGATCTCTTCGATCAACTATCCAAGATGAAATATGACTTATCAGTCTTAAGTGGCGATAACGATAACGAAAAATCCAATTTAGCAGACCTTTCAGGTAATAAAGCTGAGCTTCATTTCAATAAAAAACCTGATCAAAAACTTGAGAGCGTAATTGATCTGAAGAAAAGTGGTAAAAAGGTTCTAATGGTAGGAGATGGTCTTAACGATGCAGGAGCATTAAAAGCAGCTAATTTTGGGCTTGCTGTCACCGATCAAACCACTTCTTTTACTCCTGCCAGTGATGCCATAGTAATCGGAAAAAACCTTTCTAAGCTACCCCAAATATTAAGATTCGCAAAAAGCTCCGGTAAGGTTTTGTGGGCAGGGATTACTATTTCTCTTTTGTATAACCTGGTCGGATTGACCTTTGCAGCGGCAGGTATGCTGACACCTGTCTTTGCAGCTATTCTCATGCCTCTGAGTTCAATCACTATTGTCGCTTTTTCCACGTTGGTAATAAAATTTCTTGGTAAAAAATCTCTAATAAAATGAAAATAATAATAATTCTGATAGCCACCAGTCTGGTAGTTGCTCTTACCTTTTTAGTCTTGTTTATCAGGGCAGTAAAGGCCGGACAATTCGATGATACTGATGCTCCGGCCCGGAGAATGTTGTTCGACAGTAAGTCAGAAAATCAATCTGATTCGTCCTAATATGATTTTTATCACCACCCGAAATGAATCCTGTCAGCGGGGAAATTTCAGCTGAAAGATACCTTAGCGATTAAATACAGAAAATAGATTACAGAAATCAAATAAGATTATGACACTAGAAAAGTTTGAGTACGATAACCGGATAGTCAGGGCATTTATCATTGCCACTGTGGTATTTGGGTTAGTCGGTATGCTAGTGGGGCTTACCGTAGCTATTCAGTTATTTTACCCTGATCTTAATCTGGGTATTCCCTACACTACTTTCGGAAGGCTTAGACCTCTACATACCAATGCGATCATCTTCGCATTCGTTGGTAACAGTGTTTTTGCCGGAGTTTATTATTCACTGCAGCGATTGCTTAAAACCAGAATGTTTAGTGATGCATTATCATGGATCAACTTCTGGGGATGGCAAACAATAATTCTGGCGGCAGCAATTACTCTCCCTCTGGGTATAACAACATCAAAGGAATATGCAGAGCTTGAATGGCCGATAGATATCGCTATCACTGTTATCTGGGTGATATTTGGTATAAACATGATCGGTACTATTCTGAAAAGGAGGGAGCGACATATGTATGTGGCTGTCTGGTTCTACATAGCCACTTTCATAACAGTTGCAGTACTACACGTGGTGAATTCATTCGAAATGCCCGTAACTTTTCTTAAAAGTTATTCGTGGTATGCCGGAGTACAAGATGCATTAGTTCAATGGTGGTACGGGCACAATGCTGTGGCATTTTTCCTTACGACACCTGTTTTGGGGCTGATGTACTACTTCCTGCCTAAGGCGGCAAACCGACCGGTATATTCTTATCGATTGTCTATCATTCACTTCTGGTCGTTGATATTTATTTATATCTGGGCTGGACCTCACCACTTACTTTATACTTCACTTCCTGATTGGGCTCAGTCTTTAGGCACAGTGTTTTCTATCATGCTTATTGCACCAAGCTGGGGTGGTATGCTTAATGGTCTTCTTACTCTTAGAGGAGCGTGGGACAAGGTTCGCGAAGATCCGGTTCTTAAATTTATGGTAGTAGCAGTTACTGCTTACGGTATGGCTACGCTTGAAGGACCACTTTTATCTCTGAAAAATATTAACGCCATCGCTCACTTCAGTGACTGGATTATTGCCCACGTTCACATCGGGGGACTTGGATGGAATGGATTCCTGGCATTTGGTATGCTTTACTATCTGATACCAAAAATGTATCAGACGAAACTTTGGTCAACTAAATTGGCTAATACTCACTTCTGGATAGGAACACTGGGAATTGTGATCTATGCTCTTCCAATGTATGTAGCAGGTGTTGTTCAGAGTTTGATGTGGAAACAATTTACTCCTGATGGATTATTGGTTTACGGTAATTTCCTTGAAACGGTGAATTCAATTAAGCCAATGTACGTTATGAGAGCCGTTGGAGGCGCACTTTACCTGACAGGAGCGATCATGATGTCTTATAACCTGGTTAAAACTGCAAAACAGGGTAAATTCTTATCAGATGAAGCAGATGAGGCTCCTGCTCTTGAGAAGAAAAAGATCACCGGTGGACACTGGCATAGTGTACTGGAAAGAAAACCGGTTCTATTCACAACACTTGCTTTTGTAGCGATTGTAATTGGTGGAGTAATTGAAATGGTACCAACATTCCTGGTGAAATCGAATGTTCCGACGATCAGTAGTGTTAAACCTTATACGCCATTAGAACTTGAAGGCAGAGATATTTATATAAGAGAAGGTTGTAACAACTGTCACTCTCAAATGATCAGGCCTTTCCGAAGTGAAACTGTCAGATATGGAGAGTATTCTAAGGCTGGTGAATTTGTTTATGATCATCCGTTCCTGTGGGGCTCTAAGAGAACCGGTCCGGATCTTCATAGAGTTGGAGACCGACTTACTGAAAGCTGGCACTTTAGCCACATGTACGAGCCAACTAGTACATCACCAGGTTCGATTATGCCTCCATACCCATGGTTGTATGAGGATGTCGTAGATCCAGAGACAGTTCTGCCGAAGATTTCAGCAATGAGAAACCTTGGAGTTCCATATCAGGATGGGTATGAAAAAATCGCTGTACAGGATTATATGGCCCAGGCAAATAAGGTAGTCGAAGAGATCAAGTCGCAAAATGAGGAGCTAAAAGATCAGGTGATCGTTCCTGAATCAGAAATTGTAGCTCTGATTGCTTACCTCGAAAGATTAGGTAAGGATATTAACGCGAAAACTAAAACAGAAGAAACCGCAAATAAATAAAATTATGTTTAAGCATTATTTCGAACAAATTGATAACGTGGCCATCTGGCCAATAATCAGCCTGGTAATTTTTGTGGTATTCTTCGTGGGTCTGACTCTCTATGTGATGAGTCATGACAAGGAAACGATTGATGAGATAGCTTCCATACCACTAGCTGATGATGATGTTTTACCTGAATCCGGAGAAAAATCATGAAATACTTATCTCAAATTTTAAATAAAGCAATTTTAATTCCGGTACTGGCTTTTTTTACTTTGAATTATGCCAGTGCTCAGGAAGAAAGTGAAGGATTATATGAAACGATACAAAATCTTTCCGAGACAGAATTAATTCTGGGTGTATTAACATTAGGCCTGCTGGTAGTTGCTTTACTAGTGCTTTTGGCAGTAGTATATACGCTGAGCGTGGTTAAAATGATCGTTCGTGAAAAAAGGGTTAAAGAGGGATTGCCGGTCGAAGAGGAATCTGAAACTACCTGGAGTAGCTGGCTTACAAAAGTCAATGATGCTGTTCCTGTAGAGGAAGAAGAAGATATCGAACTTGATCATGATTATGATGGGATTAGGGAACTCGATAATCACTTGCCACCCTGGTGGAAAGCTTTGTTCTGGATCAGTATTGTCTGGGGTATTGGATATATGCTGGTTTATCATGTGTTTGATGCGGCTCCACTACAAGCAGAGGAGTATGAGATCGCAGTAGCTGAAGCAAAAGCAGAAGCAGAAAAAATGGCAAATGTTATTGATGAATCAAGTCTTTCTTTTACGGATGATCCTGCTCATATAGAGAATGGAAAGTTAGTATTCGAGGCAAATTGTGCAGTATGCCATAGAAATGATATGGGAGGTCAGGTTGGTCCTAATTTAACTGATGAGTACTGGATACATGGTGGGTCTGCTGAGGATATCTATATGACTATCAAAAATGGAGTTCCAGCAAAAGGGATGATCTCATGGGAAGACCAATTAACTAAAGTTCAAATGCGAAATGTAACATCGTATATTCACAGCATGTACGGAACTGAACCAGAAAATCCAAAAGCACCCCAGGGAGAAGTATTTGAATACGAAGAAGAGTAGAAGGAGAGATAGATAATGAGTGAAAACAAAAATAGCGTACAGGAAGATCTTTATTCATATGATGAAGAATTTCGAGATACGATTGCCACTGTTGATAGCGAAGGGAAAAGGGTCTGGGTTTATCCCAAAAAACCAAAAGGACGGTATTATAATGCCAGAAACATTGTTTCAATTGTATTACTTGTTCTGTTTTTCGCTACACCTTTTATCAAGATCAACGGCAACCCGTTTTTACTTATAAATATTTTCGATAGAGAATTTTATGTTCTGGGCAGGCATTCTGGCCCCAGGACTTTTTTCTATTGGCATTGATCCTTATAATATTTTTTGTTTTTATTATTCTGTTTACTACTGCTTTCGGGCGTTTATGGTGCGGATGGGCCTGTCCTCAAACCATTTTTATGGAATTGGTATTTCGCAAGATCGAATATTGGATAGATGGAGATGCAAACAAGCAAAGAAAGCTGGCAAAGCAAAAATGGAATAGTGAGAAGATCTTTAAAAGGGGACTTAAATATGGTATTTTCCTGATCATTTCAATTCTTATTGGCCATACTGCAATGGCCTACCTGGTAGGAATTGAAACTGTCGAAAAATTAGTTACCTCTCCACCGACTGAAAACTGGAGTGGCTTTCTTGGCCTGATCTTTTTTACCGGAATTTTCTTTTGGGTATTTACCTATTTCAGAGAGCAGGCTTGTACGGTTGTTTGTCCATATGGTCGTCTGCAAGGAGTCTTGCTCGATAAAGATAGTATTGTAGTTGCTTATGACTGGGTAAGAGGAGAGCCAAGAGGTAAGCTGAAACGGGGGCAGGTACAGGAAGATAAGGGAGATTGTATCGACTGTAAACTTTGTGTTCATGTTTGTCCGACTGGAATAGATATTCGAAATGGCACTCAGCTGGAATGTGTGAATTGTACGGCTTGTATTGATGCCTGCGATGAGGTGATGACTAAAATCGGAAAACCTAAAGGGTTGATACGATATGCTTCGTTTAATAGTATCAAGGATGGGGTTAAAAAATTGATCACACCTCGAAGAATTGCATATACCGGGGTTTTAGGTGTTTTGATGATATTATTTAGTTTTCTATTGTTTACACGTAGTGATATAAGTTTAACTATACAGAAAAAACCAGGCTTTACTTATCAAAAAGAAGATGAAACCGGGCTTTATATTAATCTGTATGATGTTCAGCTTACCAATAAAACGCAAAAAACACAGAGAATAGAATTTAAAGTAATTGATAGTCCACATGCATTGCTTAGCGTAGGAGATTCAAAAGACATGGTTCTTGAACCGGCTGAAAGGTATGAAGGAAGTCTTCTGCTTAAATTCGATGATACGGATCTCACCGAAACAAAAACCCCGGTTAAAATAGGGGTTTATAATGAGGAGGGTAAGTTAATAGATAGTGAAAAAGTGAATTTTCTTGGACCAATAAAATATTAAATCATGAATTGGGGACATAAAATTATTATTGCTTTTGTAGCCTTTATTGCCATTATGGGAACATTGGTTACAGTGGCGATGAAACAGGATTACTACCTGGTAGAAAAGGAATATTATAAAGAAGAACTTGCTTATCAGGATGTGATTGATAAAATGAAAAATTTCAATAATCTTGATGTTAAGCCGGAAATAGAGTTAAACGATAACCAACAAACTCTTTCGCTGACCTTTGCAAAAGGTAATATTCCGGTTGAAGGATTAGTTCATTTTTACAGAGTCGATAATCCAAATCTGGACAGGAAAATAACCCTGGCTGAAAATGGGGATGAATCATCTTTCAATTTTGATCTGAAGGGAATGACTAAAGGGCAATATTTGCTGAAGCTGAGATGGAAGGATACTTCCCGGGAATATTATACTGAAAAGCCTGTATTTATCCAATGATACTTCCAGCGCTGATATTAGGACTGACCGGCAGCTGGCATTGTGTTTTAATGTGTGGGCCACTAGATATGATGGTTACCACAAAAAGTAAAGGCAGTGCATTGATTGGTCGAAAACTACTCTATCATTCAGGAAGGCTGGTTACCTATGCTCTTCTTGGTTTAGCAATTGGTCTTGCCGGAGCCGGATTGAAATTTACAGGCATTCAGCATTATTTTGCCATTCTCATAGGTTTGATGTTAATGGTTCTTGCATTATTCAATGGGATAAAAAAGTTTGAGAATATAGTATCCAAGCCAGTTACCAAATTACTTTCCGGATTAAAACTTAAAGTAAGTAAAGCTTATAAAACACAAAGCTCTGCTGGCGTTTTTCTCATGGGAATGTTTAACGGCTTTTTACCATGTGGGCTGGTATATGTTGCTCTTGCAACTGCTCTTGTTCAGCCGGAGATAAAACAATCCGTACTTTTTATGGTGCTTTTCGGATTAGGTACATGGCCAGCCTTGATGTTTATTTCTATATTTCCTGTCGTGCGATCTGGTGTATTGAGGCTGTTAAGTTCAGGCAGAGCGGCAATATTTGTTTTTATAATTGGTCTTTTAGTAGTGGCACGCACTTTTTATGTAATCAGCCCTGATTTTCAGGAAGTCGTGCGAAGAGGTGGTGATGCAGCTATTACTATCTGCGGGGGTTGATCATATATTCTTTTTTGTTCCTCCCTCAAATCTTGTGTATTTTTACAAAAAATATCGAAATGGGACGTCAGAAGAAAAATAAATTTAAGAATAGAGAAGGAGTTGTTTATTCTACCAGTGATGATTTTGAGTATTCCTATGAAGGCGGCGAGGAAGAGGAAACTCTTGAGCCATCTGAACAAGATCTAAGAATCTGGCTGGATAGAAAGGGTGGAGGAAAGATAGCTACAGTGATTAAAGGATTCGTTGGTACTGAGGAAGATTTGAAATCGCTTGGTAAAGAATTGAAATCAAAATGTGGAGTGGGTGGATCTGCGAAAAATGGCGAGATAATTATCCAGGGAGATAACAGAGACAAGGTTGAGAAATACCTGACTGAAAAGGGATATAGTGCTAAAAAAGCTGGTGGTTGATTAGCTGGCTGTAGATTTTTTCAATTCATTTTTAAATGAATCTTCTAATTGAGAATCCATCGAAATATCTACAGTCTCTCCGTCACTAAATTTCAATCTTAATCGCTTATTGGATAATGCCGGAGCAAGTTTGTAGGAATTGACGTTTTCTATCGATTCCAGCTTATTCAGATCCAGTTTTTTAGTATAAAAAAAACCACTTAAGATATACAGACTATTATTATGTACTCTGTAAAATGTCCTGATAAAAGTTAAAACAAATAAGAATATTGATCCTGCTATAGCAGCAAAGGCCCACCAATCTACTACCACACCATACGTTGTGACAATTAATAATACCGTTACAATACTTAGATATAATCCTCCCGGTTTGCTTTTAACTACCATATGGTGAAATTACATAATATTATGTGCGATTACCAGTCAGATAGCTTAAGTATTAAATTAAAAAAATCTTTTATCACCTTTTATATTTAAAAAAAGGGGTATACATTTGCCATCGATGTACAAGGAAATCAAAAATATGATCACACTTCAAAAAGCTGTTGCCCAAACAGCTACATGTGCTCATGTACATCATCATATCCATCATTCCTCCTGAGGAGGAATTATTATTATATATCACCCATAAAGGGGATTTTCCCCATATTGAAAAACTGAAAACATTTTTTCAGCTAATCTATTATATTCAATCAGAAGACATTTATCATGACGAAATTAAAAATAGCAGTACAAAAATCAGGGAGATTAAGTGAAGACTCTCTCAAGTTAATTAAAGAATGTGGCATCAAGTTTAACAATGGCAGAGGAACATTAAAAGCTGAGGCTTCAAACTTCCCCATCGAATTTTTATTTCTCAGGGATGATGATATTCCAGGATACGTAGAGGATGGTATCGCCGATCTTGGTATTGTTGGAGAAAATGTTCTTGTTGAAAAGTCAAAAGGCCTTGATATAAATAAAAGGCTTGGGTTTTCTAAATGCCGCCTTTCTCTTGCTGTCCCGAAATCAGAGAATTATACCAATGTTAACTATTTTGAAGGTAAAAACATTGCAACCTCATATCCGAATTTATTACAAAAATACCTCGATGAAAAGGAAGTAAATGCAGATATACACGAAATCTCAGGATCAGTTGAAATCGCACCAGGGATAGGACTTGCTGAAGGAGTTTGTGATATAGTAAGCTCTGGTAGTACCTTGTTTATGAACGGCTTAAAAGAAGTGGAGGTCATATTTAAATCAGAAGCAGTTCTGGTATCATCACCTGAAATGCCCGCAGAAAAAAGGAGATACTGAACAAGCTGATCTTTCGTATAGATTCAGTTCTTAAAAGTAAAAACAATAAGTATATTCTTCTTAACGCACCTAATGATAAGGTGGAAGAGATCATTGATATACTTCCAGGAATGAGAAGTCCTACTGTATTACCATTGGCACAGGAAGGATGGAGCAGTCTGCATTCTGTAATCAATGAAGATGAATTCTGGGATAGAATCGAGAAGCTTAAAGATGCAGGTGCGGAAGGTATCCTGGTTGTCCCAATTGAAAAAATGATCCAATAGTCCCTAAGAATTTGAACAATGAAAATAATTAAGAACCCATCACGCAGTAATTGGAAAGAAATACTGGCAAGGCCAACCTCTGATATTTCAGAGATGGAAAAGGTGGTGAAACCGATTCTTGAAGAAATTAAAAAATCAGGTGATACTGGCTTGGATAAATATTGCCAGAAGTTTGACGGTATCGGTATTGAAAATATCAGAATTACCGGTGAAGAAATTTCCAGGTCTGAAGAAACAATTTCTGCAGAATTAAAGTCTGCAATTGACCAGGCAGCAATTAATATCAGGAAATTTCATGAAAGCCAGGTAATTAAGGAAAAAGAGGTAGAAACGATGCCCGGTGTAACATGTTACCGCAAATCTGTAGGGATAGAGAAAGTCGGTTTATATATCCCTGGAGGAACAGCACCCTTGTTTTCTACGATATTAATGCTTGCTATACCGGCTAAAATAGCTGGATGTAAAGAAATAATTTTGTGTACACCTCCAAATAAAAAATCCGGAGTACATCCTGCAATGCTTTATGCTGCTAAGGTTGCCGGTGTTTCTGAAATTTACAAGATAGGAGGAGCACAAGCCATCGCTGCAATGGCCTATGGTACAGAATCTGTTCCGCAGGTTTATAAGATCTTTGGTCCAGGAAATCAATATGTAACAGCAGCGAAGCAACTATTGAATAGTGAAGGTGTTGCAATTGATATGCCTGCGGGTCCTTCTGAAGTTCTGGTTTATGCTGGTAAAGATGCTGATCCTGAATTTATTGCTGCAGATCTTCTTTCTCAGGCTGAACATGGTGTAGATAGTCAGGTGGTTTTTGTGACCATAGAAGAAGATATGATTCAAAAGGTTCAGAATGAATTAACAATTCAGCTGGAAAACCTTCCCAGGAAAGACCTAGCAGCCAAAGCTCTTGAGAATTCAATGTCTATCTTTATGACTGATGAAACAAACGCTGTTGAATTGATTAATTCTTACGCTCCGGAGCACCTTATATTATGCGGCGAAAATGCAGATGAAATTTCCGGTAAAATAATTAATGCCGGTTCAGTTTTTATTGGTAACTATACTCCTGAATCTGCAGGTGATTATGCAAGTGGTACTAATCATACGTTGCCTACTAATGGTTTCGCCCGGGCATATAGTGGAGTATCCGTTGATAGTTTTGTAAAGAAAATAACCTTTCAGAAGATAACGGAAAAAGGCTTGCAAAATATTGGCAATACCGTGATGGAAATGGCTGAAGCTGAAAATCTTGATGCTCACAAAAATGCTGTAAAGATTCGTTTATCTAAACTTACTTCAAATGGTTAACATAGATAATCTAATTAGGACTCATATAAAGGCATTGAAACCATATTCTTCTGCCAGAGATGAGTTTGATGGCCTTGCTTCAGTTTTTCTTGATGCGAATGAAAATCCCTTTGGTTCAGCAGACGGTAATAAGTACAATAGATATCCGGATCCTTTACAACAAAATGTAAAAGATAAACTGGGACTTCTTAAAAAGATCGATCAAGGTAAAATATTCTTAGGAAATGGAAGTGATGAACCAATAGATCTTCTTTTCAGGATATTTTGTGAACCTGGAGAAGATAAGGTGATGATTACTCCACCTACTTATGGAATGTATAAAGTTTCAGCAGACATTAATAATGTAGAATGTTCTGAAGTTCCTCTTTTAGAAAATTATCAATTGGATGTTGAAGCAATTAGTAAAACCATTGACAAGGATGAAACAATAAAACTCATCTTTCTTTGCTCTCCTAATAATCCAACTGGTAATCTGATGCATGAAAAGGATATTGAGAATATTCTTAAATCTTTTAATGGAATTGTGGTTATTGATGAGGCGTATATTGATTTTACTACTTCTCAAAGCTGGATCCATCGATTGAAAGAATTTTCTAATCTGATTGTTTTACAAACATTTTCAAAAGCATGGGGGATGGCCGGACTTAGATTAGGGATGGCCTATGCTGATCCGAAAATAGTGGCTTATCTAAATAAAGTTAAGCCACCTTATAATGTGAATGAAGCAACTCAAGAAGCCGCTTCAAAAGCAATGGATAATTACAAACAGGTTGATGAATGGGTAGCATCCTTGGTTGCCGAAAGGAAAAGATTAATTCAGGAATTTGTTAAACTTTCGGCAGTAAAAAATGTATATCCTTCAGATGCTAATTTCATTCTGGTTAAGATTGAAAAGGCAGCAGAATTATATCGAAGTTTAATTAAAAAAGGTGTAGTCGTAAGAAATCGTTCTAATGTAGTTTTATGTGATGATTGTTTGAGAATTACTATTGGAACCCAAAATGAAAACGACATATTGCTCAGTGAATTAACAACCTTAGTTGTTGATAAATTAAATACTTGAATTAAATGAAAAAAGTACTTTTTATAGATAGAGACGGAACAATTATCGTAGAGCCTCCATCAGATTTTCAGGTAGATAGTCTCGAGAAACTGTCTTTTTTACCAGGAGCAATCTCAAATTTGAAAAAGATCAGTCAATTAACCGACTACTATTTGGTTATGGTAACAAATCAGGATGGTCTGGGAACAGATTCATTTCCGGAAGATACATTCTGGCCTGCTCAGGAAAAAATGCTTGAGATATTAGAATCTGAAGGAATTGTCTTTGATGCAATACATATAGATCGATCTTTTGAGCATGAAAACTTACCTACACGAAAGCCTGGTACAGGAATGCTGTCAGAGTATATTAATGGTAATTTTGATTTGGAAAGTTCATATGTTATTGGAGATCGTGAAACTGATATTCAACTAGCAAAAAACCTGGGTGCTAAAGGCATTTTTGTCGGTGATTGGAAATCCGAAGAGGCTGTTTTATCGACCAATTCATGGGACGAAATAGCAAAGTTTCTGGCTATGCCGGATAGAACTGGTGCCGTAATCAGGAAAACGAATGAAACAGACATCAGCATTACACTAAATCTTGACGGAAAGGGAAAAACAGATATTGATACGGGACTTGGTTTTTTTGATCACATGCTCGATCAGCTTGGCAAACATGGAGGTATAGATCTTACTATAAAAGTTAAAGGGGATTTACAGGTTGATGAACATCATACGATTGAAGATACAGCACTTGCATTAGGTGAAGCATTTCTGGAGGCATTAACAGATAAAAGAGGCATTAACAGATATGGATTTTTACTGCCTATGGATGATTCCTTAGCTCAGGTGGCCATTGATTTCGGTGGTAGGCCGTGGCTTGTCTGGGATGCTGAATTTAAAAGAGAAATGATTGGTGACATGCCAACTGAAATGTTTTATCATTTTTTTAAATCATTCTGCGATTCTGCGAAAGCAAACCTGAATATTAAGGTGGAAGGAGATAATGAACATCATAAAATTGAAGCAATATTCAAAGCCTGGGCTAAATCGATTAAATTGGCTGTGTCAAGAAATGAGAATGAATTAGATCAATTACCGTCAACCAAAGGATTATTATAATGGCCAGTATTAAGAGTAGTTACTACAAATATTTGCTTTCTCTTCAAGATAAAAAGAGAGGAGGCAGAACTGCTCATCCGAAGGTCGTTAGAAAAGTATTTAATAAACTAGCGTCAAAAGTAAGTCATTTATCAGGACTTGAACAGGTGAAGTTCAAAGTGAATAGAACCGGAGTATCCCGAATAACATCAGGAAAGGTAAATGAAAAGCAAGCTATCGTTTTTATTCATGGTGGTGGATATTGTTTTGGATCTGTGAGAACACATTTATCTCTTATGGGTCAGATTTCCAAATCCTGCCACCTACCGGTTTTTGGGGTTGAATATAGTTTGGCTCCGGAAAATAAGTATCCAAAAGCTTTAGAGGAGATTAGTCTGGTGATCGATCACCTCCGTGAAGGCTATCCGGAGATAAAAAAAATTCACTTAATGGGAGATTCCAGTGGTGGAGGTCTGGCACTTGCAACAGCCTTGTACCGTAGAGACAAATTAAAACCGAATGTTGATAGCCTTGTATTGTTATCACCGTGGGTAAATTTGGATGTGAATTCGGGGATTTATGACCTTCCTTCAGGTAAAGATCACATGTTTCAGCCGTCAGACTTGAAATGGATGGCTTCTTATTATGCAACAGATGAACAAATAAAATCGGATGAAGAATATGCTTCACCTCTGGGTTGTGATCTATATTCTCTTCCACCAATGTTTATTCAGGTAGGTAGCCATGAGATCCTCCTTCATGATGCTGTAAAACTTGCTGAGAAAGCAGCCTCTTCTGGAAATAGGGTGGAGTTGGATATCTGGGACAAAATGTTTCACGTATGGCATTTTTTAGCACCGAGTTTACCCGAGGCCAATAAGGCTTTATTAAAAGTTGCCCAATTCATCGTAAACTCCGAATGATTCGTAGAATGATTCTTTGCTCAATTAATTCCTTTTTATAACTTCAGGGTTTAAATTTTTTCAGGTCATGGTCTACATTCTGTTTGTTGTTGGATTTGTTATCTTGGTTAAGGGAGCCGATATAATGGTTGAAGGTGCTTCATCCCTTGCTAAGCGTTATAATATTTCCGACTTTATTATTGGTTTGACCATAGTTTCGATTGGTACCAGTATGCCAGAGCTTTTGGTGAATATAATGGCTGGTATACAGGGGAAAAGTGAAATTGGGGTGGGTAATGTCCTGGGTTCAAATGTCGCAAATATCTTATTGGTACTGGGGTTATCAGCATGTGTGAATAATCTGCCAATAAAGAAAAACACACTTTTTATTGAGATACCTTTTAGCTTAACAGCTACACTACTTGTTGGTTACCTGGCTAATGTTGCAATATTTTCTAATCATAGAAATGGACTGATGCTTGATTTTGGCGAAGGGATAGTATTGCTATTTTTCTTCGCTTTATTTCTAGGATACATATATAACTATGCAAGAGAAAAGAAAGATAACGTAATAGAAGGTACGATCACTACTCAACCTGTGGTGAAAAGTATAGCTTTTATAGTTATTGGTATATTAGGGCTTTTCTTTGGAGGTAAATGGGTGGTAGACGGAGCCATTGAAATTTCCAGAATTTTTGGTTTTAGTGAAAGTTTTATAGGCTTGACATTAGTTGCACTCGGAACTTCATTACCAGAACTGGTTACATCCCTTGTAGCAGTGTCCAAACGAAAAACGCAATTGGCTGTAGGGAATGTTATAGGAAGCAATATTTTTAATCTGTTATGGATATTGGGAATTAGCTCCATCATTAATCCCATTGAATTCGAGACAGTAAATAATACAGATGTATTAATGATCATAATCAGTTCCAGCTTACTTATTCTCTCAATTATAGTGGGAAAAAGATCAGTAATTACTCGTTATGAAGGAGTTGTTTTCCTTCTTGTTTACGCTGGTTATATTTATCACCTCTTCCTTCGCGGGTAGTTTATATTAATTCTTATCAAATTGACTGGTATTAACTGATAAAGGGTGTTATTTTTGTGCCCATGTCAGAGCAAATACTTATCATCGATTTCGGTTCGCAGTATACACAGCTGATAGCCAGGCGTGTTCGCGAACTAAATGTTTATTGTGAGATCCATCCTTATAACAATATTCCGGAGATCTCTGAAAATGTCAAAGGTGTAATTTTTTCTGGTAGTCCTTGTTCAGTTAGAGATGAGGATTCGCCAAGAATTCCAATCGAAAAATTCCGCGGTAAATTACCAATTTTAGGAGTTTGTTATGGTGCCCAGCTATTAGCATTCACTGAAGGTGGTTTTGTAACTCCTTCAGAGAACAGAGAATACGGAAGAGCAAACCTGAGCAAAGTCAATTCATTAAATCCATTATTTGATGGAGTAGATATTGATAGCCAGGTATGGATGTCGCATGGTGATACGATTAAAGATCTGCCTGAATCTTTCGAGATCATAGCTTCAACAAGATCTGTTAATGTAGCTGCCTATCATGTAAAGGGAGAAGACACTTATGGAATTCAATTCCATCCAGAGGTAACACATTCAACTGATGGAAAGGCAATATTGAGGAATTTTATCGTTAATATTTGCGATTGTAGTCAGGACTGGACCCCGGCTCATTTTATTGATGAAACTGTTGAGCAATTAAAAGAGCAGTTGGGAGATGATAAGGTAGTGCTTGGGCTTTCTGGTGGAGTGGATAGCTCCGTTGCAGCAATGCTTATTCATGAAGCAATTGGTAAAAATCTACATTGTATATTTGTAGATAACGGATTACTAAGAAAACATGAATATGAAGATGTTCTTGAGTCTTATAAGCATATGGGCCTTAACGTAAAAGGTGTTGATGCAAAAGATTTATTTTATGATGAATTAAAAGGTAAAACTGATCCTGAGGCTAAGAGAAAAGCCATCGGAAAAGTTTTTATAGATGTATTTGATACTGAAGCTCATAAAATACAAGAAGTTAAGTGGCTTGCTCAGGGTACGATATATCCGGATGTTATTGAATCTGTTTCTGTAAAAGGACCTTCAGCAACTATCAAATCTCACCATAACGTGGGAGGTCTTCCTGAAAAAATGAACTTAAAAGTGGTAGAGCCATTAAATAGTTTATTTAAGGATGAAGTTAGAAAAGTGGGGTCAGCGTTGGGGCTTGATGAAGCGATTCTCAACAGGCATCCTTTTCCCGGACCTGGTCTGGCAATAAGGATTCTTGGAGACGTTACCCCGGAGAAGGTTCATGTACTTCAGGAAGTAGATTACATTTTTATTCAAGGTTTGAAGACTGCAAATCTATACAATCAGGTTTGGCAGGCAGGAGCTGTTCTATTACCAATTAATTCTGTTGGAGTAATGGGTGATGAAAGAACTTATGAAAGAGTAGTAGCTTTAAGAGCTGTTACCAGTGTGGATGGAATGACTGCTGATTGGTGTCATTTACCTTATGAGTTCCTTGCGGAGATTTCAAATACTATTATAAATAAAGTAAAAGGCGTAAACAGAGTTGTTTACGATATTAGCTCTAAACCACCTGCAACTATCGAGTGGGAATAGAGAAAATGATCTTATTATGAAGAAATTCTTTCTGTTATTGATTTTTTGCTTTGCAACGCTGAACATTTTTGCTCAAGAATCAGCAAAGCTTCGATATGAAAATGGTAAATCACTTTTCAGAGAAGGCAGATATGCCTTGGCTCGTGAAAATTTTGAGACTGTACTTGAGACTGAAAATTATGGAGGAGCTTATGCAGAATTAGCCTCTTATTATTACGCACTATCCAGTTTGCGATTAGGTGAACTTGACAGAGCTAAAAGTATGTATTTGCAAATACTAAACAAATACCCTGATTGGCCTTACATTGATGAGGTTAAATACGGTTTGGCAGATGCTTATTTTCAGTCCGGAAACATCTTTGAAGCAGTGGAGATGCTCAAGTCAATTGAAAATAAAAACCTCAGGGAAGAAGGTCGTAATATGAAAATGTATTACCTTCTTGCAGTAAGCGATTTAAGTTATCTCACAGAGTTGCTTCAAAAATACCCTAAGGATAAAGATCTTGCTATTTTACTCGCAGAAAGAAGTTATCTTCAACCACTTTATGAGCAGGACAGAAATCTTTTAGATTTTCTGGTAAAAGAATATGATCTTGATGCTGAGAGATATAATGCTCTCGGAGGATTGAGAAATATAAAGAAAGATGAATATGATGTAGCAGTGATGCTGCCTTTTCAAAGCGATCGTTTTAGAGGGGCTAAAACAAAGAAAAACTTTGTGATGGACCTTTATGAAGGGATAAAAATTGCCATCGATTCACTTGAAAGGAATGGGGTGAATATTAAATTATTTGCCTTTGACACCAAGGTTGACTCATTGCATACTGCTAAAATTATTGAATCCGGAGATCTTGATCGTATGGATTTAATTATAGGGCCATTATATGAAGGGCCTTTTAAAGCGGTTTCTCAATTTGGTTTTGATAAAAAAATAAATGTCATTCATCCGTTAAGTGATAAAGTTGAGTATATAACTGAAAACCCATTCAGTTATCTACTAAAAAGTAGCTACGTTACACAGGCAATGAACGCTGCAAACTATGCCGCTCAAAATCTCAACAGGAATAAAAATTATATGATTTTTTATTCTGACAATAACAGAGATAGTCTGATGGCTGCCACTTATCGTAAATATCTGGTAGATGAAGGTTTTACCAACCTTATCTTCAGAAAAGTGGAAGTTGATGAAATTCAGGAATCAATGGACTTCCTGGCTAAGATGAATGATGACCGTGTTTTTAAGGTTGCAGAGGATAGTGTTGGTCATATTTTTCTTGCTACTCATGATAAAAGACTAATAGCCAAAGCGCTTAGTACTCTTGATATCAGAGATGAAAAGATTCCAATGATAACAACAGATGAAATTTTCGATATCAGTACACTATCATATGACCAGGTAGAAAGACTTGGGGTAAGAATCATTTCTACCGATTATGTTGATCGTGAAAATGGCACATTTGATTCATTCAGAAGATTTTATATCGGTAAAACCGGCACTTTACCATCCAAGTATCTATGTCTTGGTTTCGACTTGATGTACTATTTTGGAACTCAAATGGAAAATAACGGAAAATATTTTCAGTTAGAGATTGACGATCAGTATTTTGAAGGTCAATTAACCCCTGCTTACAATTTCTTTCAGTCAAATGATAACAGGTACACACCAATTATTCAATTTGTGGATGCTAAATTATTGCTTCCGGACCAAATAGAAGATCTAAAATATGAACCGATCAATAGAGACAAGTAAAAAATTATTTAACGAAGCTCAAAACTATATTCCCGGAGGAGTAAATTCTCCCGTTCGGGCTTTTAAAGCTGTAGGTGGAGATCCTTTATTCATAAAGTCGGCTAAAGGAGCTTATATGTATGATGAGGATGGGAATGCTTATTATGATCTAATCAATAGCTGGGGCCCGATGATAATTGGGCACGCTCACCCTGAGATAGAGAGTGCTGTAAGAGAAGCCATAGGGAATTCATTATCATTTGGAGCTCCTAATGCTAAGGAGGTTGAAATTGCAGAACTGATTACTGAAATGGTTCCTTCCATTGAAAAGGTAAGAATGGTAAACTCAGGTACTGAAGCCACCATGTCTGCTATTCGTCTGGCAAGAGGATATACAAACAGAAATAAAATTATTAAAATGGAAGGATGCTATCATGGTCATGGTGATAGCTTTTTAATAGCAGCCGGAAGTGGAGCGATGACACTAGGTACACCAAATAGTCCTGGTGTAACTCAGGGTACAGCAAATGATACTTTGACCGTTCCATTTAATGATCTTGATTCAGTCGATAAATTAATCGGGGAAACAGGTGATGATATTGCAGCGATAATTCTAGAGCCTGTTGCAGGAAATATGGGTTGCGTTCTTCCTAATGATGGATATTTAGAAGGGCTTAGAAGGAGATGCGATGATAATGGGATATTATTGATTTTTGATGAAGTCATGACTGGATTTAGATTAGCTCCGGGGGGAGCTCAGGAAGTTTACGGAGTGATTCCTGATATGACTACATTGGGTAAGATTATCGGAGGCGGAATGCCAGTAGGTGCCTACGGAGGTAAAAAAGAAATCATGGAATTTGTTGCGCCAACAGGCCCGGTTTATCAGGCTGGAACACTTTCAGGTAACCCGGTTGCCATGGCAGCAGGTTTGGCTATGCTAAATCATTTAAAGAATAATCCAGAGGTATACACAACTTTAAGTACCCTTACAGAAAAACTACATATAGGTATTCAGGAAATTCACGATAAAAAGAATTTACCTTATACTATCAATAGACTAGGGTCAATGATCTCTGTCTTCTTTACTGATAAAACAGTGACTGATCTGGAAACTGCTAAAACATGTGATGCCGAATTGTTTGGTAAGTATTTTCAGGCTATGCTGGATGAAGGTGTATATTTACCACCGGCTCAATATGAGTCCTGGTTTCTTTCTTATTCTTTAAAGGAAGAAGACATAGATAAAATAATTAATGCCCATGAAAAGGCACTGGAAAAGGTTCTATAAAAATAAAAAAATAAAAGAATCGCAAAGCTGTACAATTTTGTACAGCTTTTTTATTTTAAAATAGATATAAACTCAGTATAATTTCTATTGCAAAGGCAATTTGTAAAAAGGAAATATAGAAAAATCCCAGGATATTGAATTTAATTAGAGTTTTAAACCAACCCTGTTTATATACATTAAGGAATGATATGTAACTATAGGTAGTTACCAGGATGAAAGCGTAAAGAGCTATGCTTGCACTCAGATCGTATTTAAATTGGATCAGTAATACTATGCCATAAACCAAATAGGCCAAAGAATGCAGGTATAGCGCATGGATTATATGATGAATGTAAAGTGTGTCTTTACTTAAATATAAAACTTTCAATAAGAGCGCAAATACTGGTAAAAGAATAAACATCATAAGAGGCAGGTTTTTTAAAATATAACCTGTCAAATATTTTTTATCGCTTCTTATAACTTTTATCGTTTGATAGGTAGCCGAATATGTCAACTTCTCAGATCTATTTACATCAAGGCTATCCATGCATTCCTCTATCGAAAGACTTTCATTTTTTGCTAGTTTATATAGTTTATCCAGGTAACTGTCTTCACTCCATTTGACAATTTCATCGTAATCATTTTTTAATTCATCAGTTGAATCCTTGTTATTAGTCAATACTGAATCAGGTATTTTTAACCCGGTATCATTTTCTATTGTATTTTTGAGTGAATCCAAGTTAATTTTTTTGTCTGTATTTTGATTTAAGATAGAATCAATTTTTCCGGAAGCATTTTGATCTATTGATGCTGACCCATTCAAAACATTTTCAGTCTGTTTTTCTATCTTCTCAGCAACATTCTTCCCGATATATCCAATCACAAAAAAATAGAATAGCGATAGAACCAGGTACATTCTGATGGGATTGAAATATTTATTTCTTTTTCCGGAATTATAAGTATTAGTTAGTTTACCAGGTTTAAATAAAAATGGAATAAAACTTTTAGGAAGTTTTCCATCAAGTGCAAATGCATTGGAAATAAATTCTGATAATATTATACCTACTGAGACATTTTGATCTGTATTTTCCTGACCACATTTAGGACAATAATTATCCTCTATTTTTAGTGGAGCATAACAATTCAGACAATAAGGATGTTTTCGCCTAGACTTCATTGGAGCGAAAATACGAAATCATTTTAAAAATTTAATTACATTCCAGTTCTTACATCATAATTCAATATCATGGTATTTACTAATTATCTAGTTGAAGAGATATAATTTTATAAGTATTATTGTATTGATATTGGAATACTTTAGAATATCCCTGAATATCACTATATTTATATGTTGTAAAAATTTTTTTATACTGTGGTCAAACGTCTTTTCACTTTTTTTATAATATTATTTGTCGCTGGAGCGGTAAATGTATTTGGGCAGGGTAAAACTGTAACTTATAAAGAGTTATACGATGACCCATACGATACGAAAAAGTTATTTATTCATTTTCAGCCACTTTATGGAGAGGTTTGGAGTACAAATACTAATATAGGGTTTGGACTGGAAGCTGAGTACCTATTAGAAGATAAGCTTCAAATCCGAGCTGCTGCAAGAAAAGCTTATGGCCAGTCATTTGATCTTACCAGAGATGCAGCAATTAAAAATTCAACAGTAAATACAAACATAGAATCGCCCTGGAATATTCTAAACTATTATGAGGCTGGTGTTACTTATCATATAAAAGATTTTGAATCTGACTCGGAAACAAAGATAGTTCTATATTCTGACCGATATAGAAAAAACAACAAATGGGCTGCGTCTACCCCGAGCTTATAAAAATACCAAGTAAAGTAAGAAAGATTTATGGAGCCAGATTAGGAGGAATATATTATGATTCTTCAGTAGACCTTGATCGGGCAATGAAAAATCAGGGGACAACAATGAGCTCACCTTCAGGTGAACCCTTCCCTGATGATGCAAAGGTCTATTCAAATATGAGTAGCTATGCAATTTACCTGGGAGGGTCAATGTCCTGGTATAAAAATATTGCTGTTGATCCGGATAGAAGTTTTGGAGTCCTGATAAATGATCTGATGTTCACCACATATTTTGATCTGATCTATGCTCCCGGATTACAGGTAGAAGATGTTTTCTATAACGGTGAAATATATAGTGCTGACAATATCGAATTAACAAAATTTGGCTTTAGAGCAGGAATACAAGGTAAATTTAATAGAACCTGGGGATGGAGTTACAACATTGAAACCGGACTCAGACCAACTGTTAAAACTCAGGGTTTCTATATATTAGGAAAAATCAGCTTTCCGGTATTTGCAACAAAGCTTGAGAATACCAGAGAAGCATTTGGAAAGTAATATTTTGACATTATTGATATATAAAAAGGGACTTTCGAGTCCCTTTTTTTATTTTTACACTATGGAATTAGTAGTGAAAAACATAAAAACCTTAGCCCAGGTTGAAGAAAAAATAAGAAAAATCGTTTCTGGTGAAGAAATAAAATCTGTACCGACAATTGAGAATGCCTGGATGCATATCAAAAATGGTATAATAGAAAATTTCGGGGAGATGAAAGACTTTCCTTCAGAACTGTCAAATATAGAAGAGGTAGATGCCACAGACAGAATTGTCCTTCCTGCATGGGTTGATTCCCATACTCATTTGGTATTTGCTGGAACCAGGGAGTCAGAATTTGTTGATAAAATCAATGGGCTTAGCTATGCAGAAATAGCCCGAAGAGGAGGAGGGATTCTTAATAGTGCGAAGAGATTACAAGAAACTTCGGATGATGATTTGTTTGAGCAGACTCTTGTAAGAGCAAATCAAATTATGTCAATGGGCACAGGCACTGTTGAAATAAAAAGTGGATATGGTTTAACAGTGAAGGATGAAATCAAGATGCTTCGCGTTGCCAAACGAATAGGAGAGGAGACTCCTTTAAATGTTAAAACCACCTTTCTTGGTGCCCATGCCGTACCGAAAGGTATGAACAAAGAAGATTATCTTGACCTGGTAATAAAGGAAATGATTCCTCAGGTTGCTGAAGAAAAGCTGGCCGAATATTGTGATGTTTTTTGTGAGGAAGGATTTTTTTCTGAAGATGAGACAGAAAGAGTATTATTGGCGGCATCAGAATACGGTCTGAAACCAAAAGTACATGCTAATCAACTCAATTTCTCAGGAGGTGTTCAGGTTGGAGTTAAATGCGGTGCAATTAGTGTAGATCATCTCGAATCCAGTGGAGATGAAGAGATCGAAGTTTTAAAAGGAAGTAATACCATTCCTACTCTTTTACCGGGAGCTGCATTTTTTATTCGTACATCTTATCCCCCTGCAAGAGATATGATTGAAGCTGGTTTACCGGTATGTCTTGCGACAGATTTTAACCCGGGTAGCTCCCCAACCGGAAATATGAATTTTATGATGTCCCTGGCATGTGTTCAGATGAGGATGACGCCTGAAGAGGCAATCAATGCATCAACTATTAATGCTGCTGCGGCTCTGGAAATGTCAGAAAAGGTCGGAAGTATCGCAAAAGGAAAACAGGCAGACTTCATAATTACTAATGAAATTCCTTCCTTAGATTTTATACCCTACAATTACGCACAAAACCACATTCATAAATTATTTTTAAAAGGACAGAAAGTAATCCAAAATGAATTTTAATAAAAGAAGCCCGGTTTTAAATCGGGCTTCTTTTTATAATATCTGATAGAGTTCGTCAAGATTTGGGGTTAATATAATCTCTGTTCTCCTGTTTTTCGATCTGCCTTCTGAATTTTCGTTACTCGATACCGGGTGATATTCACCTCTTCCTGAAGCAATGACAATTTTTGGATCTATACCATTATTTATAAGCGTTCTAACTACTTCCGTAGCTCGCATTACAGATAGGTCCCAATTATCATTCATGTATTTGCTTTGAGCACTTATCGGTACATTATCTGTATGGCCTTCCACCATTATATTAATGTCTTCCTGTGTATTTATTGCTTCAGCCAATTGATTCAAAGCTTTTTTTCCTTTAGGATCTATTTCTTTACTTCCTGATTTGAACAGTAATTGCTCGGATAGTGAAACATAAACTTTACCTTCTTTAATACTTACTGTCAGATCATTTTCTTTGAAATTTAAAAGTGCCTTACTTACGATATTTTTGATTTTCTCAACAGCTGCATTTTTTTCTTCTATTAAAGTCTCTAATTCCTGAATTTTAGCAATTCTATTATTTAGGTCAGATGAAAGCTTTTCATTAACCTTGATCGCTGAATCAAGTTTATTCTCCTTGTCTACAAGTTGTCTTTCCTTATCAGACAGGCTACTGGTTAATTCTGTTTTTGTTTGTTTCAATTTAGATCGAAGTGAATCATTCCGCGATTCTAAATATTCATTTTTTTTGATTAAAGCCTTTTTATAATCTTTTAATGCAGCATTTTCTGCAAATAGTCTGGAATTTTCAACCAAAGCCTCATCATGTCTTTTTTTAGATACTACGCAACTGGAAAGCATGATGAATATCAAAAAGTAATATATTTTCATAGGTATTAAAGTTGGTTTGATTTTGTATATTGAGCGCAATTAAAACCAAAATATCGTCAATAAACCATCAAAAACAATGAAATATACCGAAGGAATGTTAAAAGAGGATGCTCTAAAAGGAAAAACTATTGTAGTTACAGGTGGAGGAACTGGTCTGGGAAGATCAATGGGAAAATATTTCCTAGAGTTAGGAGCTAATCTTGTGATTACCAGTAGAAAATTAGATGTTCTTAAAGAATCAGCTAAAGAACTGGAAGATGAAACCGGTGGTAAGGTTCTTCCCCTTTCATGTGATATCAGAGATTACGAACAAATTGAAAAAGTAATTAATGATACATTAGATCATTTTGGTAAGATAGATGGCTTTTTAAATAATGCTGCAGGTAATTTTATTTCTCCAACAGAAAGGCTTTCTCACCGTGCATTTGATACGGTAGTTGATATAGTTTTAAAAGGAACATACAATTGTACTTTGGCGATGGGAAAAAAATGGATAGATAATGAAGAGCCAGGAGTATTTTTGAATATAGTTACTACCTATGCCTGGACGGGTACTGGTTATACAGTTCCATCGGCATGTGCGAAAGCTGGAGTTTTAGCACTTACCAGATCGTTGGCAGTTGAATGGTCCAAATATAATATCAGAACAAATGCAATAGCTCCTGGACCTTTTCCTACAAAAGGAGCATGGGAAAGACTACTACCTGGTGATCTTGCTGAAAAGTTTAGTATGAAAAATAAAGTTCCTGTAGGAAGACATGGCGAACATCAGGAATTAGCAAATCTTGCTGCTTATTTAATGTCTGATTATTCTGCTTACGTAAATGGCGATGTTATTACTATTGATGGTGGTGAATGGTTAAAAGGTGCCGGGCAGTTTAATATGCTGGAAGAAGTAACTCCTGAAATGTGGGATATGCTTGAACAAATGAGGAAAAAGTAATTAGACTAATAATACTTTTATACAAGTAAGGGTCGCATGTCGGCCCTTTTTTAATTTTTAATTTCTAATGAATAAAACCTTACACTGTATAATTTTTTTTCTATCTCGATAAAAAAATAATTATTGAGATGATAAATAATATCTTTATCTGAATATTTTTCAATTATTCAATCTATCTGCTCATCTTGGTTTTGTACAATGTTATTAAGTTTTATTGCTAATATTGTTAAGCACTATTAATGTTTTGCGAACATATAATTAGCAAGTAAGCTTTATTTTAAGGTTAATAATTATTTTTCTGTAAATGAGTCGGTTAGGGGATGTGTGTGATAATTACAATTATTTAATAGGTCTAAAATTCATATAAATACTTGAAAATATTCAATAAAAACTTTCAAATAGTACATTAGGTCAGGACTAACTTATAACCTAGAATAATTATATTGCGTTAATAATATTAGACAGGGAGAACAATAAAAGATTGTTAATCACTGTTTTATAATTAGGAAATAAATAGTGTTTATTATTTGGTTTAAGAAAACAATCAAGTGTTGAGTCACTTGAAATTGTTGATCGTGTGTAGTGGTAAAAAAAGCTGTCCTCCTGGACAGCTTTTTATTTTTATACTTACTCTTTATTGATCTTGTTTTTGATTCATCCGTTTTCTTTCGGTTTCATCAAGATAGATCTTTCGCATTCTCATATTTTCAGGAGTCACTTCAAGATATTCATCCTTTTGAATATATTCTAATGCTTCTTCAAGGCTAAATTTTTTCGGAGGTGCAATTTTTACACTTTCATCCGATCCTGAAGCTCTCACGTTACTTAATTTCTTTCCTTTTTGAACATTTACTACCAGGTCGTTATCACGTGAATGCTCTCCAATTACCTGTCCGGCATATAGTTCATCACCAGGAGCAATAAAAAATGTTCCTCTATCCTGTAACTTATCTATAGAATATGCTGTACATGGCCCGGCATCCATACTGATGATCGATCCGTTGATTCTACCGGGGATTGGACCTTTAAAAGGTTCATATCCTTTATATCGGTGAGTCATTATAGCTTCACCAGCAGTGGCAGTTAAGACCTGATTTCTAAGACCAATCAATCCTCTTGATGGTATGATGAATTCTAAATGTTGTAAATCTCCTTTAGGCTCCATTACTACTAACTCACCTTTTCTTTGAGTTGCAAGTTCAATTACTTTGCCTGAAGTAGTTTCTGGTACGTCAACAACTAATGATTCAATTGGTTCGTGCTTAACACCATCTATTTCTTTGTAAAGTACCTGTGGTTGTCCAACCTGAAGTTCATAACCTTCTCTTCTCATAGTTTCAATGAGTACAGATAAATGAAGAACTCCACGACCATAAACAATGAATTTATCTTCGCTTTCAGTTTCCTGAATTCTTAAAGCAAGGTTCTTTTCAGTTTCTTTAAAAAGCCTGTCTCTAAGGTGCCTTGAAGTAACGAACTTACCTTCTTTACCAAAGAAAGGAGAGTTGTTAATTGTAAATAACATACTCATGGTAGGTTCATCGATAGCAATCCGTGGTAGTGGTTCAGGATTTTCAATATCAGTTAACGTATCTCCAATATCAAAGCCTTCAATACCTACTAATGCACAAATATCTCCGCTTTCAACTCTCTCGGTTTTTTGTCTTCCCAGACCTTCGAAAACCTGAATTTCTTTGACTTTTACTTTCTTTACAGAACCATCTTTTTTGCAAAGACCGTATTGTTTGCCTTCCTCAATCATTCCACGGTAGATTCTACCAATTGCAATTCTACCAGTAAACGAACTGAAGTCCAAAGATGTAATTTGCATTTGAGGAGTACCTTCGTTTTTTGGTGCTGGTGGAATAAATTCCAATATTGCATCTAATAACGGGGTTATCTCATTTGTTGGCTTTTTCCAGTCAGTACTCATCCAGCCTTCTTTTGAAGACCCGTAAATGGTAGGAAAGTCTAACTGCTCCTCAGTTGCATCAAGATTGAACATCAGATCAAAAACCTGCTCATGAACTTCATCCGGACGGCAGTTCGGTTTATCAACCTTATTTATTACCACAATTGGCTTCAAGCCTAATTTGATCGCTTTATCTAATACGAATCTTGTTTGAGGCATAGGTCCCTCAAAAGCATCGACTAAAAGTAAAACACCATCAGCCATTTTCAATACTCTCTCTACCTCACCACCAAAATCGGCGTGACCTGGAGTATCAATGATATTTATTTTTACGTCCTTATACTTAACAGATACATTTTTGGAAAGAATAGTAATCCCTCGTTCTCTTTCCAAATCATTATTGTCAAGAATCAGTTCTCCTGACTCTTCGTTATCGCGAAATAATTTACTCGCATAAATAATTTTGTCAACCAATGTAGTTTTACCGTGGTCAACGTGGGCAATGATCGCCACATTTCTAATTTCCTGCATATGCCATTTAATTTGGGCGCAAAATTACACAAACAGATCGTATAAAACAGGTTATTATCTGTTAATTAATTGTGACCAAAATTAATCTGGCTTTCAGGACGTTAATTATCTGAAGTCTGTTTCTATTCTGTCTGTCGCCAGATTAGTTGTAACTACCTCTGTTTCTACTTTAATTTCCTTATTTATTTGATTTTCCTGATCGTTATTTAAAGTAAATGCAGTGATTGAGATAATAACTCCTGCGCCTGATAATATTGCTAATAACTTTTTCATGACTATTAAAAGTTTGAATGTTTAAAATGATTAAATGGATTATCCTCTGATGTCTTCACCGCGTTTGATTACTTCACCTCTGATATCTTCACCACGCTTGATAGTTTCAGCTTTTTCATCTTCTGGTAATTGAGGTTCAACGGTTTCAGTTTCACAAGCAAATGTGAAAGAGATAATAGCTGCGATTGCAAAAGTTTTGTAGAGATTTTTCATAGCGTTAAAAGTTTGAATGTTTAAAATGATTAAATGGATTATCCTCTGATGTCCTCACCGCGTTTGATTACTTCTCCTCTGATATCTTCACCACGCTTGATAGTTTCAGCTTTTTCATCTTCTGGTAATTGAGGTTCAACGGTTTCAGTTTCACAAGCAAATGTGAAAGAGATAATAGCTGCGATTGCAAAAGTTTTGTAGAGATTTTTCATAGCGTTAAAAGTTTGAATGTTTAAAATGATTAAATGGATTATCCTCTGATGTCTTCACCGCGTTTGATTACTTCACCTCTGATATCTTCACCACGCTTGATAGTTTCAGCTTTTTCATCATCTGGTAATTGAGGTTCAACGGTTTCAGTTTCACAAGCAAATGTGAAAGAGATAATAGCTGCGATTGCAAAAGTTTTGTAGAGATTTTTCATAGCGTTAAAAGTTTGAATGTTTAAAATGATTAAATGGATTATCCTCTGATGTCTTCACCGCGTTTGATTACTTCACCTCTGATATCTTCACCACGCTTGATAGTTTCAGCTTTTTCATCATCTGGTAATTGAGGTTCAACGGTTTCAGTTTCACAAGCAAATGTGAAAGAGATAATAGCTGCGATTGCAAAAGTTTTGTAGAGATTTTTCATAGCGTTAAAAGTTTGAATGTTTAAAATGATTAAATGGATTATCCTCTGATGTCTTCACCGCGTTTGATTACTTCACCTCTGATATCTTCACCACGCTTGATAGTTTCAGCTTTTTCATCTTCTGGTAATTGAGGTTCAACGGTTTCAGTTTCACAAGCAAATGTGAAAGAGATAATAGCTGCGATTACAAAAGTTTTGTAGAGATTTTTCATAGCATTTGTCATTATTATTAGTTTTATATGTTTTATTAACTTTTAGAAGTTTTTTATTTAAAAAACTTGATTTTTTTTATTTAGAAATATTAATGCAAATTCATATATTCACGAATACATTCGAATGCACTACGAATTTTTTAACAATTAAATAATTGAATATTTGCATTTAGAAAAAAGCAAATCTTAGGTAGGAGCTCCTGATTTAATTATTCCAACACTTAGAAAAATTAAAATCTAAAGCGAATATATAAGATAATATTTAAAATGTAAATATTATTATATTATTATAAGGTGTTAAAAATGAGATTGTTGTATTCTTACAAATAGATATAGTTTTTTTTATATTATATGAGGAATAATTTATATAAATTCAATTTTTTTTAATTACTTTTTGCATTTATCTTATATGTTTTTTCAAAGGATTTTCTCAAGAGAATAATACGGGATTAGAAAATACAAACGATAGAATCCAAGAATTAAAAGATATATTAAGCCATTCATCGACAGAAGAAAGAATTAAAGTCCTTTATGATTTAGGATATGAATATTGGGGTATTAGTTTTGATTCTGCTCTTTACTATGATTTTCAAGCTTTAGAAATTGCAGAAAATTTAAATGATAAAGAATGGGAGGCTAAAGTATTAAATGATATTGCTCTTGTTTACAAAAAGAAAGGATCATTTAAATTATCCTTAGAATATGCTAAAAAGGCATTAGAAGTCGCACAGGAAAATAATAATTCATATCAAGTACGAAGTTATTTAAATAATCTGGCAAATCTCTATAGACGATTTGGAGATTATGAAGCTTCTCTGGAATATCATTTTAAGGCTCTCGTTATGATGGAAGAGTTGAATGATTCTGTGGGAATAGCTATATCAAATGGTAATATTGGCTTGGTTTATGATGAAATAAAAGATAACCAGACTGCTTTAGAGTACTATCAGAAGGCATTGAAAATTAATAAATCATTAAATAGATACGAAGGTATTATTATTAATTTAAATAACATTGGGCATATCTATATTGATTTAGAGCAAAGTTCAAAGGCAAAAAACTATTTTTTGAATCAGAAAAATTGTCTCGTTTACAAGGAGATTCAGCTAACATATCCTATAGCTATATCGGCTTGGCTCAAGTTTATAATAACTTAGAACAATATGATAGCTCAGAATACTATGTTGATTTAGCATATATTACTGAAAGAGCTACCGATGATAGGTTATTAATGCCGAGTGTTTTAAGGGTAAAAGCAGAAGTTGAAATGAATACCGGCTATTTAGATTCTGCATCAATTTACCTTGATTCAGTTTTATATTACTCTAAAGAATTAAATGTAGAACAAGAATTACTTTCTGTTTATAAGCTTAAAGGTCAGGTTTATGAACTACTTGGTGAATATAAAAATGCCCTTAAATATCAGGTGAAGCACGATAGTATCAGAGAAAAAATATTAGGTGAAGACGTATATAATAAAATAGCACGCGTTCAAAAAGATTACCTGGAAGAGCAAAAGCAAAGTGAAATCTCTGTTAGAGATCAAAAAATCAAACAGAATCGCTTGTTTATCATTCTCTTAGTGGCAATAGTATTAATATTGGTACTCTCTGCTATTATCATTTATATTAGCAAAGTCAGAATGGCTAAGATTAATAAGCAGCTAGAAGAAGCAAATCTTAAAGTTGAAGCAGCAAAAAATACTATTGAACAACAAAATCAACAATTAAGTAATGTCAATGCCTTTCAGGAAGAAATGATTAAAGAAAGGACTAAAGAATTACAAAAAGCAAATAAAGACCTTACTGATACTAATAAAGAACTTGACCTGTTTATTTACAAAGCCTCTCATGATCTTCGGGGTCCTTTAGCCAGAATTAACGGTTTAAGTTATCTCGGACTGCTGGAAGCTCCTGAAAAAACGTCTAAAAATTATTTCCAAATGGTCTCAGATGAGACTAAAGAATTGGAGTTTGTATTAAGTCGCCTTATGGTTATCCATACCATTTATAAGCACAAACTAAAAAAAGACAGTGTTTACCTGGAGACTCTTGTAAGAGAAACTGTCACCAAACTGACAGAGACTAATAAAAATATTGATATCGTCTATGATTTTGAAGTTGAAAAAGGAACTGTCTGGAATAGAGATGAACATCTCTTAAGACTTATACTGGAAAATATGCTTGAAAACACCCTGAACTATAAAGGGGATGAATTATTGAAGGTATGTATGAAAATCTCAAATTCAGCTGAAAATGTAATTAGAATTACAGTATTAGATAATGGTATTCAGGTTCCTGAAAGATATAGGGAAGATATATTCGACATGTTCTTTAGAGTTGCTCCAATAGCTTATAAAACCGGTCTGGAGCTAAATATTGCTAAAAAAGCAACATTGAGATTGGGAGGCGAAATAACTTATCATCCGGAAAATTCCGGTAACACATTTAATATAATTTTACCTAGCTCGGAGTGATCCGGAAAATCATATATTAAGGAGTATAATTCTCATAAAAAGTTATCTTTGCAGTCAAAGAAAACAATATGAGTAATTCACCTAAAAGATATACAGTAACTTCAGCTTTAACCTACGCTAATGGCCCCATTCACATCGGACATCTGGCCGGAGTTTTTGTGCCCTCAGATATTTATGTCAGATACCTGCGACTGGCAGGAAATGATGTTCATTACCTGGGAGGAAGTGATGAACACGGGGTTCCGATTACAATAAGGGCAAAAAAGGAAGGTAAAACACCTCAGGAAGTTGTGGACAAATATCATAAAATGATCGAAGATTCTTTGAGATCATTTGGTATTAGCTTCGATGTATATTCCAGGACAAGTAGTAAAACTCATCATAAAACAGCCTCTGATTTTTTCAAAAAATTGTACGAAGATGGAAAGTTCGTAGAACAAACTTCTGAACAATATTTTGATGAAAAGGAACAACAGTTTTTATCAGACAGATATATAGTAGGTACTTGTCCTAAATGTGGCAATGAAAATGCATATGGAGATCAGTGTGAAAAGTGCGGCTCCAGCCTGAGTCCAAATGAATTAATAGAACCTCGTTCAACTCTAACTGGTGAAAAACCGGTTCTTAAAGAAACTAAACACTGGTATCTTCCTTTAGATCAGTACGAACCATGGTTAAAAGAATGGATATTAGAAGGCCACAAGGAATGGAAACCAAATGTTTATGGTCAATGTAAAAGCTGGATTGAAGGCGGACTACAGCCGAGAGCGGTAACCAGAGATCTCGATTGGGGTATTCCTGTCCCGGTTGAAGGTGCAGAAGGTAAGGTATTATATGTCTGGTTTGATGCCCCGATCGGTTACATTAGTGCATCAAAAGAATGGTCGCAAAACACCGGGAATGACTGGGAAGATTACTGGAAAAACGATGATACTAAGCTAGTTCATTTCATCGGAAAGGATAATATAGTTTTTCATTGTATTATTTTTCCTTCAATGTTAAAAGCTCATGGCGAGTTTGTATTACCTGAAAATGTTCCAGCTAATGAATTCTTGAATCTTGAAGGAGATAAAATCAGTACTTCGAGAAACTGGGCAATATGGCTTCATGAATATTTAGAGGAGTTTAAAGGTAAAGAGGATGTCTTGAGATATGTTATTTGTGCGAATGCTCCTGAAACTAAGGATAATAACTTCACCTGGAAGGATTTCCAAACTCGTAACAATAGTGAATTAGTTGCCATACTTGGGAATTTTATCAACAGGGCAGCAGTTCTTACTCAAAAGTATTATGACGGCGTAGTTCCTGAGAGGGGAGAACTATCGGATTTTGATAAGGAAGTTTTGAATGATTTGAAAAATATACCTTCTCAAATTGGCACTCTGATAGAGGGGTATAAATTCAGAGAAGCATCTCAAAGATTAATGGATCTGGCCAGACTGGGAAATAAATATCTTGCTGATACAGAACCATGGAAACTGATTAAAGAAGATGAGGAGAGGGTTAAAACCATTATGAATATCGGTTTGCAAATTTCAGCTTCACTTGCTGTAGTTATGGAACCTTTCCTGCCATTCTCTGCCGAAAAGCTTAATGAGATTTTAAATATAGAATCTGGTAAATTCACCTGGCAAAATGCCGGTGAAGATGATTTTCTAAAAGCCGGGCATAAAATCAATAAACCAACTTTATTATTTGATAAAATAGAAGATAAAACGATCGAAGAACAAATGGCTAAACTTGAATCAATCAGAGAGGAAAACGAAAAGGAAAACCAAGAGACTGAGGTAGCCCCACTTAAACCTGAAATTGTTTTTGATGATTTTATAAAGCTGGATATCAGGATTGGAACAGTTACTGAAGCTGAAAAAATGCCTAAGTCTAAAAAGCTTTTAAAATTAACTATCGATACCGGTGTTGATACCAGGGTAGTTCTTTCTGGTATAGCTCAGCATTTTTCGCCAGAAGAGGTTGTAGGTAAGCAGGTATGTATATTAGCTAATCTGGCGCCACGAAAAATGATGGGTATCGAATCTAATGGAATGGTTTTAATGGCTGAAGATTCGGAAGGGAATCTGAGATTTATTCAGCCCGGAGAAAAAGTAAATCCAGGAAGTATTGTGAGCTGATAAATCGAGTATTACTAGAGATAAAAAGGGGCCATTTTTTGGCCCTTTTTTTAATTATTGAATTCACTCATTGTAAGGTTTATTCCTTTTGTTCCAAAGCTAAGAACCATATCACATGCTTTATTTATTAAGAATGGAAGCTCTTCTTTTTCTTCTTTACTAAACTCGCCTAATACAAAGTCAACTTGTCTCCCTTTCGGGAAATCACTTCCAATACCAAATCTTAATCGTGGATAATTACTACCACCACATAGCTGTTCTATATTTTTGAGTCCATTATGGCCGGCAGAAGATCCTTTACCACGCATTCTTAATTTTCCAAAAGGGAGGGCCAGGTCATCAACGATTACCAGCAGTCTTTCATAGGAAATGTTTTCCTTTTGCATCCAGTATTTAACTGCTTTACCACTCAGGTTCATATAAGTGGTAGGCTTTATCAGAATGAAAGTTCTGCTTTTGTGTTTGAATTCAGTTTTAAAAGATTGCTTATCAAGAGAAAATTCGACATTGTTCTTTTTTGCAAGCTCATCAGCCACAATGAAACCAATATTATGTCTTGTAGCTTCATATTCAGGGCCGATATTTCCCAATCCGACAATTAAATATTTCATATTACTTTTTGATATAAAAAAAGGCTGCTAAAAAAGCAGCCTTTAAATATAAATAAATTAGAAATTTTATGCTTCTGCACCTTCAGTACCTTCTGCATCTTCAGCACCTTCTTCTCCTTCCATATCCTCATCAAGTTCATCCTTAGATTTACCTCTAAGTGCTCTTGGGATCTCAACTACCGCTACTGATAATCTGTCAGCATCCATGATCTCAAAGTTTTCAGTTTCAATGTGCTGAACTTTTATTGAACTATGGAAATCCAGATCACTGATATCAACAGTGATATGCTCTGGCATATTTTTAGGAAGAGCTTTAACTCTTAGTAGTCTTCTTTTCTTAACAAGAGTACCACCTTTTTCTACACCTGGAGCTTTACCTTCAAAGTGAACAGGGATATCCATTTTAATTGGTCTTCCTTCATGGATTTCAAAGAAATCAGCATGTAGAATAATGTCACTTACCGGGTGGAATTGAATATCTTGTAAAATAGCTCTGTATTCTTTTCCTTCAACATTAATGTGGGCAAAGTGGGCTTCAGCAGTGTAAACCAGCTCTCTGAATAAATAAGCAGGAGCGTAGAAATGAACTTGCTCATCACCACCATAAAGAACGCAAGGTACGTTTCCTTCTACTCTAAGGTCTCTTGCTTCTTTTTTGCCGAGATTTGCTCTTTTATACCCTATAATCTCAACTGTTTTCATAATTTTTATTTGTTAAATTTTAAAATGTGCGCAAAGTTAAATAAAAAGTGAACTAATTGACTCATGATCGTGAATTTTTCTTATCGCCTTTGCAAAAAGATCTGATACAGTGAGCACTTTTATCTTTTCACTTTCCTTTTTTAACGGTATAGTGTCTGTTACTACCATTTCTTCCAGAACACTGTTTTCAATGTTTTCATATGCTTTGCCACTCAAAACAGGGTGAGTAATTACTGCTCTGACAGATTTGGCTCCTTTTTCCTTTAAGATACTAGCGGCTTTACAGATTGTTCCTGCAGTGTCGACAATATCATCTACCAGGATTACGTCAGCATCTTTGACATTACCAATTACCTGCATACTGGCAATTTCGTTTGCTCGTTTTCTGTGCTTGTCACATATTACCATCTCAGCATTAAAATGTTGAGCGTATCTTCTTGCTCTTCCGGTACTACCTACATCCGGTGCAGCGAAAACTACGTTTTCAAGCTTTAGACTTCTTAGATAAGGCACAAAAATTGATGAAGCATCCAGGTGATCAAGAGGGATATCAAAAAATCCCTGGATTTGCCCAGCGTGTAAATCACATGTCATAATCCTGTCTGCACCTGCTGCTGTTAAAAGGTTAGCCATAAGCTTAGCTCCAACACCCACTCTTGGCTTGTCCTTTCTGTCTTGACGAGCATAACCAAAATATGGCATAACAACTGTCACGTATTTAGCGCTTGCCCTTCTTGCTGCATCAATCATTAAAAGTAACTCCATAATGTTGTCTGATGGAGGAGAAGTAGATTGGATTAGAAAAACATCACAACCTCTTACACTTTCGTTAAAAGATGCTGATATTTCCCCGTCGCTAAATTTTTGATGAGAAATAGATCCTAATGGCTTACCGTAAAAATGAGAAATTTTTTCGGATAATTCTGCGGATCCTGATCCGGAAAAGAATTTTACTGAAGACATGTTTTTAGGGCGGTCTGATTTTTTACAATAAATAAAAAATCCCGAAAAAAAGATATTTTTCCGGGATTTTTTTGTTGCCCGACTAGGGCTCGAACCTAGACTCTTCTGGACCAAAACCAGACGTGTTGCCAGTTACACCATCGGGCAGTTTGTTTTTCCCATCGTTTTGGGATGACAAAAGTAGAAAGGATTTTTAAAATCCCCAACTTTGCAATGAAAAAAAATTAATTTTTTTTACTGTTGATTTATAAGTTTTTGATTTACAAAATATTGTATCGCCAGCGAATAACCTTCGAGTCCAAGACCTGAGATCATTCCTATACATTCTTTACTGATAATGCTTTTGTGTCTGAAGCTTTCTCTTTTATAAATATTACTAATGTGAACTTCCATCACCGGAACATTTACACCGGCTATGGCATCAGATATGGCAACACTGGTATGAGTATATCCTCCGGCATTTAGAATGATAGCAGTATCGGCATCGAATCCAACTTGGTGGATCTTATTTATTATTTCTCCCTCAATATTCGATTGATAATATTCAAGTTTTTCGTCCGGATATTTTTCCTGTAATTTTTTATAATATGATTCAAACCCTTCATTACCATATATTTCTGGCTCTCTTTTTCCTAATAAATTAAGGTTTGGGCCGTTAATAATTATAATATTCATACCGGTATTTTTTCGCAAACTAACATATACATTGTATAATTCGAATTATTTGGTTCATTTTTGAATTACATGAATTGGGGTCAGCTAATTAAATCGTTTTGTACATACCTTAAACTTGAAAGGGGAGTAGCAGAAAATACTATTCAGGCTTATCATAGGGATGTTCGCAATTTATCTGTTTTTTCCCAGGATAGATCCTTAAAAGTTGGTGATATTAAACTAAAGGATCTGGAGGAGTTTACTAATGAACTGGCAAGCCTGGGTTATTCTCCTTATTCTCAAGCCAGAATGATATCCGGAATAAAATCCTTTTTTAATTTCCTGATAGTTGAAAAAATACTGGAAATTGATCCCTCTCAGTTATTAGAAGTACCACGAATTCCCAGAAAGCTTCCCGATGTCCTGGAAGTCCATGAGATAGATGAAATTCTCAACTCTATTCCATTAAATACTTTTGATGGAGCAAGATCAAGAGCTTTGATAGAACTACTATATGGGAGTGGCTTGAGGGTAAGTGAAGCAGTGGGCTTAAAACTGAGTGATATTTTTATGGAACCTGGGTTTCTGCGAATTATTGGTAAAGGAAATAAGGAAAGATTAGTTCCTCTTGGGTCTTCAGCTAAAAAACATATTAAGATTTATATTGAAGAATGGAGGAACGAATTAATAGATAAAAATAAAGTTAAAATAGAAGCAGCAGATGCTTTATTTCTTAATCAAAGGGGAGGGAAACTATCCAGAATATCAGCTTTTACTAAGGTAAGAGAACTGGCGAAGAATGTAGGAATTAAAAAAGTTGTTAGTCCTCATACCTTCAGACATTCTTTTGCAACTCATTTGATTGAAGGAGGTGCCGATCTTCGGGCTGTACAGGAAATGCTCGGACACAGATCTATTACAACCACTGAAATCTACACACATATTGACAGGGACTATCTGCAACAAGTTATCAATGATTTTTTACCCGGCCGCGATAAGTAGCTTTAGCTTGCTCTTAAGTACTTTACCGTAAGTTGTTTAATGAAAGACAGGTCTGTTTGTACATTTAGCTTCTCGAGGGAAAGGGTTTTCCACTTTTCAAATTTAGCTTTTACTAAACTTTGGCTTTCATCCCGGGAAACGTCTTTAATTATTTTTAATATTTTCGGACTAAATCCGAGATTTTTCAGGGCCTGAATAGTTTTTTCATAACCAGGATCTTCACTTTTTTCTGTGATTAATTTTGCAAAATTATTATAGAAAGCAGCAAGAACTACTTCATCATCCTGGCCATCTTCTACTGCCAGAATTGCTAATTGATAGCTATAATCCATCTCTGAAATAGAGTTTTGAAGCTGTAATTTGCTTCCTTTTGAACGGTAGAGCCTCATTAATCTTTCTGCTGTATTTACAGGAATATCAATCATTATAGGGCTGGTTTATAAATTTGACTCGATCATTTTGTGAGTATTGTTTCTTAATTTGTTAGCTGAATTTCTGATAGGGGTATAAAGTATGCCGTATATGGAAAGAATTCCCGTAATAATGATGCTTTGAATCTCCAGGTAATTTGAAGAGATAAGGCCTGTGAAATCTATTAGTATTAATAATGAAAAGAATATAATCCCAATATATAGTGTCTTATAAATAGATAGTAGTGATGTTTTATTAGATTTCAAATAGGTGTTTATCGGATCAAACAATCCAATCAGAATAAATATTAATACAGTTTGTAAAGAAAGGTTATACAGAAAATTAATGAGGCTATCGATCATATAAAATTCACTGATAAATCCTGTAATAAAGGCAGTACATCCAGCAATGTAGGTGATAGATAGCCTGGTGCTTATTTGTTTTGCTTTATTTTTTTTATTCTCTGTCAGTACTAAGAGTAGGCAAGTACTAATTAAAGCAATTGAATTTTGTTCAAAATGAATGGATGCTTCTTCTATTAGTTTTTTTGCTAAAAGGAATGAACAAGTGCCCACTATTAAGCCAAAGAAAATCAGACTGTCTCGATAGTTTCTCAGACTCTGAAGATGCATACCTCTGTGAATGCCTTTTTTTTCAACTTTTGGTTTTAAGAATAAAAGTGAATAAGCTCCAAAAATAAAGGTGGGAATTGAGACAATTGTCGTTAATGGTAAATCAATTGAAATCAACTTATTAAAAAGAGTTAGTTGGAATTCCCCGCAAATTATACCAAATATTAAAGCTGAGTATAACCAACTACTATATGTTTTCCCTTCACAAAGTCGATAATAACAGGCAAGGAGTAAGCTTGTGCCAATTCCTCCCAATACCAAAAATAAATATCTTAAAGGTGGAGTAGCTAAATTTAGAAAAATGCCCGTAAATAGAAATATAATTAAGCTATAAATAAAAACAGATTTAATTTCTTTAGACGGTGCGCCAGCCACGAATTTAAAAGAGAAAGGAATAAATATTAACAAACCTAAGATGAAAAAGAAAGAATAACCCGTCAATTCTAAATGGGAAATTGACAGAGTTCCGTTAAAGAAGTTTGAAAAAATTATAGCGATTGCAAAACCTAAATTAAAGCTACCAAGAACTTTTAATGACTTGTATTGATTACAGCTTTTCATAATAACAAAAATGAATATTTACTGTTAGCTGTATTTTTACTATTAGTCAATTTTTTGTTAACTCTTTGTGCTTGAGAAAAATAGAATGTTAATTTTTGTTTTTCTTAAGATTTCTTAATAATTTATTAATACAAGTTATGGAGTGAAATCTTTTGTTAATGTTCAATTTTGCATTGTTGAACGAAACAAAAGATTAAAATTCGTTAAAAACGGAACGAAAAATACTGAAGTTCCGTTAATAGATATAGATTTGAGATAAAGATTAGAGAATTACGATTAAAAATATTTAAGATTTTAGGTTTAGGTTTAGGTTTAATGGGGCTGTTCAATTTTGGACAGCTTCTTTTTTTTGTAGATTACAACTATTATTTTTGCCAAAAAAACTGTGATATACAAATTATTAATTCGCCCCTTATTTTTTTTATTCGATCCTGAATCTATACATCACTTTGCTTTTTCGGCACTGAAATTTTTCTATAAAATTCCTGGTGTTCCCTTTCTATTACATTCCTTATATCATAAAAAAGATGAACGGCTGGAAAGAGAGGTTTTTGGTATAAAATTCCCGAATCCTGTCGGTCTGGCAGCTGGCTTTGATAAAGATGCCAGACTTGTCGATGAACTTGGTAATTTTGGATTTGGTTTTATAGAAATAGGGACTCTTACACCAGTAGGACAGCCTGGTAATGAAAAGCCTCGCTTATTTAGATTACCTAAGGATAAAGCAATTATTAACAGAATGGGCTTTAATAATGAGGGGGTATCTACAGCTGTAGAAAGACTTAAGAAGAAAAACTCAAATGTAATCGTTGGTGGGAATATTGGCAAAAATAAAGTAACCCCTAATAAAGAAGCCGTAGATGATTATATCGCTTCGTTTAAAGCATTATTCCCGTATGTAGACTATTTTGTAGTAAATGTAAGTTCACCAAATACGCCAAATTTAAGAGAATTACAGGAAAAAGAGCCTTTGTTAGAATTACTATCCGAAGTTCAACATGTGAATTACCACATGGAAAATGCCAAGCCTCTATTATTAAAGATAGCTCCTGACTTAAGCGATCATCAACTAGATGATATTGTCGATATTGTGAAAACTGTAAAATTGGATGGGATTATTGCTACAAATACCACCATATCCAGGATGAATTTAAAGACTGCAGATTCTAAAGTAGATGCTATTGGGGCTGGAGGGTTGAGTGGCAGGCCTTTAAAGGACAGGTCGACGGAGGTAATAACATATTTGAATAATAAACTTGATAATAAAGTCCCAATAATTGCAGTTGGTGGAATATTTAATGGTCAGGATGCAATTGAAAAATTAAAAGCAGGAGCATCATTAGTGCAGGTGTATACTGGTTTCGTATACGAAGGACCTTCAATAATTAAAAAGATAAACAAGCAGATTATCCGCGAAAATCTTTAATTTCGCTAATGAGTCAAAATTTGAATAAATACTTAAATATTATTTTTGGCGTTATAATTAATTGTATATTTATATAACGAGGGAGTTGATTTTTTAACATGGCGGCTAACACCTATAAATCAAATAATTTCAAAAAGAAAAAATCAAAAGGTAGTAAGAAAAAGAAAAAGCTGAATTTCAAGTTTTCTTTTCTGTCTGACCGTAGACTTCACCTTATTTTCGGGTTTTTCTTTTTAATCACTTCTTTGTTTCTCCTTATTGCTTTTATATCCTATTTGTTTACAGGAAAAGCAGATCAAAGTATCGTGGAATCACTTGGTGATGCATCATTGATTACAGAAGGTAGAGAAGCAGAAAACTGGATGAAATTATTTGGAGCAGTAGTTTCTTATTATTTCATCTTCAAATGGTTGGGAATAGGAGCTTTCCTTATTCCTCCTTTAATGTTTAATTGGGGTTATTCCATAGTATTTAAAAGGACTCTTTTACCGGTTAAAAGTTCTACTGTATTTGTGATTTTTACTAGTTTCTGGCTGAGTACCTTGTTAGGTTATGTAGTTGTTAAATCACAGGATGAAAGTGCGCTCGGATTTTTATGTGGAGGTATCGGTTATGAACTGGCAAATGTTTTTAATAATCTGATAGGTTGGGGCACACTATTATTGCTATTCTTTAGCTTGATAGCATTTATTATATACTTTTTTAATGTGACTTCAATTGGAGGGCTAACCACAAGTGTAGAAAAAGGGATCAGAGATGTAGAAGATCACCTTCAGGATGAGTGGTCAGAAATGAAAAACTCCGTAGAAGAAAAAGGTGATTCTGACGAAGAAGATCAATCAGACAGGACTGATTATGAAGAAGAAGTGCTCCAGGCTCATCAAAAAACAGAAGAGGAAGAGTTAAACTCCTGGGAAATTTCTAATAAGGAAAAGAAAGAAAAAACCAGAAAAGCGGAGGATTCTGATAAACTAACACTTGAAGTTGAAGACCCTCTTGATACTTCTTCACTCGAGGATGACCTTTTAAAAGATGAGGAAGAAGATGATGGATTAAGTCTGGAAATAGAGGAAGGAAAGAAGTCAGAAAAAACTGTTGATCAGCTTGAAAATTATGATCCGACACTGGATCTTTCATCTTACGAATATCCACCACTTGACCTGCTAAAAAGCCATGATTCCGGTCAAGTTAAGGTTACTAAAGAAGAACTAGAGCAAAACAAGGATAAGATTGTTGAGACTTTAGTAAACTTCAAGATTGGAATTTCCAGTATAAAAGCGACTATCGGGCCAACCGTTACTCTTTATGAAATTGTCCCTGAAGCAGGTGTTAAAATATCCAAGATTAAAAATCTTGAAGATGATATTGCTCTTTCGCTTGCTGCATTGGGCATAAGAATAATTGCACCAATCCCGGGTAGAGGTACCATCGGTATTGAAGTCCCTAATAAAAACAGGGAAATGGTTTCATTGAAGTCCCTTCTTTCTACAGAGAAATTCATGAAATCAGGATATGAATTACCGATTGCACTCGGTAAAACCATATCAAATGAAGTATTTATCACTGATTTGGCCAAAATGCCACACCTATTAATGGCAGGTGCCACAGGTCAGGGTAAATCAGTCGGGTTGAACGTAATTCTGGCTTCATTAATATACAAGAAACACCCTTCTCAATTAAAATTTGTATTAGTTGACCCGAAAAAGGTAGAACTGACACTTTTTAATAAAATAGAGAGGCATTTTCTCGCAAAATTGCCAAACAGTGAGGATGCTATTATCACAGAAACCAAAAAGGTTGTTTACACTCTGAATTCTCTCTGTGAGGAGATGGACACCAGGTATGACCTCTTAAAGGATGCCGGGTGTAGAAACCTCAAAGAATACAATAATAAATTTGTTAATCGCAGGCTCAATCCTGAAAACGGGCATAGATTCCTTCCTTATATAGTAGTAGTAATAGATGAGTTAGCAGATTTAATGATGACTGCTGGCAAAGAAGTTGAAACTCCAATCGCCCGCCTTGCTCAGTTAGCAAGAGCTGTTGGTTTGCACCTTGTTATTGCAACACAAAGACCTTCAGTAAATGTGATTACTGGTACTATAAAAGCAAACTTCCCGGCCCGGTTAAGTTTTAGAGTAACTTCAAAGGTAGACTCAAGAACGATTCTGGATACCGGTGGTGCGGAGCAGTTAGTGGGGATGGGAGATATGCTGTTAAGTTCTGGTTCTGATATGCTTAGAATTCAGTGTGCATTTATCGATACGCCTGAGGTTGAAGAAGTCTGTGAATATGTCGGAAGTCAACGTGGTTATCCTTCGGCATACTTATTGCCTGAGTATGAAGGTGAAGAGGAATCAGGAGTTGGAGAAGTTGATTTATCCGAAAGAGATGTATTGTTTGATGATGCTGCAAGGTTAATAGTTATGCATCAGCAGGGAAGTACTTCTCTCATCCAGCGTAAATTGAAACTCGGATACAATAGAGCAGGTCGATTAATTGATCAGCTTGAAGCTGCCGGAGTAGTTGGAGGGTTTGAAGGAAGTAAGGCCAGAGAAGTTTTAATTCAGGATGAATCAAGTTTGGAACAATTATTGAACGACCTCAATAACAAAAAGTAAATAAAACTTTTATACTTTTGCATTATGAAGAAATTATTGACACTAGTACTTTGTTTAACTGTATTTGCGGTGCAGGCACAAAAAGATCCGCAAGCAATGCGCATACTTAATGCTATGAGCAATAAGTACAAGAATTACGATACTTATAAAGCTAATTTCACTTATTCTTTAATTAACGAGGTTGAAGATATCAGAGATGATTTTAGTGGAAGTATCCTTGTTAAAGGAGATAATTATAAACTGGATCTCGGAAATCAGGTTATTTATAACAATGGAGAATCTGTATGGACATATTTACCTGAGGTAAATGAGGTTAATATAAGCAATGCTAATGAAGGAGAAATGGATATGACGCCATCTTCAATTTACACTGTTTATAAGAAAGACTTTAAGGTTATATATTATAATTCTACAACTATCAACGGAAAAAAATATCACCTGATCGACCTTATTCCAAATGATAGAAGAGATAAGCCATACTGGGTGAGATTAACTATCGAAGATGGAACTAACGATCTGAAAAGTTATACTATTACTGAAGATAGTGGCAATAAATATGTGTATGACATTAAAAGCTTTAAGCCAAATACGTCTGCAGCATCTTCAGATTTTACGTTTAACAAATCGAAATACCCGGGAGTAGAGATAATCGACCTGAGATAATATTTAAAAGCCGTTTTCTACGGCTTTTTTTATTTGCGATATGGACAGAAAGAAATTAATAACAGAAATAAGAAGAAAAAAATCTTTTCTTTGCGTTGGTCTTGACACTGATATAAGAAAAATCCCTGAACATCTGCTTAAAACAGAGGACCCCATTTTTGAATTCAATAAGCAAATTATTGATGCTACCAAAGATTATTGTGTTGCGTATAAGCCCAACATTGCTTTTTATGAAGCTCATGGTCCTAAAGGATGGGTGAGCTTAAAAAAAACTATCGATTACATTCCCAAAGATCATTTTACAATAGCTGATGCGAAGAGAGGGGATATAGGCAATACTTCAGGATTGTACGCTCGTGCATTTTTCGAAGAAATGGATTTTGATAGTATAACAGTTGCCCCTTATATGGGAAAAGATTCTGTAACTCCTTTCCTGGAGTTTGAAGGCCGCTGGGTTATTCTTTTGGGACTCACAAGTAACCCTGGAGCTGATGACTTCCAGCAACTTGAATTAAAATCAGGTGAAAAGGTCTATCATAAGGTAATCGAAAGGTCTTCTGCCTGGGGCAATGAAGATAATATGATGTATGTGGTAGGAGCGACCCGTGCAGAAGCCCTGACTGATATACGCAAAATTATTCCAGATAACTTTCTTTTGATACCGGGAGTAGGAGCACAGGGTGGAAGTTTGAAAGATGTTATTAAATATGGAATGAATGATGACGTCGGGTTATTGGTTAATTCTACCAGGGGTGTCATTTATGCCGATTCCTCCGAATCATTTGCAGAGGCTGCAAAAGCTGAAGCAAAAAAAATACAAAATGAAATGGCAGCTTTTTTATAAGCTGCCTTTTTTTATTTGATCCTTTTTATTTTCTTCATGGTATCTTTCAATCAACCAACTATCAACCATGCAAGAAGACTTTCTCCACTATCTGTGGAAATATCAATCTTTTGATAAAGATGAATTAACCACTCATAGAAATCAACCATTAGCCATTATTAAATCAGGCACTTTTAATAATAATGACGGTCCCGATTTTAACAGGGGTCTTGTCGAAATAGATGATCTCAAATGGTTTGGTAATATCGAGATTCATATCAAATCATCAGATTGGTATAATCATAAACATCACGAAGATCCGGCTTATGATAATGTCATCCTTCACGTTGTTTGGGAAAACGATGTAGATGTATTTAATGCTGCAGGAGAAATAATACCCGTTTTGGAATTAAAAGACCGGGTTAGCCCATTGTTGGTGCGTAAGTACAAGCAATTTTTACAACCTCCCGGTTCCATTCCATGTGGTGTCTTCGATCCAGTTAATAATTGTGATACAGTCAGGATCAGACAGGCTTTGGATATGGCAATGATTCAAAGGATGGACGAAAAGAAATTACGAATATTAAATGAGCTTAGCGATGAAAATAATAACTGGGAGAAAGTTGCCTATAAGCAGCTGCTAAGGTCTTTTGGTTTTAAAATTAATCAGGATGGGTTTGATCAAATGGCCTATCTGTTAGATGAAACAATTATCAGGAAAAACTATCATCGTCCTGTAGTGATTGAAGCATATTTGTATGGCCTGGCAGGAATGCTAGATGGTGAACCCTGCGATGATTATTCTGCTTTACTCAAATCTGAATTCGATTTTCTCCGACATAAATATAATCTCAACCAAAAAGTTGATCCTTCATACTGGAAATATATGAGATTAAGACCATCAAATTTTCCGGCAGTAAGAATTGCTCAATACTGTGCAATAATTTCGGAAAATAAGAATCTTTTTGATGCTTTTTTAAACTTTGATTCTTATTTATCTATTCAAAAAATTTTAAAAAAAGAACCTTCAGAATACTGGAAAAATCATTATAAATTCGGAACTGAATCTAAATCAAAATCCAAAACTCCCGGTAAAGCTTCAATTGATCTTCTTGTTATAAATACGATCGTTCCCTTGATTTATACTTATGCAGAGTACATAGGAGATATTGAATTAAAAGAAAAAGCTTTATTGATCCTGGAGTCAATCAAACCAGAAAAGAACAGAATTACTAAGAGGTTTTCAGACCTGGGGTTTGATTTAATTAATGCCTACGATTCTCAGAGTGTAATCGGACTAAATAAGATGTTTTGTGAAAGAAAAAAATGCTTATCTTGTCCTGTAGGAATAAATTTGTTAAAAAACAATCATGCTTCCGGAGTTCAGACCCCGTAATTTTTTCATTTTTCTGTTTTGTGTAAAATTACTTTTTGCGATATCAGTAACTTACTATTATTCTGAAGTTACTACCGGAGATCAAGGAAGTTACATTCACGATCTGGAGGTGTTGGCTGATTATTTTATTGAATCGCCTGGAGCTATAGCGGATTTATATTTTGGCAATCAATATGAAGGAGGCGATAATCTTATTTATGGTAATAATAAGCGAAGTCTGAACTTTGAAAAAATAATTCTTCCGATTTACATAGTTTCATTTAGATCAGTCTGGATTACAATAGTATTTATTGCTCTTTTACAAGCTTTACTTATGACTGCCATCTGGACTGATAAGAAAGTGCCTGAATATCTGAAATTAATACTAATATCCTTATTTATAATTCCGGGCATTACATTTTGGACATCAGGAATTCTAAAGGAAAGTATTTATCTGGTTTTTGCTCTTTTGTTCTTTATAGGTATATTTTTTTACGAGAAATATTTTGCAGCCCTGATAATTTTATTTTCAGCGATAGTATGCTTTTCTATTAAGCCATATAATTCTATTCTTATACTCCTTCTGATATTGTTTGCACAAATAATGCTAAGGCAAAAGGCTTCCAAAATTGTAGTAGTTGCCATTCTATTTTTCATCGTTTTGGGATTATTTATTTTACCTTTGGTAGATCCTAATTTTGGAATTTCAAGATGGAGTGAAATAATAAAAGAAAATCAGTCTTATTATTATGCAAATGCCTGCAATGGTGAAAACTGTATACCATTTGATACCAGTTCTTCTTCATTGCATGTAAAAAATATTCTTATTGCATTGTTCTACGGTTTATTTGGCCCTCTGGATCTTTCAGCATCTAATTACCTCGTTTTACTGGCTTCGATACAAAAAATGATTTTGATTGGAGTTTCATTTTTATGTGGATTTTTTGTAATAATAGAAAAGACTAATAAATATTTGATAGGATCTTTAATTATTTATTTAGTTGTAAGTTCTGTTTTAACCGCTTTGACTACAATAAATTTTGGTACATTGATGCGGTACAGTGTTTATTATACACCAGTTATTTGGGGTGGATTTTTTTATTTTTCTATTAAGTATTTCATACAATTACGAGCAAAAAGATCTGACTTTAATAGCTTTGCAAAAAAGAAATAAAGTGATGGAAAAACCGGTAATAATTTTTGGAGCAGGAGCGCTGGGTAAAGCAGCATTAGAAATTCTGAACAAGAATAATATAGAAGTTTATTGCTTTTTAGATGATCATGAAGAGCTGCACGGTACTGAAATTAATGATGTTAGTGTTCTGGGCTCAACAGATGATGATGGTTTTCTTAAATTCATTGGCAAGAAGTGCGAAGCATTTATTGCAGAAGAGGAAACAACCTTAAGAAAAAGGCATGTTAAGCTACTCAATGACCGAAGAAAGGTAATGCCTGTTAATTTAATCCACCCGGATACTTCTATCTCTGATCATGCTGAAATGGGACATGGAAATTTCCTCAATGCAAAGGTTATTTTAGGCTCATCAGCCAAATTAGGTAATCACTGTATCCTAAATACAAATGCAGTAATTGATCATGAAGTGAAAATAGGAGATTATGTTCAGTTGGGTGCCGGAGCAATTGTAGGGACAGGAGCAGAGATTGAAGATGAGGTGTTTATAGGTACTGGAGCAGTACTTGTGCCGGGTGTCAAAATAGCAAAGGGTGCAAGAATCGGAGCGGGCTCTATTGTGATAGGAAATGTCGAGTCAGGAGAGACAGTATTTGGAAATCCTGCAAAACCAGTATAATTTACGTATCGGAAATTTTAATTCCATTTTATAATATACCAGCTTTAAAATGTCACTCAAGGAATCCGAACTTATTCTAAATAAAGATAAAAGTGTCTATCACCTTAATTTGAGGCCTGAAAATATTGCAGATACTATACTTACTGTTGGTGATCCTAGTCGCGTGCATATGGTGAGTAAATATTTCGATGATATCGAATTTGAAATGAATAAGAGGGAATTTATTACTCATACAGGTAGAATAGGCAATAAACGGATTACAGTGATGAGTACTGGTATGGGTACAGAAAATATTGAAATAGTTCTCACAGAACTTGATGCCCTGGTAAATATCGACCTTAAAAAAAGAGAGGTAAAAAAAGAAACCAGATCTTTAAATGTTATAAGAATTGGCACTAGTGGAGCCTTACAGGAAGACATTCCAATTGGAAGCTTTTTAATATCAGAGTATGGTGTCGGGCTCGATAATCTGATGGTTTTCTATAATCTGCCTCAGACTGATTTCGAAAAAGAAATTTGTGATCAGTTAAAAGGAGAAATTCCTCTTCCAATCACTCCTTATTGTGTTAAAGCTGATGAAACTTTATTGAAAATGTTTGATAAAGATGTGTTTATTAAAGGAAATACAATAACATCTCCTGGGTTTTATGCTGCGCAGGGCAGGGCATTAAGAACACAGCTTGCCTTCGATGGGTTTATGGATAAGCTGGTTTACTTTCACAAGGATAATTTCTGGCTGACCAATTTTGAGATGGAGACATCAGGTTATTACGCCATGTCCAGACTTTTAGGCCACAAGGCAATTTCTACAAATGCGATCCTCGCAAATCGTATTAAAGGTGAGTTTGCGAAGGATGGTCAGAAGATTGTAGATAAACTCATTAAATGTGTAATTGAAGCAGTTGTAGAGGATAATTCAGAGGAATAAATTAATTATTATTCATTTCATCTAATTCCATCCATCTTAGTGTGATTTCTTCCAGTCTTGCATCGATTTTTTCAATTAATGAACCGGTTTTGGAGAGTTCACTATGATCTAATGAACCGGAATTCATTTCCTCAATAGCCTGTTTTTTCTCGCTTTCCAGCTTATCAATTTCCTCTTCCAGATCTTTTAATTCTTGTTTCTCTTTAAATGAAAGCTTTTTAGAGTTACTCTTTTTTGGTTGACTCTTCTCTTCTTTCTTTTCTTTTATGGGTTTTTCTGCAATTTTCTCTTCTTCAGCTTTTACAGTTCTAAATTCATCATAAGTGCCGGGGAAGTATTTAATGTCACCATGATCGATTATAAATAGATGATCTGCTAAAGTGTCTAACAGATACCTGTCGTGAGATACAATCAATAAACATCCATCATATTGGCTTAAAAATATTTCGAGAGCATCGAGAGTTTGTAGGTCCAGGTCATTAGTTGGCTCATCAAGAATCAAAAAGTTTGGCCTTTTAACTAGTACCTCAAGAAGCTGTAGTCTTTTCTTTTCACCACCACTTAGTTTATATACATATTCATGCTGTCTTTTCGGCGAAAATTGAAATAACTGAAGAACCTGGCTTGCACTAAGGGTTTGCTTTTCATTTATTTTGATTACTTCAGCTATATCAGTTATTCTGTCAATTACCTTTTCATCCTGATTGTAGGTAGGGTCCTCCTGTTTAAAATAACCGAAATTGGTGTTCTGGCCTTTAATGATCTCTCCTGAATCTGGTTTGATTTCGCCAGTTATTACTTTAAGGAAAGTTGATTTTCCTGATCCATTTGGTCCAACTAGCCCTATCCTGTCTTTTTTCTTAAACGTATAGGTAAAATCTTTAAACAATTGCTTATCGGGAAACGACTTCGAAACACCATAAATTTCCAGTATTTTTTTCCCTTTTTGAGAGCTATCGAAATCCATTTTGACCTGTTCTCTTATCTTAGGTTGCTTTGCCTTGGATTTCAGGCCTTCAATAGCATCCATTCTGTATTTAGCCTTTGTTGTTCTGGCCTTAGGCTGTCTTCTGGACCATTCTATTTCTTTCTTTAAAAGATTTGCTGCTTTTTCGGCTTCTGTGGTAGCCTGGATGAGTAATTCTTCCTTCTTCTTAATAAAGTTATCGTATGGGCCGTCAAACTTTCTAATTCCACCGTGATCAAGATCCAGAATAGTGTTACAAACTGCATCGAGAAAATATCTGTCGTGGGTAACTAGAAACAATGCCGAGTTAGTAGCTTGCAAATAGCTCTCTAACCAAATTATTGCTTCGATATCCAGGTGGTTAGTAGGCTCATCCAGAATTAAAAGCTCCGGTTTTTCGAGAATCACTCTCGAAAGAGCTGCCCTTCTTTTTAATCCACCTGAAAGTTTCCCCATCTTTTTATCAAAATCAGTAATACCCAGATAGGTCATTACTTCTTTAACTTCATTATCGTAATTCCATGCCTGAAGTCTGTCTACTTCAGCCATAGATTTTTCGATCAATTCATTGTTACCGGATTCTAGTGCTTCATTATACTTATTGTAAGCTATGGCTCCTGGAGATTTGTTGTCCTTAACATAATCAAATGCTGTAAGGTGTTGAGGTACCTCGGGTTGCTGGGGCAGATAGCTTATTGAAAGGTTGTTTTTTTGCCTTATTTCTCCTTTATCTTTGCTTTCCTGGCCATTTAATATTTTCATCAGTGTTGACTTACCGGTTCCATTGGCTCCAACGAGCGCGATCTTTTCTCCGGGGTTGATCTCAAAGCTTACAGATGAAAATAATTTCCTCTCACCGTAATATTTCTCAAGATTATCAGCACTGATCAAACTCATAGTTATTTATCTAAATGTTTGATGCAAAAATAGTGAATTGAAATCCTTTATTTTATTTATAAAAAATATTGTAATTGTAATTTTTTTATTTTAATTTGAATTATTCATTAAAAATAAGGCAAATATACGATCTTGGTCACCTAATAGGGTGGCCATTTTTTTACAGAATTGATTTATTGAGCAGGTTGCTGGTGCTGAGAGGTTTTTTAAAAAACGAATTACAGATAGAGTCATATAAACATGAAAGCTTTAAAAATTTCAGGGTTTGTTTTTCTGGCTATTTTATTGGCCTTAGCATTAACAATAGTTTTTGCTCCATCCAATGTGAAATTAGAGCGAATAGTTTCAGTAAAGGCTAGTCCAGAAGAGATTTATCCTCATATAAGTGATTTAAAAAAGTTTAATGAATGGTCTCCCTGGTATAAATTAGATCCGAATGCGAAATATTCATTTATTGGATCTGGGCATGGTATAGGATCGATAATGAAATGGGAGTCCAAGGAAAGGGATGTAGGTAATGGTCAAATGGAAATTATTGAAATTAAGCCCAATGAATCAGTTACCATGGAAATGTATTTTGGGCAGGATGATGTTCCGGCCTATGCAACACTTGCATTGTCACCAATTAATCCTGCGGAAACAGAGGTAAGCTGGAATTTCGAAGCTGAAATGACCGGATTCTCTAAATTATTTGGATTAATGATGGAGACTATGCTTGGCCCGAGTTATGAAGAAGGGCTAAATAATCTTAAGAATACTGTCGAAGCTAAATAATAGAAGACTCCTTTAATCAGGAGTCTTCTTCATTTTTATTTCTTCTCAAAAAACTTTCAAATTTTTCTTTAATGGTTAATGAAAGGTCTTTACCTTCTTTTTTCCATTTGCTGAAATTGTCTTCGTTTTCTTTTGCGAAATCTCTGAAATGCTTTTCAAGAAGCTCACTCGTTTCTTTTAATTCAACTTTTTTCTCATCTATTTCGGTATTGATCTTATCGATTACATCTTTGTTTTCTTCGATCCAGTGATCAATTTTTTTTCCTATAGAAGAAAAGAATTCTGTTCTACTCGATTCTGCCATGTTAATTAGTTATTGGTTATAAAAAGTGAAATTTTCAGCGTCAAATAATCCCTTATCACTTAGTTTGATTTTAGGAATCACCAGTAAAGCCATAAAACTTATAGTCATGAACGGAGCATTTAATGTGCTGCCCATATCTTTAACGAATTTATCAATATTTTGATACTTTATACCTGTGTCAGAACCATTTTCATCAGTCATCAAGCCTGCAATAGGTAGGGGGAGGCTTTTTATTTCATTATTCCCGGAAGCTGCCAGGCCTCCTTTTGTTTCCATTAATTGATTAATAACTTTTATAATGTCTTTATCATTAGTGCCCGCTACAATTATATTGTGTGAATCGTGAGCGACAGTTCCTCCAAAAGCGCCTTCTTTTAACCCAGTGCCTTCAATATAACAAACAGCAGGTATTTCTTCCTTGTACCGATTCACTACGACCAATTTGCAGAGATCCTTATTAACTAACTGTTTTTCAGTGAACTCGCTAATTTCCGAATGAAAAAATGATTTTTCTGTAATCAATGAGCCATCAATAGCTTTAATTACGGGAATCTCCTTATCAGACTTTTTTATTTTCAGGTCACTTTCAGATACTGAATAAGAATAAAAATTATTAATGATAAGTGATTTTGGGGCTTTAAATTTTACTTTCTGCTCATTCTGCACAATTTCACCATTGATCCAGGTTTCAAGTACTTCCATTGAATCAAGGTCTTTGATTTTTATGAAATCTGCATTATCACCTTTTTCAAGCTTACCAACATTTAAATTATAATGATCAATCGGGTTTAGGCAAGCTGCCTGAAGAACATTGAAAAAGTCGTAACCCAAAGAAATAGCTTTAATAACAAGTTGATTTATATGTCCTTCCATAAGGTCATCAGGATGCTTATCGTCAGAACAGAACATAATTAATTCAGGGTATTCATTAATAATAGGAATTAAAGCATCAAAATTTTTAGCTGCAGAACCTTCCCGTATTAGTATTTTCATTCCTTCGGAGGCTTTATCCCTGGCTTCTTCCAATGTGAAACATTCATGGTCAGTGCTTATACCAGCCGAAATATATTTCTTGGCATCATTGCCTTTTAATCCCGGGGCGTGCCCATCTACAGGTTTTCCGGCTTTTTGAGCTGATCTAATCTTAGCCATAACATCCTTATCGCGGTTTAAGACCCCAGGCCAGTTCATCATCTCAGCCAGGTAATGAAGATCAGGATCCTGGATCAGTTTTTCAGTAAGTGAGGAATCAATTATTGCACCCGCAGTTTCAAAAGGGGTTGCCGGCACACAGCTGGGGAGACCAAAAAAAAATTTAAATGGGACACTTTTACTATTATCGATCATGTACCGTATTCCTTCTTCTCCCATAACATTGGCAATTTCATGAGGATCTGATACAGTAGCTATTGTTCCATGTTTAACTGCAATCTCTGCAAATCGTCCGGGAACAAGCATACTACTTTCAATATGCACATGTGAATCGATAAATCCGGGCATGTAATAAGGTTTATCCTTTTTCTCTGGTGCGGAGACATTTATATCTATAATTTTGTCATTGTGAATTTTAATTTCACCAAATCCGATGGTTTGTTGTCGGATATTGATAATATTGCCCGATAATATCATGTTGATCTTTTTTTTTAACTTTAAGTAATGACGAACGATAGTTCTAAATTAATAAACTTCAGTAGTTTGGTAAGAAAAGCTATGTTTTTCTTATTAGCTGCTGCATTATTATTTGGTTCCTGCAAAGCTACTCAAAAGAGAAACAAGCCTCCAAAACCTGGAGAGCCTATTCCATGCCCAATTAAAGACTGTTGATCGATATGAAAAAAATTAATATCGCTATCGATGGATATTCCGCATGTGGAAAAAGCAGTACTGCTAAGATGATTGCTAATCGTCTGCAGTACAAGTACATCGACAGTGGGGCAATGTATAGAGCTGTAACTCTTTATTTTATAGATAATTATGTAGATTTGACCAATGAAAAAAAGGTTGATAAGGCATTAAAAAACATTCAAATCGATTTTCGATTTAATAGTAAAAAGGAAAAAAGTGAGACTTATCTCAACGGATTAAATGTCGAAGAGGATATCCGGACGATGAGAGTTACTAATATGGTAAGTGAAGTCAGTGCTCTTCCTGAAGTGCGTAAGGTTTTGGTTGATCTTCAACAAAAGCTGGGAAAGAAGAAAGGAGTGGTAATGGATGGTCGTGATATTGGATCGATAGTATTACCTGATGCTGAATTAAAAGTTTTTATGACAGCCGATATGAAAGTCAGAGCTTTAAGAAGACAACAAGAATTGCTTGAAAAAGACCAATTAGTGGACTTAAACGATATAATTGATAATCTGGCAAAGAGAGATAGAATCGACACAACAAGAAAAGTAGGTCCTTTGACAAAAGTGGATGAAGCAGTGGAAATTGATACTACTCATATGACTTTGGAAGAGCAAGTAGAAGAAATTTTAAATGAAGCAACATCCAGAATGGTAGATAATAAACAAAAAATATAAATATTAGTAGTTATTTAAAATAATTCTAAATAATATATAATACCTATTTTTATACCCTTTAATTGGTGAAAAAATTTTTATTTTTGCACCGTTTGTATAGAAAATGACCTGTTATAGCAATGTCTAAAACTATTAAGCTTAAACGAGGATTCGATATAAATCTTGCCGGTAAGGCTGAGAAAAAACTCGTGGAGAATATTAAGGCAACGACCTATGCCTTTAAACCGACTGATTTTGAAGGGATTATGCGTCCGAAATTATTGGTAAAAGAAGGAGATACTGTGAAGGCAGGAACTCCTATTTTATACGATAAAAAGAATGATGCAATTAAATTCACAGCTCCGGTAAGTGGCGAAGTCGTTGAAATCGTAAGAGGAAAAAAGAGAAAATTGCTTGAGATTAAAATTCTTGCGGACTCTGAAATTGTATATGAAGAGTTTAACAAGTTTTCAGTTTCGGACATAGAGTCTCTGGATGCTGAGAAGATCAAGGAGCAATTATTAAAGAGTGGAGTCTGGCCTAATTTAATACAAAGGCCATATGGGATTTTAGCCAATCCGGAGGAGAATCCTAAAGCTATCTTTATATCAGGTTTCGATACCAATCCTCTGGCGCCGGATACTGATTATCTTTTAAAGGGTCAGGAACAATATTTCCAGGCTGGAATTAATATCCTGAAAAAATTAACTTCCGGTAAGGTTCATTTGAACTTAAATGCTTCAGGTGAGGTTTCTTCCTTATTTTCTCAAATACAAAATGTAGAGATCAATAAATTTAGCGGTCCACATCCTGCAGGTAATGTTGGAGTGCAGATCCACCATATTGATCCAATCAATAAAGGTGATATTGCCTGGACAGTAAAGCCTTTCGGAGTTGCTCAGATAGGGAAATTATTCCTTGAAGGTAAGTATGATACTAAACGTGTAATTGCACTTGCAGGATCAGAGGTGAAAAACCCTCAATATTATTCTATATATACAGGTGCTTGTGTAGATAAATTACTTGAAAACAATTTGAACACTGATAATGTTCGGGTTGTTAGTGGAAATGTATTAACGGGAAGAGGTATTAAGAAAACTGGTTATGTAGGTTATTTCGATGATCTGGTAACTGTAATACCTGAAGGAGACGAGTATGAATTCTTAGGTTGGATATTACCATCAACCAAGAAAGTGAGTTTCCATAGAGCATTCGGTTTACTTGCACCGTTTTTTGCAGGTAAAAACAAAGAATTTGTAGTTGATACTAACTTACACGGTGAGCCAAGAGCATTTGTTGAAACAGGTTCATTTGAGAAAGTTACACCAATGGATATTTATCCTGAGTTCCTTATCAAAGCTATTATGGCTGAAGATTTTGATGAAATGGAAGCTCTAGGGATATATGAAGTAATTGAAGAAGATCTGGCTCTTTGTGAGTTTGTTGATGTTTCAAAACACGATATTCAAAAGATTCTTCGTGAAGGTATTAATTTATTGCAATTTAGCTGATAAGACTGTCTATGAAGTTTTTACAAGACATATTTGAAAAACAAAAACCTCACTTTGAGAAAGGTGGGAAGTGGGAAAAGTATTATTATATTTTTGAAGCTCACTATACTCTTTTATTTGCTCCAAAGGATGTGACGAGCAAAAAAGGGGTTCAAATCCGGGATGCTGTGGATATGAAGCGTATGATGATGACAGTTATCATTGCTTTACTTCCAACATTAATCTTTGGAATCTGGAATGTAGGACACCAGCATTTTCTGGCAACAGGTCAGGAAGCGGCAACTATTCTTGATAAGTTCGCTATTGGTGCATATGCAGTTCTTCCAATCGTAATCGTATCGTATGCTACTGGATTAGGTATCGAATTTACTTTTGCGACAATAAGGAGGCACCCTGTTAACGAAGGTTTCCTTGTTTCGGGGATGTTAATTCCTTTGATTATGCCAGCTACAATACCTTTATGGCAGGTAGCTCTTGCAACTGCTTTTGCAGTAATTATTGGTAAAGAAGTATTTGGTGGTACTGGAATGAATATTTTGAACGTTGCATTAACTGCACGTGCATTTCTATATTTCGCCTATCCTGGAGATATTTCAGGTGATAATGTTTGGACCTATTTTGGAGATAGTCTTATCGGAATGAGCGATCCTGTACAGGCATTTTCAGGTGCAACTCCTTTAGCAATGGCTGCCGCAGATGGTATCAGTTCATTCTCTAATTTCTGGTTAAGTGATGCTTACACTTTTCAGAACATGTTCCTTGGAGTTATCCCGGGATCTATCGGTGAAACTTCTACTTTAATGGCTCTTATAGGTGCTGCTATCTTAATAATTACAGGAGTTGGAAGCTGGAGAATTATATTATCAGTATTTGGTGGAGCATTCCTGATGGGATATTTATTCAATTTCATTTATGATATTAATTATACCGGTCAGTTGGGTACTGGTGTAAAAGTAGCGTTCTTAGTAGGAACAATTATTTTGTTCATTGTGAATCAAAAGTTCATCAAAGGAGAGTTAAAAGCAATAATCGGAGTACTGGCAGGCATGTTGATATTTACAGCAGTCATGTTGTTCTCAGGTGCTGCAAGTGAATTCATGAAGGTTCCTGCTCAGTTTCACCTTGTTATGGGAGGAATGGCATTTGGAGCTGTTTACATGGCCACTGACCCGGTAACCGCATCACATACTTTCCAGGGTAAATGGATCTACGGAATTATGATCGGAGCCCTTACAGTGTTGATCAGAGTATTTAACCCTGCATATCCTGAAGGAATTATGCTGGCAATACTTCTGATGAACGTATTTGCTCCGCTTATCGATATATATGTTGTAAAAGCTAATAAGAAAAGGAGGTTGAGCCGTGCGACAGTCTAACGGATACGTAATATTTTTCACCGCAATTCTAACAGTCGTTGTTGGCGGTGCAATGGCATTGACATCTGTAGCCTTAAAGCCGGCGCAGCAAAAGTCAATCGAATTAGATACCAAGTCCCAGATCTTGAGTGCTGTGACAGATGTATCTGAAATGAAGAACAACAAGATATTAACTTTTTATGACGAGCACATTTCATCACTTGTGGTAGATGTGAACGGCGAAGAGATCAGCGACGTTGTAGCTGAAAAAGTTAATGTAAATAAGCAGTTCAGAATGCTTTTTAAAGCTCAGAAGCAGCGCAGAGAAGCAGCGAAAATGACTCAATTAGCAGAAAGAACAGGAGATGAAGAAGCTAAACAAGAAGCTGAAGCATTGATTGAAAGTGCTAAAGCTATTGAGGAAAAAGCTTATTTCCCTGTTTTTAAATATACTGAGGGTGAAGGTGATAATGTGGATGCTTATATTTTTCCTGTTTATGGTAATGGACTTTGGAATAATATCTTCGGATATATTGCTTTAGAAAATAACCTTAATGTAATTAAAGGTGTATCTTTTGGTCACGTTGGGGAAACGCCGGGTCTTGGCGCCAGAATTACGAACCAGGATGTTAAAAGCCGTTACAATGGTAAAACTATCTTTAGCGATGGCGGAGAGCTTGTTTCTGTTACAATGGTTAAAGGAGAAGGCAATCCTGAAGAGAAGTTAGGACCTCACAAGGTCGATGGTATGTCGGGTGCAACTTTAACGGCAAACGGTGTAAACCAAATGCTGGATGCCTACCTTCATTATTATTTAAATTACATAGACAAAAATAAGTCGGGCGAAGTACAAGCTGCGCTTTAATTAAAAATATTAATTACTGTAATTATGAGTACAGAAACTACCGAAGTACAAAGCGAGGTAAAGGAACCTAAAAAGGTTTCTGAACCATTATTGTCAAAACGTAGAAAGCAAATACTAAGCGATCCTCTTAATGAGGATAACCCGATCACAGTTCAGGTATTGGGTATTTGTTCTGCACTGGCTGTAACAGTGAAATTACAACCTACATTGATCATGTCTATTGCTGTGATCTTTGTGATTGTATTTTCAAACCTCATCATTTCATTGATGAGAAACCTGATACCAACAAGGGTACGTATTATTGTCCAGCTTGCTGTAATTGCATCACTAGTAACAATAGTGAGTGAGGTACTAAAAGCATATAGTTATCCGATGTATAAAGTTCTGGGAGCTTTTGTTGGTCTGATCATTACTAACTGTATTGTAATGGGTAGACTTGAAGCATTTGCAATGGGAAATAAACCTTATGATTCACTTCTTGATGGATTTGGATCAGGTTTTGGTTATGCATGGATTATTTTGACAGTAGCTTTCTTTAGGGAACTACTTGGTTCAGGATCTATTTTTAACTTCAAAGTGTTTGAAGAACTTGGTATAGCTTACCAGGCCAATTCAATGATGGTTGACTCTGTGGGAGCATTCATTATTCTGGGTATCCTTATATGGGTACAGCGCTATGTAACAGGTTATGTTGAAAATTAAAAATATTATATAGATGGATTTAGTAAGCTTAGCAGTCCGGTCGATCTTTATCGACAATATGATTTTCGCCTATTTCCTTGGTATGTGTTCATTTCTTGCTGTATCTAAGAAAGTAAGTACTGCACTGGGATTAGGTCTGGCGGTTGTTTTCGTTCTTTCGATCACAGCTCCTGTAAACTGGTTATTACAACAATATGTACTTAGAGAAGGTGCTTTGACATGGGTAAGTGCTGAATTTGCCAACGTGAACCTTGAATTCTTACAATTCATCATGTTCATTGCGGTGATTGCAGGTATGGTACAGCTGGTAGAGATGGTAATTGAGAAATTCTCTCCTTCTTTATATGGTTCATTAGGTATATTTCTTCCATTGATCGCTGTAAACTGTTCTATACTTGGTGGTTCTTTATTTATGGTACAGAGAGACTATACACTACCACAAGCATCTGTTTATGGGTTTGGTTCAGGATTAGGGTTTGCTTTGGCTATCGTAGCTCTTGCAGCTGTACGTGAAAAGCTAAAGTATAGCAATGTTCCTAAACCATTAAAAGGAATTGGAATCACAATGCTTATTACTGGTTTGATGGCTATTGCTTTCAAATCGTTTATAGGAATTGCAGTATAAGCGTTAAGAAAATATAATAAAAAAAGCCTCTCAACGAGAGGCTTTTTTTATGCTATCTGTCTAATCTGTAAATACTCTAATAATGCCTTTCTTAAGTTTGAGTAAATATAATCACAGGTATCCTCATCATCTTCCAGCAAGGTAATTCTAAATCCATCCAGTTGGCTGCAGAAGCTACTCACCGGAACTACGCAAATACCATAAGCCCCCAGTAGATAATAAACAAATCTCTGATCATTGTTAATATTTGGCTTGTCTACCCATTCTTCAATCAATTTTCTGACTTTTGTATTTTCAATTCTTAACTTATTTTTTGAATCGATAACTCCGTCTTCGAAGATTATTGAATTATAAAATGCACCGTTTGTCCTGTTAAATTTTATCCCTGGTATGTCGGCAATGTAGGATTCTAACAACCTGCTTTTTTTACCAATTTTATCATTTTCATCTTTTCTGTATTCTTTGAAGTTACTGTTTTCATAAATTCTGGGAATAGCAAGTTGTGGAAGCTTGGTAGCACAAACTTCAATCATTTTTGCATTGATTAAAGCTCTGGCGAATTTATCGAATTCATCATTTTTCTTTCGATTATAAAACTCTATCCAACCACACCTGCTTCCTGGCCATGGCATTTCTTTTGAAATACCCTTCATTGAAATCCCCGGATGATCCCCAATTAATTCTGCAAGGCTGGCTGTTTGGGCATTGTTATAAGTTATATTCTCATATATTTCATCAGCAATAACCAAAAGGTCAAATTCTTTTGCTATCGCAACCATTTTTTCCAGTATTTCCCTTGGGTATACCATACCTGTGGGGTTATCAGGATTTATAATTAATATTCCTGTGATTGAAGGATTGTACTTTATTTTATTATAAAGATCGTCAAGATCCGGAAACCAATTATTATCCGGATCTAACAGATAGGTTACCGGACTTTGATTTGCATGTGCAGCTTCAGCGGAACTGTGAGTACTATAAGAAGGGGATGGGCCGATTATTCTACTTGCAGGCTCAATAAATTGATAAACTGTGGAAATCGCATCACCGAGGCCATTAAAGAACAGGATGTCATCCTCTGTGATTTGACATCCGTTATAACAATTTGTTTTTTGTGCGAGATATTTGCGTGTAGAAAGTACACCCATACTATGGCAATAGCCGTAAGTATTATCTTCTTTTAAGAGATTGGCAATTTCATTTTTCATCCATTGAGGAATTTTATGATGCTTTTGAATCGGGTCACCGATGTTTTCCCAATAGATTTTTTTTCCTAAAGCTTCTAATTTTTCTGCTTTAGATACTATTGCCCTAATCTCGTAATTAAGTTCTTTGGAACCGTCGCTTAATAATTTTTGTCTCATAACCAAAATAAAAAATGGAGACAAAATTTTGTCTCCACTCAAATTTCAGTAGATAATTTTATTTATAAAAATTAATTAAAACATTATTTTATATAGTCTTTATTCCAGCCACTGATACCACCCGAAACAAGGAATTTCATTGCTTCAGATGAAGATACTTCTACCGGGTTCACCCATTCCCTTGGATAAAAGAAGATATTTCCTGATACATTATACGAATGAGGAAAATAGACTGCTACTTTGTCATCAATACCTAAAACTGAAAGATCATTTCGAGTTATGAAACCCAATCGCTGAACTTCTTTCTGACCATTGATGTTTACTACTACCGGGTGTTTAAATTTTTTCTTTTCACCCACAAATGCTTCCGTCAGGTCTTTAATTGAAGTAAATAATAAGCTTATTAGAGGTATTCTGACAATTGTTTTTTCAAAAAGATCGATTATCGGTCTTGAAATAAAAGTAGATCCGATATAACCTATAATTGTTATTAAAGCAAGAATAGTAACGACTCCCAGTCCGGGAATATTTATAGGCAAAAGATTATCCAGCCATCCAACTACAGAGTATAATACGTAAATAGTAATCGCTACTGGAGCGATAAAAAGCAATCCATTAAAAAAATATCTTAATATCTTTTTACTTAGCTTTTTATCTTCAGGTTTTGGCTTATTTATTTTATTTGGCATGTTTTTAACAGAATAAACGGTTTAAGGGCAATAATAGGTTGAAATTAAGAGAAAGAAAAAAATTGTTTAAACAATAATACTTTATGTGTGTTTAGAATATCTAACTAAATAATTTTTATGGATACTATAAATACTACTAACAGTCAGCTTGTTAAGTCATTTAATAATGCTGATCTATATTTTTCTAATGACCATAATTCTGTATTGATTGTTAAGTCTACACAAAATTATATTCCTGAAAATCAGTTCAGGGAAATATTCAATTATGTTACTGATACTGTTTTATTAAAAAATAAAGTTAAAAAATTAGTTTTTGATAAGCGGTCGCTTTCAGTATTTAATCAGCCATCAATGGAGTGGTATTATACCCAATGGAAAAAAAAAGCATCTTCTTTAGGATTAAAAGTTCATAGAAAAATCTTACCAAATGATGACTTGTTTAATAAAAGTGTAAAAATTGGCAGGGAAGGAATAACTGCAAAATATCCGGATGCGGCATTTAATAACCTGGATATTCAGTATAGAGATTCGTTGGAAGAAGCCATAAGTTCATAGTTTTGAAATGGGTGTTTATCGAAAAAAATAGATCGCTGATTGAAAAATCAGTGATTTTTTTTGCTTTTTATTTTCACAGTATAATATTTCAAGCTTGTTATGTAATAGATGTATAAAGTTTGGTTATAAATTGATATTTTAAAATTTTGTTAAACAATCATTAAATTTTAGTTTCGTGTGTCTATCAATTTAAACTTAAACGATTTAATATGACAAAGCTTAATTTTAAGATTGTGCTTACATTGTTTGCAGTATTGTTTTTTACTGCTTGTGAGAAAACAGAAGAACTTTCAACTTCAACCGAAATCCAATCTGAAGAAACTGCATCTTACGAATATCAGGTTATCCCTGGTAAATACATTGTAGTTTTCAACAACGATGCTAATGGCAGATTTGCACCTTCATCTTTTACCGAAGGACAGCAGATCATGGTTGCAACAGCTGAATCATTCCTAAGAGAGAAAGCATCTCAATTTGCTCTGGAAAGAGTGTTTAGTGGTGGTATTCAAGGTTTTGTCGCTGAGATCAGCGATTATGATGTTGAATCGATCAAAAATGATTCTCGAGTAAAATCTGTTGAGCCAGATTATCAAATTATTATGAAAGCCCCACCTTGGGACAGAGATAATGATGGTGGTTCAACTGGCGAAGAGGTTCCATTTGGTATCACAAGAGTTAACGGTGGAGCAACTTATACTGGTAGCAATGTAGCTTGGATTATCGATTCAGGAGTTGATCTTGACCATGAAGATCTTAACGTGGACGCATCAAGAGCATTTAATGCCTTTACTTCTGGTAGAGATGCTAAATCTGCAGATGACTTCAATGGACATGGTACTCACGTTGCCGGGACAATCGCAGCAGTTGATAATGAAACCGGAGTAATTGGTGTTGCTGCAGGTGCAACTGTTGTACCTGTTAAAGTTCTGGATTCAAGAGGTAGTGGTTCTTACTCTGGAGTAATTGCCGGTGTAGATTATGTTGCTGCTAACGGTTCTAATGGAGACGTTGCAAACCTCAGTCTGGGAGGTCCGGTATCTTCTGCTTTAGATGATGCTGTAAAGGCGGCTGCAGCAAATGGGATTAATATGTGTCTTGCAGCTGGTAATGAGAGCACTGATTCTAATGGTTCATCTCCAGCAAGGGTAAACGGTAATAATATTTATACTATATCTGCAATGGATAGTAATGATCAGTGGGCTAGCTTTTCAAATTATGCAAATCCACCGGTTGATTATTGTGCACCTGGTGTAAGTATTAAATCTACCTGGAAAGATGGTGGTTATAATACTATTTCGGGAACATCAATGGCGACTCCGCATGTTGCTGGTATCCTGTTACTTGGTAACATTAGTACTGATGGTACAGTTATTGGCGATCCTGATGGAAATAGTGATCCTATTGCAGTTCACTAAAATTTAATAAAATATTACATTGATAGTAAAAGGCAGAGTCTGAAAATGGCTCTGCTTTTTTATATTCTAAGCATTTATATTAATGAAGTTATAGCCTTTCTTGAATAATTATAAATTGAGCTTTTTTATATAAAATAGAAATTACATCACTGATATTTTAGTTGTTTTCGTCATTTTAAGACCTCTGATAGATTTGATGAAGTATTAGATTTGTATAAAATTTTTTAAACCTAAAGTTATACTTAACCAAATATGGATCGATTACTAAACTTAAGAACAGTCTTAGCACTTTTTAGTGTGATCGCTGTATTTATTTCGTCATGTAGTGATGATGAAGAAGAAGCTCCAACAACAGGTACCTTAATGGGAATGGTTACAGATGGAAGTACCCAGACTGCCATCGAAGGAGCCTCAGTAGTTATTTACGATGCAAATACTAATTCGCCAGTGTTAACTTTAACTACTGATGTTGACGGAAATTATACTACGGAACTTGATCCGGGTAGTTATTTCACAAAGGTTTCCGCACAAGGATATCTGGCAAATCCACCTGCTGGAATTTCTGCAGTACCTTTTGATATTACTGTAGGAGTTGAAACTGAAAACAATGTTGTTTTATTTCCGAATGATCAAACAGGTCTTGGATATATTTCAGGATCAGTAACTGAAGGCAGTAACCCGGTAGCAGGAGTGTTGGTAATTGCTGAAGCAGGAGATATTGCTTATTCGGCAATCACTGATGAAGAAGGTAATTATACTATTTACAATGTAGCTGCTGGATCTTATTCAATTAATGGTTGGATTGCCGGATATAATTCACAAACTGAAACAGCTTCAGTTACTGCAGATACTGAAACTACCGATGTAAATGTTTCGCTTACATCAGGAGCATCAGGAGAATTATCAGGTATGGTTACTAACCTGGCAGCTGAGAACAAAGATGTTGACGTTGCGCTTGTACATCCTATTACTAAAGAAACTCTTCCGGGATTAACTGGTTTTACTCAGGATGGACAATATTTGATTACAAATATTCCTAATGGAACCTATATCGGACGTGCTAGTTATGCGAATGACCAGCGTGTGATGGATCCGGATAGAATATTTAAATTTGGAGAACCAACTGTTGAAATCACAGGTGTGGCAACAGAATTAGATTTCGATATCACTGGTTCAGTTCAGGTTTCATCTCCATCTAATGAATTATCAAGTACAATTCCAGTTGAAATTACAAATACAACTCCTGAGTTTAGTTGGGTAGCGTATTCTTCAACGTCTGATTATGTTATAGAGGTAACTGAAGCAGCTACTGGTAACGTGATCTGGGGCGGATTTGATACTACTGGAGAACTTCCCGTGAAAAATATCTCTATTCCTTCATCACAGAGATCTATTACTTATAACTCTGATGGAAATGCTACAGTTCCTGCATTAGAACCTGGTAAAGTATATCGATGGAGAGTTTATGCAAGTAAAGATGATAATAACTCTACTACTGGATGGACATTGATCTCAGCAAGTGAGGATCAGATGGGACTAATTAAAATTGTAGAATAATAATAGTAGTACCTGAAAAAACTTAAGGCAGCTTTTAGCTGCCTTTTTTTATGTTTGGAATTTCAATAATAAATTCGGAACCCTTATCGATTTCTGTCTTTACTGTTATTCGACCATTTAATTTTTCTAATGTTTCAGCGACAATATAAAGACCCAGGCCTGAACCGGATGTTTTTTCAGTAGCTCGGTAAAACATTTTAAATATATTGTTAATATGATCTTTACTTATTCCGGTTCCATTATCCTTTATACTTATTGATGCGATTTTTTTGAACAGGTAATCGAGATAATAACTTCAGGGTTTTCCTGTCTTAAATTATGATATTTTAAAGCATTGGAAATTAAATTTTTTAAGATGATCTCCAATCGTTTAGGGTCAGTACAAAAACCAATATTGCAAGAGTTTTCTATTTTGATGGTTATTTTTCCGGATTCATCAAGATATTTAATCTCTTCAAGTATACCTGATATTAATTCTTCAAAATTTATTTCTTCAAGTTCTAAATCAGTACGGGCATTTCTACTAAAGTCAATAATGTCTTTTGTGAACCTATCTAACTTTTTTACACTGTGTTCAATTTTTTGAAAGTAGATTCGAGGATTAGTCTGATTATCTATTTTAGCTAAATTCACTATACCAAGAACAGAAGCTAATGGAGCCCTTAAATCATGGGAAGCACTATATACAAATCTATCTAGCTCACTATTGAGTTTTTTAAGTTGTTTATTCCTTTTTTCAATATCATTTACTCGCCATTTATAAACTAAAAAAAGTAAAAACACGAGGATAATGCATACTAGAAAATAAAACCATGTAGTTTCATAATAATATGGTTTTACTATGAAGGTTATTTTAGCACTATCATTGCTCCATTCTCCGAGTACATTCGATGGTATAATCTCAAAAGTATATGTCCCTGGTTTGAGGCTGGTGTATTGTAATTGTCTTTTATTTTGAATAATAGTCCATTCTTCTTTAGAGCCGTGAAGCTTATATTTAAACTTTATTGCTTCCGGAGAAGTGAATTGAGGAGCTGAAAAATGAAATGTATATCTCATATTTCCCGGACCTAATTCAATAGTATCATTTTGATAATTATTTCCGCCTGACTCAAGGGATTTAATGTAAATGTTTGGGAAATCTGTATCAATTTTAGTTTTTGAAGGATTGATAATACTCAATCCGCCAATTGTAGGGATTGCTATTTTATTATCCGACAAGAGTATTGATCTCGTAGCCCCGGTACATTCCTGATTAGCCATTCCATCACTTGCATCCATGATTATTGATCCTACAGAACTTATTTTACCTGATAAATAATCATTAATATCTTTTTTATATATTCTGAGAACTCCTTGGTTAGTAGTAATCCACATAGATCCTGATTTATCTTCTACAGCATCAAAAAAACTAACTCCTGTCAGGGAATGTTGAATTTCTATTTTTGATAGGGTTTTATTTTTGAGAATATATAAACCAATATTAGTAATTAAATAAATTTCATCATTATCGCTTATATGAATATTAAAAATGAGAATGCCGGAGTCGTCATCCTTTATTTTTAAGTTTGTAATGTTTGATTCAGGGGAAATAATTGATAATCCTCCACTATGCGTGCCTATGTAGACATTACCTTTGCTATCTTCCTCAAGAGCAAGTATAAAATTTGATTTTAGTCCATTGTTTTTGTTAATAGTCTTTTTAATAACCCCATCTTCACAAATTATAACTCCACTTGTGCGGCTGGCAATCCAAAATTCTTTATTAACAGGTAATATCCTCCTTAGATCGAGGGAGGGGAGTCCATCCTCCCTGGTTAATAGTTTTTGCTTTCCAGACTTAACAAGTAATAGTCCATCATAAGAGGCAATCAATATCTTATCCTCATAAAATAATATATCTCTTATTCCACTTTTTAAATCTACTTTAAATGGGAATTGAGATATTTGTCCGTTTGAAATGATATTGATATTTCCGTCATCAGTTCCGACATATAAACGTCCTTCGTGTTCCAGGATGATATTTGTCTTATTAATAGATAAGTTTTCATCTGTGGTGTAATTATTGATACCAGTATTACGTAAGTGGAGTAAGCCATCTTTACCTGTCGAAACCCAGATATTATTTTCTTCTTCAATATCTATTCTGGAAAGTCGGGTCAGGGTCATTCCTCCCTTTTTCTGAGTGAATAAAAATTTATTCTGAGTTTTAGAGAATTTGCCTATGCCTGATTCTATAGCCAGCCAAATATGTTCTAGATCAGGCCTTGAATTTATGTGATTTATATGTAAAGAATCGTAAAAGGTTTTTTGAAAACTGCTATCGCTAAAGGTTTGCAATCCTCTTTGTGTTCCTATATACAGCTTTCCATTTTCAAAATATAATGATCTGATATAATCGTTTATCAATCCATTTTTGGTTGTATAATGATTGACTTCCCCATCCTTATATTCGTATAATCCGCCTCCCTCAGTTCCGATCCAAATATGATTTTCACCTGCAGATTTAATATCTGTTATACTCAGATCATCAGGTAATTTTTTGCTTATCCTGAAAATAGAATCATCATGAATTTTATAAACTCCCTTGTTGTATGAACCAATATAATAGGTATTATCTTTTACGAAATTGAGACATGTCACAGTCTGGGGAATCTTATTATTCTTACTTTTGACCTGTGAAAATTTCCCATCGGTATATTTCACCAATCCTGAGCCCTGTGAAACAAAAAATAAAGTGCTATCGGGGGTTTCATAAATTTGGTAAAAGGCATCTGTAATCAAAAATGGTAAATTACGACGGTCAAAAACATCAATATTTACTCCATCAAATCGCATTATACCATTATATGAGGTAATCCATATGTAACCTGATTTACTTTTTAATGAGGAAGTGATGTTATTGGATATGAGGCTGTTTTTTCCCGACCATTGATAAATAGACATATCACTGATTTCATTGTGATTTGTCTTCTCCTGAGATTTAAGGCCAGGTGAAAATATGAAAAATAAAAATATAGTTAAGTAAAAACTATTGTGCATTGATGCCTACCATATATCTAAAGTATTAAAATACAAATCAAAATTTATAATTTCGATATTATTTTAAGACAATATGGTAGTAGGGCCTAATAAAAAGTATTGATTTTTGAGAAAAATCACTCCATTATCTTAAGAGATTCTTCGAGATAATTCTTTACATAAGTTTTAAGTGATAAAGGAGAAAGAATTTCAATTTCTTTGGATATGCCGAGAATAAACCGACCTACTCCTTCATATCCATTTATACTGGCACGAAACCTATAAAACTCTTTTTGCTGAGTGAAATCCCGGGTTATAAATTTTTTGCTTGTGGGAAAGTTTCTTGCAGTAAATTTTTAGCCATAATAGTTAAACGAAGATCGACCTCTAATTTCTCTCCGGAAAACATACCAAAAGCATCAGGTTTTAAATGTGTATGATGTTTGTGGTGAACTATTTCGTCTTCAAGTGCCATTACTTCTTCTGCTCTTGAAATATGAAATACTTTAGTTTCTTTTACTTTAGGTTCGTAGGCTACTAAATAGTGGCCGTTAATTACATTGATTGGCTCCAAAACGCGATCAAAATATCCTTTTGAAGTATTTGACCTGTATTTCCTGAGTTCAATTACTTTCCTGTCCTGAATAGCTTTTTGAATTGTATCCACTCTATCAGAAAAATCATTAACTAATTCTTCATTTTGAAAGGTGAGCTCTGGTATCTTGGCAGCCAGCTTTTCTTTTAATGAATGAGATAATGGAGAATTGCCATTAATACTTTGATGAGCAAGTTTAAGTTCATTCTCAGTCAGGCTTATTAAGAAGTTATCATTATCACGATCGCTCACGATAAAATATCTGTTATGGTAATCCATGTCTATTGGAAAGAATTTCTCCAGACTCTTTATGTCTCTTCTTACCTGTCTTTCACTTTTATTTAAAACCTGTGCTAATTGAGTTAGCGTTTTAGGTTTTCTGTATTTTAATAAAATAATTAACTTCAGGATCTTTTCTAATCTATCCTGTGCATTTAATACCCCATCACCTTTTTCAAGGTACCCATCAAAATAATCCATCGATTTTTAACTCTATTATAAATTCCGCAAAAAGTGTAATCACCCTTTATTTAGGATTTAAAATTGGCTCTTTTTAAAAACTAAATTTTCTTCAATAAAATAAAAAAAAACGAAAAATGCATTTTATTGGTATATTACTTTTAAATTTTCATGTAATTAGCTGTTATTCAGAGTGATACTTTTTAGGGGCGCTGTGTTTAATAGTATTTAACCTTGATAAAGGATTGCTTTTTTAGGGCATCTAAAAATCTGTTTTGGATAATTTTTATATTAAAATAGAATACGACTATGACCGCTATTATTCTTTATTACCTTGATTTGTGTATTAATTCTATCTCTAAGTAAGGGTACGTGAGATATTAATCCGATCATTTTACCGGTTTGAGCTTGTAATGTTTCAAGCGTAGATATAACTATATCAAGAGTCTGTTCATCTAATGTGCCAAATCCCTCATCAATGAATAAGGTGTTCAGGCTAATATTTTTAGAATTCATATCAGCCAGGCTAAGGGCTAATGACAGTGATAGGATAAAAGATTCTCCTCCTGATAAACTATGAACCGAACGGCGTAGGTCTCCTTGCCAACGATCAATGATGTACAAATCGTTAACATCTTCTGTATCTTCTTCAAACCTTGCAAATAAATATCTGTCAGTTAACCTGGATAGCCTGTAATTAGCGAATTCAAGTAGATGATAAAGGATCATGTCTTGAGCGAATCTTACAAATTTGTCACCATCAGCAGATCCGATCAGATCATTAAGGAGTCTCCATTGATTGACCTTTAATCTTAATTCTTTGATTTTAGATAAAGTGGTTTCTAGCTTTTTTCTTTGAGTAAGATCATTATCCAGTTTCTGCTGAATAGCTCCCTCTTTTTTAGAATTGCTATTGATTTGAATTTCTAACTCATTTAATTCGTTTTGTAAATTTAAATTTTCCTCTTTGTAAGCTTATAATCACTATTTTTTTGTATTTCATTTTTAAGTTGATCCAGTCTTTCAACCTTGTTTTCTTTTTGAGTAAAAAGTTTTGTCTTTAATTCACTTATTTGATCAAACTCTTCTTCAGTGATTATATAATTTGATAATTCCTCTATCGTATCAATGAAATCGGGAAAATTTTTGCTTATTTCCTCCTTTAATTTATTGGATGATTCCTGAATGTTTTCAAGACTTTCATTGTGCTTTTTTGTTTGTTCCTGAATAGAATCAACCTTATTCGATATTGCAATTAAATCTTTTTCAATAGCAATTATTTCTTTTTTCTTATTTTCAATTGAAGAGGTAAATCTTGATTCCACTTCTTCCGGTTCCTCTCCATTCAGAAGTTGTTTAATTTTGTTATTATGATCTTCTATCTTTTCCTGGAGAAGAATTTTTTCTTCTGTTAGGTCATTTTTATTTTGCTCACTTCTCTTAAGTTCCTTTCGTAGCGCTTCTTCACGAGCGTTTAACAGGTTAAGATCCTCTTTAAGTTTTTTTAAGTTCTCAGCCTGGGCTCGGTATTCTTTTATTTTTTTAATGGAAATAGATATATCATCTTCTACAGAGACGTATTTTTCAATTATTGAGGCATTTTTTTGCTTTGAAGTATATAAGCTTTGTAAATGATCTAGCACAGGGTATCCTTTTTCGATTGAAGATAACCTGTTTGCCATCTCAACATTTGTTTCCAAAGATTTCAACCAGACTTCTAATTCTTGGGAAGGAATATCAATTTTGTACCCTGATAATCTTTCCTCTATTTGAGTAATTTCAAGTTTCAAATCTTTAAGCTTATCCTTATTTGAATTGATATTTTCTCTTCTGGATTTGATATCAGAATCTAACTCTGTTTTTGATAGCAGTAATTTTTCTCTTCTTAATCTGCTATTTTCAAGTTCTTTTTTGTCGATATCAATCTGATTTAATAATTCCTTGAATATTTCTTCCTCTTTTGATGGCTTTAATGGTTCAGGATGATCTTTACTGCCACATAAAGGACATGGTTCATCTTTACTCAATTCAGTTGAATAAGCAGCTAAGCCGACTTTCTTTTTAGCACTTTCTATCTGTTCTTCAATTGTTTTTATTTTAGAATCTATGGAGTTAATAGCGCTTTCCTCAGCGGATAAACTCTTTTTAACCTCAAGTAATTTTTGATCTAAAGATTCAATTTCCTCATTTTCATTTTCATTTTCAATTTTCTGCTTTTCCTTAAAAAGGGATATGTAATGCTGTCCGAGGTCTTTGATTTTTAATTGAAATTCAGGATCGGAATTATTATTCAGGGAGGTTTTTATTTCCTTAATTTTATGATCCAATTTAGACTGTGTATCCCGTAGATAATTGATTACTTCTTTAGTATCAGAAGTATCAGAAATTCCATTTTTAATTTTTGGATATTTGTCCAGGACCTCAGCTATGTTGTTTTCTGCTTCTAATACTAATTCGATACTTCTTTCTATATCAGAAATATTTTCAGATCCAGCCTGATATTCTTTTAATTGAGACAAATTGTCTTCCAGCTTGTTCTGTTGTTTGCTTAATACAAGCTGTTTATCAAGGAATTCATTGGTTTGATCTTCAGCTAATTTTAATTCTTTAGTGGCAGATTCCAGATTACTATTATTCCTGGTATATTCAGTTTTTAGAATTTTTAAATTTGCTGTCAGTTCCTTTGCTTTTTTAATTTTAGGCTGAATATTGAGATATTCATCATTGACCTTGTTAAGTTCTTTAGTCTTTTGTTCTAATCTGCTTTGTAAACTATTTTGTTTTTCGTTTAGCTGATTCTCTTTTTGATTTAGATCAGTTACTGTTTCACTAATTTCTGCAATTTTCGACTTGTGATTTTCGTATTCAGAATATTTACTTTTTAGAGGGATAATTTCTTTATATCGGGCAATTTTTTCAAAAGAATTTTGATTTTGATCTATTTCATTAGAGATTTTTAATACTTCATTCTCAGTATTAGCATATTCTTGTTTCAATTGGGAATACTTTGCTGCAGAAGTGATTTTTTCATTTATAGCTTTTTCTTTTTGCTTTAGAGCAATTTTCGAACTGATTAGCACCTTTAATTCAGTATTGAGATCATCAACTTCTTCTTCGGAAAGTAATTGAATGCTTTCTTTACTACTTTCTTCTATAGCAAGATTAGTTTCAGCCTGCTTAAATAGTTCATAAACTTTTCGGCTTATATCTCTGAAAGAAGTGAGTCCAGTGATTTTTTCAAGTAGGTTGGACCGTTCATCCCGGTTGGCTTTTAATAGTTTTGCAAAATCGCCCTGTGATAACATTATAGCTTTTATGAACTGGTCGTATGAAAGACCAATAAATTTTTCATTTGCTGCTGGAACTTCACTCTTTTTTAGGTCGATTATTTTGCCTTCTGTAATATCTGTGAGTTCCATTTCGTAATCCTTGAGATTACCAGTTTTAGTATGGGCTATTTTCCAACTGGATCGGTATAACTTGCCACCAGCTTCATACTCTACTTCAGCTAGAGACTCTTGTTCACCTCTTGTTATGAGTAACCCTTTTTGCTGAATAACATTTTTAGTAATCTGTTTATCGATTCGTGGAATCTTATTATACAATGCCAGAGTAATGGAATCTAAAATAGTTGTTTTACCAGCACCGGTAGGGCCTGTAATCAGAAATAATCCGGAAGCTGACAAATCTGAATTCTCAAAATTCACGCAATGCTCCCCTTTAAATGAATTAATGTTTTTTAATCTGATCTTTAATATTTTCATATTTTATTCAGCACTTTCCTGGTTTGATAATTCCTCGGCTTTTTTAAAAAGGTCCTTGATTATTTCGATTTGTTCTTCTTCTATATTTTCACTTCTGATCAATGAATTAAAAATTATATCTGGTGTGAACTCATCAAGATCAGGTACATCCTCCTTTCTTAATTCCTTTTTACCAGTTATGTTAGTCCTGTATTTAACAAGTTTAATGTACTTGAGCTCTTCGGAAATTTTGCTCATCTGATATGGGATGTCGAGATCTGAATTTTCCTGAGTAATTATTGCTTCAATGAGATAGTTATTATGTTTCTCATTATCCAGAGATCTTAATTCGGAGAGTACATTTTGTAAAGAATCGTTTATCGTGATTAATTTTCGATAGGTTGGTATTGTGATTTTTTTTGGTTGTTCAAAAACGCCTTCACTATTTAGAGTAGTTACCAATACACTGTGCTCATAATTTTTTTCAGTAAAACTCAATGGCAATGGTGATCCGCAATACCACATATTCGAATGCCCTTGTAGTTTTTGCTGACGATGAATGTGACCAAGAGCTATATATCCAAATCGCTCAGGAAATGAAGAAGACTTAATCCCAGCCAGATTTCCAACCTGAATATCTCTCACAGCATCAGATTTTTCTTCAACCCCGGCAACAAATAAATGACCTGTTGCAAGTATCGGGACATCCTTTCCATACTTATGAGTTATTTGTTCTGCCAGCTCTGAATAATGATTGATAATGCCTTGTCTTACTTCTTCAGTTCTGTCATGATACGTTCTTCCTTCATTTACCTTTAGAAGGTCTTTATCTCTTAAGAAAGGCACTGCTGCAACAATAAATTTAAGATTTCCCTTATTATCATTGATTTCAATCACCTGATCATTGTAAGAGTCTGTCAGAGTACCAATTATATCTACATTCAGAAGTTTTAGTATTTCTTTAGGGGCTTCTAAAGATTGAATACCATCATGATTGCCTGCAGTTATTATTATGTTTTTGCAGCAAGTGTCTTTTAATTTTAATAAAAAGCTATAATATAGTTTTTCTGCACTGCGTGGAGGGTTACTGAAATCAAATATATCACCTGATACCACAAGAACATCTATTGAATTGTTTACAATTATGTTAAAAAGCTCTTCAAAAAACAGCTTATGATCTTCTTCAAATTCAGTTTCATGTAGTTTTTTCCCCAGATGCCAGTCTCCTGTATGAAGTATCTTCATCTCAATCAAATTATTTATCTTAAAGATGATTTCTATTATTGACAATACATGTCAATTTAATTTATTTGATTTCTTAAAAATAAAAAAAGCGGACTAAATGCCCGCCTGGTAATCTATTAAGTATTTTCTATTAATTAAAATTTTTCATTTGTCTTTCAAATGCAAGTTCAGCATATTCGTGATCTTCAATTACGTATCTCGCGCCGATATATTTCACAGGTTTTCCTTCATTATTTAATTCAGGAGAAATAATAGCATCAACCCAATAAACTGATCCATCTTTTGCTCTGTTTTTAATTATACCTCTGAATGTATCACCTTTTTGAATCGTATCCCATAATTTTTTGAATACTTTGGAAGGCATATCCGGATGTCTGAAAATATTATGTGGGCTACCAATCAATTCTTCCCTGCTGTATTTACTAACCTGGACTAACTTATCATTGGCATAAGTTATTGTGCCAAATGGATCTGATTCAGAAAGAATGGTGGATACATCAAGCACATTTTGTCTTATCTGAAGATCTTGTTTTAGCTCTTCAGTTTTTTTCATGTAAAGCTCCATTTCTTCTTTCTGAGCCTCGAGTTCTTCGAGGTGCTGCTGCATAATCTCTTCTTGTTCCTTTAGCTTGTTATTTTGCTCTTCAATCTCTACAGCCTTTCGGTCCATTTCTTCCTGTGTTGTTTGAAGCTCTTCCATGTTTTGCCGCATAGCTTCTTCCTGTAGACGTAGCTGATCGTTCTGATCTTCAACTTCCCTGGCTTTTCTGGCCATTTCTTCCTGTGTAGCCTGAAGCTCTTCCATGTTTTGTTGAAGTTCCTCAGCCTGGCTGCGCATTTCCTCTTCCTGTTGCTTAGATAACTCCAGCAGATATTTAGTCTGGAAGTTGATTTTACTAAGACTAAAAGAAGAAGCAAGACTCTCTCCAAGGTCAGCGAGATAATCCATCTTGTAATCTTCCAGCTCCTGGAACGAGGCTACCTCTATAATAGCCTCAACCTTTTCATTATTTATCAATGGGTATATAACTAGAAAACCCGGTGTTGAATCACCTAATCCACTGGTTATATTAATATAATTTTGTGGTATATCTTTTAATATAATTGGTTCGGCCTCGAGAAAAGCCTGACCGACAAGTCCTTCACCTATAGATATCTTTTTGTCAATAAATTTTTTTCTGTCAAAAGCATAGGCTCCTTGTAATTCAAGATATTTTTCGGATGTTTCATCGTCTTCTTCCAGCAAAAAGATTGATCCTTGATTAGCTCCTAAATAAGTTACGATCTCACTAATTACCGATTCAGCAAGTTTCTTTGGATCATCGTGCTTTCTGATAAGGTTATTTATTCTACCTAATCCTTCAACAACCCATGCACGGTTTTTTTCTTTTTGCTGAACTGTTTTTGCATCCTCTAATTGTTTTTTTAATTCAAATTGAGAATTTTCAAGTTCTTTATTATGCTGTTCAATCTCGAATCTTAAAGTTGCGTTGTTAGATTCAGTTAGCGATTGACTGCGGCTCACAGCAAATAAAATTAGAAATAAAAGTATAGTACCAATGAAATAACCGCTGTAAGTTAAAAAAGGATCTTTACTAAGGGCCACAACATCATCAGAAACCTGAACAAGGTCGGTTGTGAAAGGGATAGTAAAGGTGAATACCAATAATATTAGAGATACTAATAATGTCAGTTTGTTTTTAAATGAATATAAACCGAAAGGAATAACTGCATAGCCGACTAAGATGAGCAATTGTCCATAATTAACTTCTTCACTACCGGCATTAATATTAAGATTCCATAGATAATAAAGAAAAAACGAACCAAAAATAGTAAACAATTTAGCTGTTCGATGTTGATATTGGCTGGCTATAAACAAACTGGCTGCCGAAACTAATATTAATGCACTGGGGTAGATTATTATTGATTCATGTTTTATAGCCAGAAAGAGATTTATGGATCCGACAATAATGATATTTATCAGATTCATAAAGTTGTTTAAATAAATTCTCCGGTTATCTTCAAAGGAAAACTTTTCGCTTGTTCCGAAAAGAAATGGATTCATATTTTATATTAGATTTTGATCTTAACAGTCGGGCAAAGTTATCCAAGAACAAAGGAAATTTGGATCCCACGTGATGTTTGTAAATAATATTGACGATTTTACACTGATTTATAATGTAATGAAATAAGTGTTATTTTTTGATTGAAATAAGCTAATCAGAAGTGTGTGACAATATCTGTCAATTAAATGCCCTATTTTTGAGAATTAGTATGTCATAATATGGATGAATTTTTAACTATTTATAAAGCATCGGCCGGGTCAGGAAAGACTTTTACATTAACTTTTAATTACCTCAAGTTACTTTTAAGAAGCCCGGATCCTTACCAGTATCGCAGAATTCTGGCTATTACCTTTACAAATAAGGCTACCCAGGAAATGAAAACCAGGATTGTTAAATCCTTGCATGAACTAGCTACCGGAAAAGATACCGTTTTCAGGTCTATGCTGGCAGATCAATTAGGTCTTGATCATGAAGAAATCACCAAAAGATCCAAAATATCACTTTCAAATATTCTACATGATTACAGTCACTTTTCTGTTTCAACGATCGATGCGTTTGTACAAAGAGTGATCAGAAGTTTTAGCAGAGAGTTGGGCCATAAGGGTAATTATGGTATCGAACTGGATGTTAACCGTGTTATGGAAACGCTGGTTAGAAGGCAGATCAGCAAAACCGGTAAAGATAAATTCCTGACCTCATGGATCAATGACCTGATTAAAGATAGAATAGCAGACTCTAAGAGTATTCGAATTACCAGCATGCTCAGGGAATTAGGACAGGAATTATTTTCAGAACAATATGTTCTGCTTACCCAGGACATTCCTGAAAAAATTAATGAGGATACATTTTCGAAAGTAAAGGATAAGCTATTAGGAATTATAGGCTTATTTGAAAATACAATGCATAAAATTGGTGAATCAGCTGAAGAAGCATGCATCAATAATGGGTTTGAACTTGCAGACTTTAGTTATGGAAAAGGAGGAGGAGCTTATTTTTTAAAGAAAATTCAATTGCCTGTTAATTTTCCGGACGATTATGAAATAAAAAAAAGACCACTGGAAGCAATTGAAAATCATGAAATTCTACTTAAGAAAACTGAACTGAAAAATGATGTCAAGGTTTCTGTTGCCAGAGATATAATTTCTCCGGCCTTAAATAAGGCCATAAGTCATATCCAAAATAATTATCCGGTTTACGTAACGGCTAAACTTATCCTTAAATCTCTTCATGCTTTTGGTTTGATTAACCGTCTGGAAGAAGCTCTATCCGATTATCGTGATGAGGAGGAGGTGATGATGATCTCAGATGCCTCACAACTACTTAATGAGATAGTTACCAAAACTCATGCTCCATTTATTTATGAAAAAATAGGTACTCAATACGATCACTTTCTGATCGATGAGTTTCAGGATACTTCCACTTTGCAATGGCAAAACCTGGAACCGCTAATTTCTGATAGTATTGCCTCAGGCAGAGAAAATTTACTCGTTGGTGATGTTAAGCAATCCATTTATCGCTTTAGGGGAGGTAACTGGAAACTCATGCATTCACATCTTTACCGGGTATTTGGAGATATGGCAGAGACAGTTACTCTGGGGAATAATTTCAGAAGTAAAAAAGAGATAATCGATTATAATAATGCACTGTTTCCTGAATTAAGTAACCTCTTAGCCACCAATCTAAATGACCAGGTGAGTGAATATACATCTTCTGAAGAGATACTAAATGAAGTAAAGTCAATAAGTAGCATTTACCAGGACGTTACTCAGAAATGGTCGGATAAGCCTGAAAAGGAAGGTGGATACGTTCAATTTAGGTTTTTTGAAGGAAATAGAGATAAATATGGAAACAAAAAATCAGATGATGATGATTTAAATTTCGAAGAAAAGGTCTTTGAAAACCTTCCTTCTCTACTTGAAAAAGTTCAGGATCGGGGTTATGATCTATCAGAAATGGCGTTCCTGGTTAGACGTAAATCTGAAGGAACAAAAATAGCTGATTACCTGAGAAGTTTTGCCAATTCCGAAAAGGCCAAACCCGGATATTCTTACAGAGCTGCTTCCTCAGAAGCTTTTAAGTTATCAGAGAGTGCTTCACTAAATCTATTCTTTTATCTGATGAAATGGCTTCTTTATGAGAAAGATACCTTTTCTCTTTACAAGGCTGTTTATAATTGGAAGGAAAGATTAAATAAAGAGGATACCGGACTTATTTATGATAAAGTAACCAGGGAAAACCTGACAAAGGATCTAATCGGGAAACTCCCGGATGAGTTTATTGATGGTTACGGATCCTGGTACCATAAAGACCTTTATTCTGTTTATCAGAACTTTAAAAAGATCTTTAATATCGAAAATTATCCTGGTGAATTTGCTTATCTGTCAGCCTTTGAAGATGAATTATTAAATTTTATTCAAAGAAGATATAGCCTTTCAGGTCTTGGCGCACTGCAAGCTATTTGTGAATGGTGGGATGATAAAGGTAGTGAGGTGAAAATTGATAGTTCCGGATCAACAGGAGCTGCAAATATACTAACGGTGCATAAATCAAAAGGACTGGAATTTAAAGTCGTGATAATGCCATTCATGAAAGGAGACTTTCATACCAGCTCAGGTTTTATTAAGAATTATCTATGGCTGGAAGGAAAACCGGAAATGCCTGAAGAACTGCCATATTACCCTTTAGAGATATCCTCCCGGATGAAAGAGTCTCTATATGCAGATAATTATGCTCTTGAAGATACTTTGTCTTTCATAGATACTTATAATATGATTTATGTTGCGATGACAAGAGCTGAAGATGCCATGATAATATTCAGCGAGTATTCAGATCCAAAAAATGGGCCCATTAAAAGAATTGAGGAGCTCTTCACTGCGTTTTTTGAAGGTAAATCCGATGGCCTGCCTGGGAAATACGATTCTGATCTTATGATTTATGAGCAAGGCAAATGGCCGGAAGTAAAAACTGAATTTAGAAAAAGTAAATCCACTACACTCAAACCTTTACCTGTTTCTGAATGGAATAACAAACTGAATATCAGACAAAGCAGGGACTTGATATTTGAAAAGAATGAAGAGAAACTGGAAAAGATTAATCTTGGAATAACCGCCCATAATTTTTTAGCCAGACTTCAGGATTTAGATGATTTGGATAAGCAATTACTTGAATTTAGCAGGGAAACTGGAGTAAACGATGATCAGAAGCAGAGGGTAAAAGAAATGGTGGAAAATGCACTTTCTGACATCCAGGTTAGATCCTGGTTTGAATCAGGTAGAAGAGTGATTTCAGAGAGGGCTCTGTTATTACCTGATGGTACTCAGGTAAGACCAGATAAATTACTTTTTGATGATGAGAGAAATGAAGTTGAAATCGTTGATTTTAAGACTGGTGAAGAGAAGAAGAAAGATGAGAACCAGGTGAAAGAATATGCCCGTTTCTTAAATCAGGCTGGTTATAATGTCAGCAAAGTTGCTATATGCTACATCGGTGATAGCGTTAAAATTAAAGAAGTGAAATGATTACATTTTTAGAGTCAACTGCAAGGGAATTAATTGATCTGACTGGTAACGATTTTCGAGATGTTACTATTGTGTTTCCCGGAAAAAGAGCAGGGGTATTTTTTCAGCGTGCTTTAGGTAAACTGAATGATAAGCCGATTATTGCTCCTCAGATATATAGTATCGAAGAATTTTTTAATTCATTCACTAACAGATCTGTGATCAGTCCTTTGCAAGCATTGATATTTTTACACAAATCCTGGGTGAAAAAGATCGGTGATGAGTCATTCGATGACTTCTTTTATTGGGGTGAACTTTTGCTAAAAGACTTTGAGGATATTGATAAATATCTTGTTCCTGTAGATGATTTATTTAAAAGTGTAGAATACCAAAAAGAAGTGGAGTCTGGTCTGAACTATCTGGATGAAGAACAGGTGAAAATCCTTCGAAAGTTCTGGAAATCATTTGAGGGTAGAGATGAAGCATACCTTGAAAAGTTCAGGGAGCTTTGGGAAAAGCTCCCATCAGTATACATGGATTTTAAGAATACAATTCAGGAAAATGAGATTTCCACAAGTGGATTAATCCAAAGAGAAGTTGGAGAGAAAGTAATTAATGGTGAATTCTCTTCAGAAATGGATAATGTATACTTCGTTGGTTTCAACGCCTTAACTGCCGCCGAAGAAAAATTAATTACCTGGTTCCGAAGCAATAAAAAGTGCAAGTTGTTCTGGGATACTGACGCTTTTCTTTTAAATGATAAAAAGCAGGAGGGAGGACGCTTTCATCGAGAATATTTTAATAGCCAGATTTTGGGTCAGGATTTCCCAAAAGAACTACCAAATGAAATTCTAGATCCTGCAAAGAAGATTGTGGTTACCGAATTACCGGGTTCACATTCTCAGCTTACCCAGATGTCGGTAGATATAGGGAGAACTCTCTTTGAAGGTGGCTATCAAAGAGAAAATACTGCAGTTATTTTGCCTGATGAGACTTTATTATTTCCAGCACTCTACCAACTACCTGATTCAGTAGACAAGATCAACGTAACAATGGGAGTTGGTGTAAATCAATCAGATATTTACGGTCTGTTTGAAGATGTCATTTCTCTTTACAAGGAGAATTCACCGGGTAGTGAAGGATATTTTTACAGGGCTATTCTTTCAATTGTTGGCCATGCGCTTTGGAAACATTCTGAGGAGGCTACGGAATTCTCGAAGCAAATACTAAACGAGGGGAAATTGTATTTTCAGATAAATGAAATTCCTGAAAATATCCCTTATTTAAGATCAGTTTTAGAATTAAAAAATGAACCAAAAGCTTTAAATGATCTTTTTATTGATATTTCTAATGCATGGATACAAAGTAAAGATATTGAAGATCATGAGAAAGAAATGGCTTTTAGAATGCGCAATGCCCTGACGATACTGGAGCCGGAATTTGAAAAAAGTCTGAAATCTATAAATATTACTGTTTATTCAAGATTATTAAGAAAACTGGTAAAAAGCGAAAAGGCAGCTTTTGAAGGAGAGCCAGTAGAGGGACTTCAGATCATGGGTATGCTGGAAACAAGAGGGCTGGATTTTGAAGCTATTTTTATTCCGAGTATGAATGAAGAAATTTTTCCTTCTGCACCGAATCTTCATTCGTTTATTCCATACAACTTGAGAAGAGCCTTTAACATGCCAACTTTTGAGCATCTTCATGCTATTTATGCATATTACTTTTACAGATTGCTTAAAAAGGCAAAGGAGGTATATTTATATTCTAATAAATCTACTATTGGAAGTATCCCCGCTGAAATAAGCAGGTTTATCCGGCAAATGGATCTTGAAACTGATCTTAATATCGATTTTCGTCAGGTTGACCTTGCTTCTGATGTTTATCCTTCGAGGGAAGGTGAATTGGATAAAAGCTTAGGGATTCAGGAAATGTTATATCGTTTTACTGAAGAAAGCGGGTCTGATGAAAAATATGCTTTATCACCGTCAGCAATTAAAGAATACCTGGTTAATCCTGAATTATTTTATACCCGATATGTATTAAAAGTTCAGGATGAAAATCTCAAAAAGGAAGATATTGCACCCAATATCCACGGGCTTTTATTTCATCGGGTAGCTGAACTTATTTATGAAGATTTTATCGGTAATGAAGTAACCGTAGAAATAATTGATGATATCCTTAAAAATGAGAGATTCATTGAGGAAACTTTAGATAAAGCATTTGAAGAACAATTCACCGGGTTAAAAGATTACAAAGGAGAACATCTGATTTTCAGAAATGCTATCAGGGATCACTTGCGTAAACTTTTATCAAATGATAAGGAATATGCACCTTTTAAAATTATCGGACTGGAAGAGAATGTCAGGACTACAATTCCTGTAGAAGTGAAAGGGACAATCTATAATGTGCGAATAAAAGGAAATATTGACCGGATTGATCTAAAAGATGGTGTTTATAGAATTTTGGATTATAAAACAGGGAAAGACCAGCCTGATTTTGAGTCTATCGATGCCTTATTTGATAGAGAAAAAGAAGGTAAGTTTGGAGCCGCATTGCAGGTGTTAATTTACGGTTGGTTATTTTCAAGATCCAATCACGTTGATCAGGAAATGTTAAGAGCCGGTGTTATCAAAGTAAACGAATTGTTTAAAAATGAGGATCCGTTAATAAAGATGGGGAAGGGGAGAGGAAAGTCCGTTTTTTCATTTCTTCCACCGGATATGGATCATTTTGAAGATCAGATGGTGAAACTGATTTCTGAAATGCTAAATCCGGATATTCCATTTCACGAACCAACAGTTGAACGATAACCTGATTATTTAAAAAGCTTATCAAAAACAGTTTCAGCTGCATTATAGCCACACATTCCATGTACTCCACCTCCGGGTGGAGTCGATGAGGAGCAAATATAAATGCTTGAGTTAGGGGTGGTGTAGGGGTTTAACCTGGCTACCGGCCTGGTGAAAAGTTGGGTAACGTCGGTAGCACCACCTGAAATAACACCACCAATGTAATTAGGATTATATTCCTGGTACATTTTAGGTGAAAAGTGGCTTTTTGCCTGTATTACATCTTTAAATCCCGGAGCAAATCGTTCAATTTGATTTTCTATGATGGAAGACATATCTTTTTCTGATCCGTATGGGACATGGCAATATGCCCAGCATGTATGTTGACCCTCAGGGGTTCTGGTATTGTCAAATTCACTTTGCTGAGCTAGCAATACATATGGCTTTTCAGCATGTTTCCCGTTCCAGACTTGTTTCTCAGCAAAAGCAATTTCTTCAATAGTTCCACCCAAATGGGCTGTGGAAGCTTTAAGACACCTTGGATCCTTCCAGGGAATAGATTCCTTAAGTGCGTAATCTATTTTAAATACTGCCGGTCCGTATTTGAATTTACTCAACTTCTTTTTGTATGAAGCGGGAAGTTGCTCACCGGCAATATTTGAAAGCTGAGTTGGGTCAGTATCAAAAAGATAGGCTTTTGCTTTAGGCAGATTTTTTAGGCTTTCTACTTTATGTTCATATTGAATCTCACCACCATTTTCTTTGTAATAGTTTAATAATGCCTTGGCTATAGATTGAGAACCTCCCTTAGGAATAGGCCAATTTACTTTGTGGCCACTGATTAAAAAATTAAACCTAAGGCTGTTGTAAAGAATTTATCAAATGGAAGAGTGCTGTGTGCAGCACATCCTGCAAATAAAGCTTTAGCCCGATCACCCTTAAATGTGTTTTTTGCATATGTGTTTGCTGGGAATACTGCTTTGGAGCCAAACTTGACCATTGTAAACAAATTTCTGGGTATTCCCGGTTTATGAAAACTGTCCTCAAAAATTTGATCTGCCTTATCTACCAGTGGTTCTATAAGCTTAATGTACTGACTGGCATCTATACCTAAATTGTCAGCTGTTTCCTGAATGGACTTATTTAATAAAACGGCAGGTTCATTATCCAGTGGATGTGCTACCGATGCTTCAGGGTAAATCCATTCTAATCCATGGTCTTCCAGTTTTAACTTTTTGAAATATGGAGATAAATAGCCTATCGGGTGAACAGCTGAACATACGTCGTGATGAAAACCTGGGAGAGTCAATTCCTGTGTTCTGGTACCCCCTCCAGGTTCACTGGCAGCTTCAAGGATTAGAACTTTAAGTCCTTTTTCAGCCAGGTAGATACCGGCACTTAATCCATTCGGCCCTGATCCGATTATAACAGCATCATATTCATATTTTTCAGCCATTCCGGTTTACTGATAGATTTAAGAATTAAACTTATGATATATATGGGTAATATAATACATCTTAAAGTTTATACTATAATAATCCAGGCCTTTGAATGAAAGTTAGAATAATTTACAATCCTATCATAAAAAAGTAATTGTACTCATCGCGTGAAACGAATTAGTCTTGGCAGAATAGCCTGGGCCGAGATCAGATTTTAGCCTCAGATTACTTTTTCTAAAATAAGGCCCAATTCCAATGGGTAAGTAAACAAAAAAAGAATTTTGATCATCATCTTCCCAATTAAATCCTGTATTCACGCCTAAATAAAGATTGAACTTACCGGGGCTGAAATCAAAAGGGTAGTAGTGTCCTCCTACTGAAAATGCCTCAGGAGAAATGAATAAGTTCGTTCCATATTTTTCAGCAAAAATATGTTCATAATTGGCATATAAAAGGAACTCCGGAGTAAAAACAAATGCAAAACCAAGAAAATCTTTTCCACTTGGGGAATATTCGCCTGGTGTGTATCCGAATAGAAACTTTTGAAGTTTTGTTCGTTCAGGTTTCTCGGCATTTTGAGCATTTCCGATATTAAAAAAGATTAAAAAAATAATAGAGATTAAATAATTAGATTTTAGCATTTAATAATACCAGTTTAAAAAATAGAAATACTCTTTATTTCGTTAATATTTATTGCCGGGCAAATAAATAATCCTGATATTAATATTCAAACTTTTAAAAGTATAGACACAAAAAAAGCTGCCTCATTACGAGACAGCTTTCTATATTTTAAATATGGCTTAATTATGCCATTTGAGATTCTAATTTATCAGCAAGTACATTTTTTGGTACAGCACCAATTTGCTTGTCAACGATCTCTCCACCTTTAAATACTAATAAGGTTGGAATACTTCTGATGCCATATTTTGCAGATAGGGTAGGGTTTGAATCAACATCAACCTTTCCGATCACTGCTTTTCCATCATATTCACCAGCTAACTCCTCAACTACAGGTCCGATCATTTTACAAGGTCCGCACCATTCAGCCCAAAAGTCAACCAAAACTGGTTTATCACCATTTATGATTTCTTCAAAATTCGCGTCAGTTAATTCTATTGCTTTTGCCATGATAATTGATTTATGTATTTCTATATTTTGTCAACTTACATTTGTTTACACAAAATTAGTGCAAAAATCTACAATTAAAACTTTACAAGCCTTTATGTCAGTATTTTGTATTAAGACCGACAATTTGGCGAATTATTGTAGTCATTTAGGCACCTTTTTATGTAACGATTTTCATTCTTACTTGTTCCAGATTTTTTAATTCTTCTATCAGGTCGTTATCCGGTGAGACCTGATATTTTCTTGAATATACCGGAACCTGAACTTTTCCGTGTTCTTTATCCTGGTAATGCAACATTAGTTTCAAAGCACAAGATCCTTTTCTGGTAGTGGCTAATTCTTCAAGACGGTCAATCAGGTCTTCAGTTAACTGATTGAGATCAACCTGCAGTAAAACTTCTTTAGCCTTCTTATCCCTGATATCATTTAACAGGGTTATGTTTTTAACTTTAAATTCTTTTCCTTCCCTCCATTTTTGTTCTTGCGCTCTTCCTTCAATATATAAAAACCATCCATTCATGAAGAACTCCTTAAACCTCAGATAATCGTCACCAAACAAAAAGAAGGTATGCGACCCACCATAATCTTCGACAGTGAGCGTACCGAAAGGTTTGCCGTTTTTGGTTGTTCTATGTGCAAATTCAGTAACAATACCACCTAATCTGCACTCACCTTTCATTTGTAGCCTGTCCAGATCTGTAAGTTCATTAAATGAAGTGTTGCACAAATGCTCAAGTTCAAATTTGAACTGATCTAACGGGTGACCAGATAGATAAAGTCCTACGACTTCTTTTTCGATATTTAATTTCTCGAGTTCCCCGTAAGGCTCCATATCGGGTACTTTCGGCCGCGGTACTTCTACAGAACTGTCTCCACCAAATAGTGAATGCTGGTTTGAGTTTTCTTCCTGGATTCTCTTCTGGGCATATTTAATTGTCTTTTCAATTAAAGACTGCTCTCCATCAGGCGCTTCAAGGTAATGTCTTCTGTGATAATTATCAAAGCAATCGAATCCTCCTGCCATGGCAAGACTTTCGAAAGTTTTCTTATTTACAGTTCTGAGATTTATTCTTTCAGCAAAATCAAAAATATCCTTGAATTTCCCGTTCTCCTCACGCTCAGCGATGATATGTTCAACCGCTGCTTCTCCGGCACCTTTTATCGCTCCAAGGCCAAAACGTATGTGCCCGTCTTCGTTCACAGTAAATTTAGTCTTCGATTCATTTACATCCGGACCTAATACCTGTAATCCCATTCGCTTACATTCCTCCATAAAGAAGGTTACATCAGTGATGTTATTCATGTTGTTACTCAACACTGATGCCATGTATTCAGCAGGATAGTGGGCTTTAAAATAAGCAGTCTGGTATGCTACCCAGGCATAACATGTGGAGTGAGATTTATTAAATGCATAAGATGCAAATGCTTCCCAGTCCTTCCAGATTTTTTCCAGTTTACCTTTATCGTGCCCTCTTTCGGCTCCCCCTTCAATAAATTTTGGCTTAAGCTTTTCCAGAAGGGCGAATATCTTTTTACCCATAGCCTTACGGAGCATATCCGCTTCACCCTTGGAGAATCCTGCCAGCTTCTGTGATAAAAGCATTACCTGCTCCTGGTAGACCGTAATACCATAAGTTTCCTCAAGGTATTCCTTCATATCGTCCAGGTCATAGACGATCTCTTCATGTCCGTGCTTACGCTTAATGAAGCTTGGAATATATTCAAGAGGACCCGGCCTGTAAAGAGCGTTCATAGCGATAAGGTCGGCAAAGGCAGTTGGCTTAAGATCACGAAGGTGCTTCTGCATTCCAGGAGATTCATACTGGAATATACCGACAGTTTCTCCTCTTTGGAAAAGAGCATAGGTTTCTTCATCCTCTAAAGAAATTGAATCCGGATCAATCTCAATACCATGGCGTTCCTTAACGATTTTTACAGTATCCTTAATTAAGGTTAGTGTTTTTAATCCCAGGAAGTCCATTTTTAACAGTCCGGCATCCTCAACCACGGAGTTGTCAAACTGCGTACAAACCATATCAGAATCCTTCGCCACTGCCACCGGGACAAATTTGGTAATGTCATCCGGAGTAATGATGACCCCACAGGCATGAATACCTGTGTTTCTAACTGATCCTTCAAGTACTGTTGCCTGTTTTACGATCTGTGCCGGAAGGTCGCTACCTTCTGCTATGGATTTCAGCTCATTAGCTTTATCCATATTTTCAGCATTCTTAAGCTTTTCTTTTAAAGCTTTATCATCCAGACCGAAAAGCTTCCCGAGTTTGATATCCGGTACAAGCTTGGCTATTCTGTCAGCTTCTGATAAGGGAAGTTCTAATACCCGTGAAGTATCCCTGATTGAAGATTTGGCTGCCATAGTACCATAGGTGATAATCTGGGCAACCTGGTTTTTACCATATTTTTCAATTACATAGTCAATAACCCGGCCACGTCCTTCATCATCAAAGTCAATATCAATATCGGGCATTGATACCCGATCAGGATTCAGGAAACGCTCAAATAGAAGATCGTATTCAATCGGATCGACATTTGTAATTCCTATACAATAGGCCACTGCCGAACCTGCAGCTGAACCCCTTCCGGGACCAACTGATACGCCCATTTCCCGTGCTGCTGTAGTGAAATCCTGTACGATCAGGAAGTAGCCCGGATAACCTGTGTTCCTGATTACTTCAAGTTCAAAATCCAGTCTTTCCTGGATTTCTTCGGTTATCACCCCATATCTTTTCTTGGCACCTTCATAGGTAAGATGTCTCAGGAAGTTGTTCTCGCCATTTTTTAATGTAGGATCTTCGTTGTCTGCTGGATCTTTAAATTCATCCGGAATTTCAAAGGCAGGAAGAAGTACATCACGGGCAAGTTCAAACTGCTCGATCTTTTGATAGATCTCATAAGTATTACTTACTGCCTCAGGAATATCAGCAAATAAGGCCTTGATTTCGTCCGGAGTCTTAATGTAAAACTCATCATTAGGGAAGCCAAATCTAAATTCTCTACCTCTTTTTCCTATATATTTTTTTGGTTTGCTTTGTGTTTCGCCGTCTTTTACACAAAGTAAAATATCGTGAGCTTTGGCGTCTGCTTTTTTGGAATAATAGGAGTTATTTGCTGCAAAATATTTTACGCCATATTTATTGGCAAATCGTATTAATACCTCATTTACAACATTTTCTTCTTCAAGTCCATGGCGGTTCAATTCGACATAAAAGTCCTCTCCAAAGAGATCGTGCCACCATTTAAAAGCTTCTTCTGCAGCCTCTTCACCCTCATTAAGTATTTTAAAAGGAATTTCACCCCATAGACCTCCTGTAGTGGCAATTACCTGGTCTTTATGCTCTTTAAGGATTTCTTTGTCAATTCTGGGTACATAATAAAATCCATCCATATAGGCAGCCGAAGCAAGCTTTGCTAGGTTATGATAACCATCCTTGTTTTTTGCTATCAGTACAGTTTGGTAGCCATTATCCATCCTGGACTTGTCCATACGATCAGTACAGACATAAAATTCACAACCAACAATCGGCTTTATCTCTGCTTTAATGGCTGCACGAACGAAATGGAATGCAGCCATCATATTACCATGATCAGTCAGTGCTATACCCGGCATCCCATTTTCTTTGGCAATGGAAACCATTTCTCCAATTTCAGAAGTCGCCTGGAGAATAGAATATTGTGAATGACAATGAAGATGTACAAAAGGAACATCCTCAAGTTGCTCAAGAGCTTCTTCTTTTTCCTCTTTAGAAATTTCAGGTGTTTCGGCACCACCTGTTTCTTTCTTTAGATGTTCAAAATTGGCTGCTTCCAGTTCAGGAGGCTCGTAATTTACCTGGTCAGGGTCGAGGCCCTCCAGCGTGTCAACAACATTTTCTTTTATAAGTCCGAAAAAACATTTAGCGGTTGCATCTACATCATATGCTGCATCATGAGCATCGTCAAATGCAACACCAAAGAGCTTTTGATGTAATTCTGTAAGTGTAGGCCATTTATATTTTCCTCCTTTGCCCCCGGGAATGGCACAAAAATCAGTTCCTTCGTCTTTCGTATCGATAGGTTGTAATTCGAGAAGTGTTGTTTCAACTTCTTTCCGAAGGTATTCAGCTCCCATAATATTGATATCGAATCCAATATTATGTCCTACCACATGGGTAGCTCTCTTAATGTCTTCCCCGAAAATATTTAGTACTTCTTCAAGATCACTACCTTCCTCTATCGCTCGCTCGGTTGTAATTCCGTGTACTTTAGTAGAGTTGAACGGGATGGTAAACCCTTCCGGTTTGACAATGAAATTACCACTGTTGATTAATTTTCCACTGGCATCATGAAGTTGCCAGGCCAACTGAACCAGCCTGGGCCAATTTTCCAGGTCTGTAATCGGGGCATTCCAGTTCTTTGGTAAACCAGTAGTCTCTGTATCAAATATTAAATACATATTCGGGTTAGTCAGGGTAAAGATTTAACTTCAAAGATAAACTTTTTTAGCATTGAAGGAAATGAAATTTTTGTGAGTTTTAATCGAATTTTAAGTAGAGAAATAGGATCACGGTAACTTTCAAATAATCAATTAATTAGAGCTTGCTGTAAGTAAAATGTGAATTTTAATATAAAATATTGAAGTTTACTTTTGACTTTAATTGAACTAATTATTTTATTAGGGGTTTTGGGGATATTTATTAACACAACACAACCAATGGAAACAAGTACAATGACAGTAGGAACAAGGCCAACGTGTGAGATAATCGACTACCAGGGGAGAAAAATAGTTTTTACGGATATTGCCGGTGCGCGACCAGAAGATGCAATACCTGCTTTTGAAAGAACGACAGTTTTAGTGCCGACTCTTGGTGAAAAAGGTGCATTGTCACTGGTAGACGCTAAGGATGCAAGATTTAATAAAGACCTTATCAGCAAAATCAAAGAGGTAGTAAAAAGAACAATCCCTATGTTAAAGCTACCGCTGTTTGTGGGTTAAGTTCACTTACCTCGTTAATGGTAAACAGCATAATTACTTTTACAGGAAGGAAAATGAAACTCTTTGATACAATTGAGGAAGGAAAAGCGTGGTTGATTGAGCAATGATCAAAATGGAACGTGAACGATTTTTTTGGTTTCAAAAAAATCTTCTTTATACCATTTATTGATATCAAAAATCTGGTATGAGCGGTTCAGTTCATCCATTTCTTCAGAAATATCACCACCTTTAAGATATATGATACCATGGTCTACATCTCTATGTGGACCTGGTTCTATTTTATTTTTTACCCAGGAATAGAATGGTTTCATTCGTGTTACAGCACGGCTGATAACATAATCATATTTCCCTTTTACTTTTTCAGCCCTGGCTTGCTGATAAGTCACATTTTTAAGTCCGCATGCTTTAGAAACTTCTTCTACGACTCTGATTTTCTTGGCGATGCTATCAACCAGGTGGAATTGAACATTTGGAAATAAAATTGCTAACGGGATTCCCGGAAAGCCACCACCTGTTCCTACATCCATCACCTTGGATCCATCATTAAAACTTATAATTTTTGCTATAGCCAATGAATGGAGAAAATGCTTTTCCTCAAGATTTTCTATATCTTTTCTGGATACAACATTAATCTTTTCGTTCCATTCCCGATAAGTTTCTAATGCTTTTAAAAATTGATTTTCCTGCTTTTCCGTGATATCGGGAAAGTATTTTTTTATTAAAGAAAGATCCGGCATGGGAATTAAATGTGTTCTTTTTTGTTTTTTACCAGGTCATACATTAATTCTCTGGCTCTGTGAAGCTGTGCTTTCACTGTACCAAGGGGAGCATCAAGTTCCTTAGCTATTTCTTCATAAGAATACTCTTTGAAATATCTAAGTTTTACAAGGCGCTTGTATTTAGTAGGTAGTTTATCTACAAATAATCTGACCAATTCAATTTTTTGACTTTTTATAGCCTCTTCCATCGGGTCAAGGTTTTTGTCCTTGACATCAATCTGAACTGCTTCACCATCATCATCTGTATATCCGGTCTGAAGACTGTAGGTTTCCAGTTTCTTTTTACGGATAAAATCAATAGCATTATTTGTAGCAATCCTGAATAACCAGGTACTAAAAGTATAGTCTTTTTTAAATCTGTGTAGGTTTTTAAATGCTTTAGCAAATGCTTCAATTGTTAAATCTTCTGCATCATCGACATTTCGCACCATTTTCAGGATCATGTGATAGACGGGATTTTTATACCTTTTCATCAAATCAGCATAAGCCTGTTGATTTCCTTTGTCGACTGCTTCATCAATCAACCGGAAGTCTTCAAGTGCCTTTTTTGAAAATTGTCTTTTTAATTCCATTTAGTAGTTTTCGAGTATAATGATGCAGTTCCAAGGGAAACTACATAGAATATATACAAAATTTCCAGTACTGACAACATGACAGTGGTTAATGGTAAATTTAACCTTTTTTTTGCCCTTTTGTATACTATCATACCAGTAAATAGCCTTATAAGTAATAAGCTTAAAAGCGGTATGATCAGTTTCGGAAACCAAATTAAACTAATTAAGCTTCCATACTGGACAATTAAAGACATCCAATATGATGCCGAAAACAGTTTGTCTGCCAAATTGTATCTTTTTCCAACGGAAAGGTGCCTTTTTTTCTGCCTTATATATGCTTTCAGATCTTTCTTTGCAAAGGTAAATACTGCTGATTCCGGTGAAGTATTAACTTTCGTGTGGTTTCTTTTTGCGTAGCGATTGATAATTATATCATCATCACCTCCCGTCACATTAATAAACGATGAAAACCCACCCGATTGTTTAAAAAAACTTTTAGTATATGACATATTTCTGCCAACAGCCATATAAGGTTTTCCTTTTATAGCCTTACCCATGTATACTAAAAGAGTGGTTGTAGTTTCAAATTCAATGAACTTACCAAGGATGCCAGGGGTAGGGAAATGTGGCGAATAACCAATGATTACTTCTGTATTCGGTGATCCTGAGTATATTTGGCCATAACTACTAAGCCAATTATCAGATACAGGCCTGCAATCTGCATCTGTGAATATCAAATGTTCGTATTTTGCATTTTCTATTCCTTGTAAGAGAGCATTTTTTTTAGGATCTCTATCAGGAAAAGGAGTGTCTATATTTATGAAGCTAATTCTTGTGTCATTTCTATAATTTTCAAGAATCGATTTGGTTTGATCCTTTGATCTGTCATTAACAATAATCAGTTCAAATTCCGGATAATCTTGCTTTAAGATTGAAGGAATTAATTTTTTAAGATTTTCTTGTTCATCGTGTGCAGCAACTATGACAGAAAGTGGAGGAAGGCCTTCGTTAGATATTTTTGGTTTCCCTTCCCTCACAGCCTCAAAGTAATAGAGGTAAAACCATATTAGTATTACTGAACTAATAGAATAAACTAATACAATTATAACCTCAGTCGCATTCATTAAGGCTAAAAATATGACTTCAATATCTGTTTAACCACATTTTTTCTGTTTTTGATCATCGTTAAAATAAATATATGGGTTTTCGAACATCTTGAACTATTTTTGCAACTTTGATCAGAATTGAATTATGGAATTTAAAATAACCGGCAAAGACTCAAATTCATCGGCAAGAGCAGGCGTTTTAAAAACAGATCATGGAGAAATACCGACTCCTATTTTCATGCCTGTCGGAACTGCTGGTACAGTTAAAGCTGTTCACCAACGAGAACTTGAAGATGATATTCAGGCTAAGATTATCCTTGGGAATACGTATCATTTGTATTTGCGTCCGGGACTGGATGTACTGGAGAATGCCGGTGGTATTCATAAATTTAATGGATGGGAAAAGCCGATCTTAACTGATAGTGGGGGATACCAGGTATATTCTTTATCAAATACCAGGAAAATTAAAGAAGAAGGTGTTGAGTTTCGCTCTCACATCGACGGGAGCAAACATTTTTTTACTGCTGAAAATGTAATGGACATCCAAAGAACTATTGGTGCGGATATAATAATGGCATTTGATGAATGTACTCCTTATCCGTGTGATTATGATTATGCAAAGAAATCAATGCATATGACTCACAGATGGTTGAAGAGATGTATTAAAAGAGTTGATGAAACCGAAGGTAAATATGGTTATTCTCAATCTCTTTTTCCTATTGTGCAAGGTAGTGTTTATGAAGATCTCAGGAAGCAATCTGCTGAAGAAATTGCCTCCCACGAAAGAGAAGGAAACGCAATTGGTGGATTATCTGTTGGTGAACCTCATGAAATGATGTACGACATGACTGAATTGGTCTGTGAGATTCTTCCGGAAGATAAGCCACGATATTTAATGGGAGTAGGAACTCCTGCCAATATTCTTGAAGGAATTGCCAGGGGAGTTGATATGTTCGATTGTGTGATGCCTACCCGAAATGCAAGACATGGAATATTGTTTACAAGTGAAGGGGTGATTAATATTAAAAATAAAAAATGGCAAAAAGATTTCACTCCTATTGATCCGGAGATCGGAGGCTATGCAAGTACTTTTTATACGAAGGCATATTTAAGACATCTTATTCATACAAATGAAATTTTAGGAGCCCAAATTGCAAGTGTCCATAATTTAACGTTTTATTTGTGGTTAGTTAATCAAGCCAGAGATCATATAATGGCAGGAGATTTTAACTCATGGAAAAACGAAATGGCACTAAAATTGTCGGAAAGACTTTAATTCATGAAGATACTAGATAGGTATATATTTTTTAAGTTTCTGGGTGCTTTTACATTTACTGTACTGGTCCTGATTCCGATCATTGTAATCATTAATTTGACGGACAGAATCGACGATCTTTTACAGCATGGAGTAGGTGTTATTGATACAGTATTATACTATTTTGATTTCAGTGCCTATCTGATGACTTACCTGATGCCTATCATCGTTTTTATTGCTGTTGTTTTTGTTACTGCAAGACTTGCCGGTAATACGGAAATAGTGGCAATGCTGAGCTCAGGAATGAGTTATCAAAGAGTAATGAGGCCTTATCTTTATGGAGCTTTAGTACTTGCTATTATCAACTTCGTATTAGTGGGTTGGATTACCCCTAACTCAAACAGGGACAGGATCGATTTTGAAAGTGCCTATTTTCATGGACCTCAATATAATAACGACAGGAATATTCATATTCAAATACAACCCAACGTATATTTCTATCTCGAATCCTACCGAATTCAAAGTAAAACAGGGTATAAATTCACTCTTGAAAAATTTGATGAGAAGGGAAACCTTAAAGAAAAACTATATTCAAATAAATTAACCTGGACTGAGGATTCACTTGGCAATGGATTCTGGAGGACTGATGAATATGTTTTAAGGAAAATTCTTGATGGAGAAGTCCAAATAGATAAAGGGGAGAAGATAGATACCACTTTTGCTTTAACACCAAAAGATTTTGAAAGTAATGAAGATCGAAATGAGACTTTCACGATTCCTCAGCTAAGAGAATATATTGCTTTACTTGAATTGCGAGGGTCAGATGATAAGAATATCTACCTGATTGAATTATATGTCAGGTATATGTCTCCGTTTACAGTTATTCTACTGACATTTATCGGGGTGATTGTGTCCTCTAGAAAAACAAGGGGAGGATCAAGTTTTCAGATCGCACTTGGATTCCTTTTAGCCTTTGTGTACATAATTCTATTTATTATGTCCCGGTCATTTGCTCAGAATAATGGTGATTATTTGCTACTTCCTATGTGGACTCCTAATATTATCTTTACTGCTATTGGTGTATACCTATATCTGAAAGCTCCTAAATAAATGCCTGGAAAAGATTTCTTAAAACTGCACCTGATTGTTTTTGCATGGGGATTTACCGCGATTTTAGGTAAACTAATCTCTATTCCTGCAGTGGAGATGGTGTTCTATCGTACTTTTTTTGCTGCAATTATTATTTATTTCTTATTAAGATTTAAGAAAATTAAAATTGGAGTGCCCGGCAAAGATATATGGAGACTTTTGGGTACCGGTCTGATTATTGGGGCACACTGGATCATGTTCTTTGGTTCTATCAAAGTAAGTAATGCTTCTATTGCTTTAACAGGAATGGCAACAGCAAGCTTATGGACTTCTATATTGGAGCCTATAGTACTCGGTAGAAGAATTTTATGGTATGAAGTCCTTCTTGGTACAGTGGTGATTATCGGTCTTGCTATTATTTTCTCCCTCCAACTCGAAAATATTATCGGGGTTATTATGGCGCTTCTTTCTGCTTTCCTGGCATCATCTTTTTCAATAATAAATAGCCGTTTTACCAGGAAATATGACCCTTATGCCATTACTTTTTATGAGATGACCGGGGCGACAATATCAATTGCATTATTTTTTCCTTTGTATCAATTATGGTTCACAGGAGGGACTCCTTTACAACTTGGCCTGACAGGAATGGACTTTTTGTACTTATTGATTTTGGCTGGTGTATGCACAGTTTACGCTTTTTCGGCATCAGTGGAAATTATGCGAAGAGTCTCTGCATTTAGCGTTAATCTGGCAATTAATATGGAACCAATTTATGGAATTTTAATGGCTGTAGCCTTATTTCCAGAAGATGAAAAGATGACCCCTCAATTTTATCTTGGAGCAGTAATTATCCTTGCTGCGGTATTTTCTTATCCACTATTTCAACGATTACATAAAAGACGGATGGCAAAATAAAAAAATAAAGCCACTTAAGTGAAACTTTATTGTTTAATATTTGTTTAAACAAATATAAACTAAAGATATTAAGACATGACATATTTAGAAAAAGCTACCGATCTTTACGAAATGATTAATGGAGGTAAGCTAATGGATGCCTTCGAAAAGTATTACAGTGAAAACATCGTAATGCAGGAAAACAGTGAAGACCCTAGAAAGGGTAAAGAAGCTAATAGGGAATATGAAAAAAACTTCCTCGAAAGCATAAAAGATTTTCACGGAGCAGGAGTAAACAATATTACTTCTAATGAGGACGAAAAAGTAACTATGGTCCAGTCATGGATGGATGTTACTTTTAAAGGTGATCAAAGAGTAAAAATGGAACAGGTTGCCGTACAACAGTGGGAGGGAGACCAAATTGTACATGAGAGATTTTATCATGAATAAAAGTTTATTATAGTCCTGTATTTTATGCAGGACTATAATTTTCCTTTCCACACAAGAAAGTCTTTAAGGTTTCCGATTTCATTTTGTTCCTCTTTAAATATTCCATAGACACTACTGCCTGATCCAGTCATTGAGGCATATACAGCACCCTGTGTATATAGATCACCTATGATTTCTCCAATCAATGAATGTTCTTTAATTATTGGATCCTGGAAATCATTTTTAAGATTACCTTTCCAGTTTGAAGGCCCGGAGTTAATCAGTTCTACCAAAGAAAAATCTATCATATTGGGTTTGATCATGCTATAGGCCTTTGGAGTGCTTATATGAATGCCGGGATTTAATAAAAGGAAATAATATCCATTTAATGATAAATCAATTTCCTCTAATTCTTCTCCTCTTCCTGTTACATATGAGGGTTCATTCTTTATAAAAAAAGGACAATCACTGCCGAGATCTGAAGCATAAATTTTTAATAATTCATCTTCGAGATATAACCCAAATAGATCGTTAAGTTGTTTGATTGCAAATGCTCCATCTGCAGAGCCGCCTCCAAGACCCGCTCCCATTGGTATTTGCTTGTGTAGGTTTATCTGTACAGGATCAATATTAAAATCTTTTCTAAGTGCTTTATAAGCTTTTAAAATTAAGTTATCATCTTTTTTACCGGGAATTTTAAGTCCGGTTGTTTCAAATGAAGTTTTAGAGGCAAAGTTTATTTCCAGAATATCATTAAAAGGAATTGGATAGAAAACACTCTCTATATTATGAAATCCATCCTTTCTTTTTTCGGTTATATAAAGGCCGAGGTTGATTTTTGCATTTGGAAAACTGATCATAGATCGATTGCTAATTTAATTGAGGGCTAAAATAAAAAAAGCTGCCTTTAAGACAGCTTTTAGTTAAATTATTTTTCCCAGTGGTCTATCACTTTTTGTGTTATGCCGCTTGTACTAAATCCTCCATCGTGATACAAGTTTTGCATCGTAACCATTCTGCTCAATTCAGAAAACATTAAAATGCAGTAATCTGCACAACTTGTTGCATCAGCATTCCCTAAAGGAGATATTTTATCGGCAAAATCAAAGAAAGTATCAAAGCCTCCTACACCTGTTCCGGCAGTAGTCATTGTCGGAGATTGAGAAATTGTATTTACTCTCACTTTTTTAAGCCTGCCATATCGCTCTCCATAACTTCTTGCGATACTTTCCAATAGTGATTTAGCCTGGGCCATATCACTGTAATCCGGGAATGTACGTTGAGCTGCGATATATGAAAGACCTAAAACTGAACCTCCTTCATTTATGAAGTCCATTTTTTCAGCAACCTGAAGCATTTTATGAAATGAAATCGCAGAAACATCAAGTGATTTCACCATCCAGTCGTAGTTGAGATCTCCGTAATCTCTACCTTTTCTCACGTTTGGAGACATTCCGATTGAATGAAGAATGAAATCAACTTTACCACCCAAGATCTCTTCAGACTTTTTATAAAGATTTTCAATATCTTCAAGACTGGTAGCGTCTGCAGGGATTACCTCAGAATTAGTTTTTTCAGCTAATTCATTGATTTTACCCATTCGCATTGCAATAGGTGCATTGGTTAATGTAAATTCAGCGCCCTCTTCTTTTGCTCTTTCAGCAACTTTCCACGCAATTGAATTTTCATCTAATGCTCCTGTAATTATACCTTTTTTTCCTTTTAGTAAATTATAAGCCATGGTTTTATTGGTTTCTTGGCGTGCAATTTAATTTTTTCAATGGTAAATCTAAAGAATTATTTAGTTTGATAACTTATTAGTAATTCAAACTCCCTGAATTTCTGAGATTTATCGAGGGGTGATCTTTCGAAATTTTTATAACTACTAAGTTTTCCTCCAAAAATGAAGTTTTGTAATTTGTACCTGAATGTCAGGAAGTGTCTTGAGGTTTTTCCCGTCCCAAGGTTTACATAAGGGAATGAATTATAAAATCCATTTTCATAAAAATATACCCCTTGGTTATTTTTTGATATTCCCAGAGAAGTTCCTAAGGTTGCTGATAATCGATTTTTTTTAAAAAATACTCTTTGTGAATATCCATATGAATAGCTGCTTTCTAAGTTGGTTGATTTCCTGTATTGAAACTGAATGTCCCATCTTAAATTCTCATTGATTTTCATCCTTCCTTTCAAAGCTGATTTGAAATTTAATTCTCTGATTCTGTACCGGTTTTTTTTATCTCTGGATTTATCAGGTCTATGCTGACTTTCATAAGCAGTAATTAATTGTAGTGATGAAAATGGAGATTTTTTTAAAAGAATTTTAGTTCCTAATTCCTCATTTAATCCGGGTAGGGGCAGAAACCTTGATATAATTTTAAGTTTGTGAATGTCAAAATATAAAATCGCTGAAAGTCTCTTATTTTTCCTGAATGTTAAGGCTTGATATACCCCTTTTTCTCCGGCAGGATTTGTTCTGGCACCAATTCCACTTCCGAAAATTGAAAAATAGTAAGGCGTTGTATATCGTAACTGCATTAAATAATCCCATGACTTATTTATGGCAATTAGAAGACCCTGGTTAAGTGAAAAGCTTTGTTGAAAGGGTAAATAGCTTATCTCCCCAAAAATAGTTTTATTTTTATATGTAAACTGATGAGCAATGCCAAAATGAATTTGTGATATAAATGGGGTATTTATCGAATTACTTGCATTGAAAATGTTAGACCACTTATTGAAGTCTGAAATAAATGAAATATAACCTTTCTCCCCGAGGCTCCTTCTCAAAATTATTCCACCATTAAGGAGTTTTGCAGTATTTCTATTTAGTCTTTCTGTTTCTGATCGATGGATGCCGGACTTGTAAAGAGTAACAATTGTATCATTAACTATCCTGGCATCAACACTTTTGTATGAAAGAAAACCTGTAAGAGTCAATCCAGATCTTATTTCACTGCTGATGGCTATTCCACGAAGGAAATGAAATTCATCAAATCCTCCATACGAACGAATATCGCGTTGAACTCTAATCTGATTATGAATAGGGAAGGATCCTAAACTGGAAAAAAAAGCATTGTTAAATCTGGTTCCCTGACCAAAACCGGGCTTAAAATCGCCAAGAATAATAGTGGTTTTACTTTTGTTTAATTGAATGTTTCCCCCAAAATATTCAGGATAGATGAGTTTGTCTTTTCCTTTAACAAAAAATTGCTCATTGGCATCCTTCTCAATTTTTAAATTGATTGAATAGTTTTTTCTGTGATAATCTACATCTATTCTAGTTTTGAAGTCATTGTATTTGGCATCATAGGCCGAACGTGTTGTGATAGAAAAATCTGATTTTACAGTTTGGGTTGAATTAATATGGATAAGCTGTTCTAGAAATTTAATTTTCTCTTTAGATATGCCTTCGATCATATATAATTCTTCAACCAGATAAATGTATCCGAACTTTTCAATGTGATTTTTTATTGCGATTATTTCATTTAGAGTTAAGAAGGGGATTCTTGAAAGTTCTTCTTTGGAAGCATTATTTATATCGATTGGGTGCTTCTTTAAATCATTTAAAAGCTGTGCCAGGTCTTCGGTATCAAATTGTACATCCGGGTTTTGGTTTTGGTAAAACCATATTATCGATTCTATATCTGTTTCTTGTGCCAGGCTAATTAAATTGACACCTGAAATCAGGATAATTATACAAAAAAATCTCATTATAATTTGAATTTCAGGTCAAAGCAATGACTTAAAGGGAAATCAGGAATCCATCGGGAGCTGTAATGGAGAGTAACTTTTTGTAGAATCAAATGTATTCCGCCATTTAAACCTGATGGACTAAAATTTGTCCCAAAATCAAATCTTAGAGATTCTTTTACCAGGTTTGAAATTGCTATTGAGCCGTTAAGTTCATCTTCTAATGATGATCTGATAGCACTCATTAATATTAGATTGTTGGTTATTTTATGACCAAATCCAAACCTGTATTCATAATAATTTGGTGTCTCGCGTTCATTATTCCAGGTGCTGTGAGTCAAATTCCTGACAGATGCAGCAATCAAAGAATTATCTGATAGGTGAAATTTTCCTGATACATCTATTGAATAGGTAAGGTGTGATCTGATCTCGGACATTGTTAGTTGATCGATTCGAATAGAAGAACCAAAAGAGAAATTTTCTTTTTTTATTGCACCTTGTAAAATTACCTGGTTTGAGTACAAGTTTTCGCCACCAAAATGGCTGAAACCCGCACCTAAAGAATAATTTTGACCTGGTATTGTTATTGCTGTTGTATATAAACCGATTATTGGCTGATTAAAAGGAATATAACAACCAGCTTCAATGGTAGTTTTTTTATAACTTAACATAGCTACCGGATTGTCGAAAAAAGTTATTTCCTGGTCGGATGCGATACCTGCAGACCCTAATCCGGAGAGATCGCTCACCGGAGATAAATTTTGCCCGATAATGGTATGCATCGCCAAGACAAACAGGATGAGTCTTAGCATTTTCATAGTTGATTAGTATTGAAAGATTCTCAAATATATGAACGTACTCGGATATATTAAAAAGCTTGTAGTATTATTTTTTATATTAAACGTTTACTATTGTTTTGCTCAGGATACTACCTTTTATGATGCTGAACACGTAAGAAGTATTTCCTATTTGCTTGAAGATGGAGGCAGGAAAATAGTAACCTATTATAAAAATGGAAATAAATCTGCTGTGGAACATTTTAAAAAAGGTGACCTTCATGGGTTTGCAACTTATTTATATCCTGATGGCACTATCAAAGGACAAGAAATGTGGAAAAACGGATTGCTACATGGAAATGCTAAATATTTTCATCCTAATGGATTAATTGATAAAACTGGTGATTATGATCGTGGTCTTTACACTGGGAAGTGGGAACATTTTCATCCAAACAGTAAAATGGAAAGAGTTGTCTATTATGAAAATGGTCTCCCTGATGGGCCATGGAAAGTATATAACGAAAAGGGAGTATTAATACAGGAGGGGTATTATGAAAATGGCAAAGAGGAAGGGAATTGGCTTTTTTATACTAATAAGGGAAGATTAGAATTTGAGGGAATGTATGAGGATGGGGTTAGAGTAGGAGACTGGTATTATTATGATAAAAAAGGCAGAAAGTCGAAACTTGATAAAGAAGATTACTAATCTATAAGGCGGTTTTAATGTTAAAGAAAAATCTGCTTTGTCCAACTGAATTGAACGAATATTCAAACCTCATAACAAAATCGTAATAAGTCACCAGGTCAAATCCCATACCATACCCAAAATTGATTTGGTTGACAAGATCATTGTCTGGTCCGTAATTAATATTGTTATCGACATAGCCAATATCGAAATAAGATTTAACATATAAAGCTACAGGGACCGTTCTGAATTGTTCAATTGGCATCCATTTTCCTAACTTAAATAAATTGCTGAACAGTTCTTTTTTAAAGGTAGACTTATTAAGCAGAAAGTGTTGACCATCGATGACATTCAATTCAAAACCACGAATAATTTCTTTGCTGTAACCCAAACCTCGAAAAACAAAATAGGGCTGCTTCGGAGGGAATGAAGCTTTTCCGCTAATTCTATTACTAAAATAATACCCCTTACCTAAATCGAGATATTTTGCATATTCTGCTTGCAGGGAGGTTTGAAATGACCCGGATAAAATACCCGCCCCAGATTGATTTACACTACCACTTAACAGAAAACCTCTGAGGGGATAAGCAGTAACATCTCTAAGATCTCGCGTGAATTGATAACTCAATGAAAAAAATTGCTTTTCGGTATCTCCATCCAGAAAGTAATCCGGGTTTTCGAGGGCTACAGTATCGTCAATTTTAATATTTTGATAAGCCAGTCTGAAGCTATGAGTATTTTGAATTGATTCTCTTATTCTAAGTGTTTCTGAAATTCTAAATTCCCTTCTGATTTTGAATTCTGAATCCAGAAATTGTTGTCTATTATTTCGGGTTTCGAATGGGATATTTCTGTTATCATTAAAAAATATTACTGTTTCAAGTCCTGTTTTTAACCCTTTATTTATATAAGGTATGTTATAGCTAACTAAAAACTCCCTGGTATAACCAAATTGTAATCCCAGGTTTAGTGTTTCATCCATTCCTCTGAGATTGTATTGGTAAAGCCTGACTCCGTAGTTAACACGATCCAGCGATTTGCCCTGATTAATCCACCACTCACTAAAATTTCTATCTGCTAGTTCAAATACTATTGTCGGGAAGGTATACCATCTTTCTTTTAATTGTACCAGAATATCTATTTCACCCTGGCTTGCAGGAATAATTCTGAGCTCAACTGTCACGAATAAGCTGGTATTAAAAATGTTATTTCTATCCCTCGTAAGGAGGTCTTTTAATTTAGCCACTTCAATGGTTTTACCGGGTTGAAGCTGCATTTCACGAAGTATAATTATGTCTTTAGTTTTTTTGTTTCCTACAATAAATACTTTGCCAATCGTCACAGTACTATCATTGAGTGATTCATCCAATGTGACACTGGTAGTATCTTTTTGCGCCTTTAAGGCAAATGAAACAATAAATAAAATTAGACTTATATACAGCCGCATTAAAAGTTTATTCAATTAATAAAAAAGTAATCTAACTTTTAGAATACAATATTGCATTTTTATGTTGTTAATTTATGCAGTATTTTAGATAAAATAATGGCAGAGGATTATCAAAATTATACAAAACAACAATTGATCTCAAAGATCCTGAAGCTTGAAGAAGCTAATTCTCCTGAAAATAAGAAATTACACGCTCAGCGTGAAACAAAAAAAAGGAGAGAGGAACTTACTGGTTTGTTGAATAATGCTGATCTCATGACTATTACTATTGGTCTTGGAGGAACTATCCAGCATGTTAACAATAACACCTGTAATGAGCTTGGATATAGAAAAGGAGATCTTATTGGAAAAGATGCATTTGATATATTTGTTACGGATTCTCATCGAGATGATCTGAGACTAATATTTGATCAGATTTTTAAAGGCCGAATGGTCCAACAAGGATTTCACCTCCAGGTAAAACGGAGGAATGGTTCGATTATGCCTGTGAAATTCAGGTCAATGCTATTTTATAACGAGGAAGAGGATGTCGAATCAATAACAATTATTGGTGAAAATATCGAAGATCAAATCCATGCTCGCGAAGCATTAAGGCTTAGTGAAGAAAAGTTCCGTAAGATCTTTGAATATTTTCAAGATATATATTTTAGATGTGAACTAGATGGGACGCTAACTATGTTAAGTCCCTCTGTCGAAGAACATACAGGATATTCGCCTGATGAGCTTGCCGGAAAGAATATATCTGATTTTTATCTTTTTAATCCTAAAACTAAAGATCTGATAAGAAGACTGATTCAGCATCAAAGAGTGAGAGATTTCGAAGTCAGTATTATTAGAAGAAACGGAACAATCCTTCAATGCCTGTGCAATATCAGGTTTTTATATAATGATTTAGGTAAACCCGAGCAAATTGAAGGTGTGGCAAGAGATATTACTCAATTAAAAAGAGCCAATATCGATTTAATGAATGCCAAAGAAATTGCTGAAAAATCTTTAAAGGTAAAGGAACAATTTCTTGCAAATATGAGTCACGAAATCAGGACACCTATGAATGGTATAATCGGGATGCTTGACCTGATTTCGGATACCAATCTGGATGGAGAACAAAAAAAATATATAGGAATCATTAAAAAATCATCCGGTACATTGCTGAATATTTTGAATGATATCCTCGATCTTTCGAAGATTGAAGCCGGGAAGATGCAGATTAAAAAATCTCCGGTTAATATTGAAGATCTTTTAGACAAATCAAAGTCATTATTTTCACAGAAAGCCGAAGAAAAGGGAATAAAAATCAAGTATCATCTTCATAAATCAGTTCCTTCCTACCTTATGGCAGATGAAACGAGGTTACTTCAAATCATGTCAAACCTCATCAGTAATGCGATTAAATTCACAAATAAAAATGGGGCGATTGATTTAAATATCAGGTCAAAATTCAGTAGCGAAGGCAAACATTTAATCAGAGTTGAAGTATGTGATTCCGGTATAGGTATTCCTCCGGAGCAGATCAATGAGTTATTTAAATCATTTAACCAACTCGATAACAGCACTTCAAAAAATTATGGAGGAACCGGTCTAGGGCTAGTGATTTCGAGAAGGTTATCAAAACTAATGGGTGGTGATATAGGTGTTTCATCCGCACCAGGAATGGGTTCTATGTTCTGGTTTACTTTCCAGGCTAATGAAACAGAGGCGCCAGTGGTTGAAGAAATGCCTCTGGAGGAATATTCATCAAAAAACTATTTTGAGCATCCGCCTAAAATATTATTAATTGATGATAATCTGGTTAACCGTCAGGTGGCTGGAGAAATTCTTCAAAAATCAGGTTGTGAAATTACAATGGGGGATAGTGGGCTCAAAGCAATTGAATACCTGACTGAAGACAATTATGATATTCTTTTCCTTGATATTCAAATGCCGGATATGGATGGTATTGAAACATTACAGGAATTGAAAAAAAGAGATATGTTAAATGAAACTCCGGTCGTTGCCATGACAGCTTATTCAATGCAGGATGACAGAGAACGATTTTTACAAAGTGGTTTTGATGATTATCTTCCTAAACCAATAAAAGCAAAGGACCTGATAAATAAGGTGAGGTTCTTGATGGGAGTCGATCTAAAAAGAGATCAGGACGAAATAAAAGATATAGAAGAGCAAAGAGCCAGACTAATTGTAAATGAGAGAACAGTTGCGGAGCTTGAAAAATACGGAGGTAAGGAATTAATTGATCAGGTTTTTAATGATTTTAAAAACGAAACAGTAGAACTGATCAGAGAAATCGAATTCGGATTGATGAATCGTGACTATGACATAATCAAGAAAAGTTTACACACAATCAAGGGCAATGCCGGAACCCTTGGAATTGAGAAGGTTGCGGGAATTGCTGAAGCGATTGAAGCACGCATTAAACAACAAAATTATGAAGGTCTCATTGAGGATATTTCGTATTTAAAATCTATATTTGGAGAATTCAGAAATAGTTATCAGAGTATATTAAACCTCTAAAAGAGATGTCATCAGCAAAAAAAGTTTTGATCGCAGAAGATAGTTCTGTAATCCAAAATCTTACTAAAAAAATACTTACAATTCAGAATTATAAGATCACTTCTGCAAAAAATGGAGAAGAGGTAATTAAAGCACTAAAGGATACTGATTTTGATGTAATCCTAATGGATATCAACATGCCAAAGATGGATGGAATGGAATGTGCCAGGCAGATCAGATCAATGGAAGAAAAAGAAAAAGCAAATACGCCGATCATTGCGATAACAGGTAATGCCAAGAATTATTCAATGGATGATTTTACATCTGTAGGAATAAACGATTATATTCCAAAACCAATCAATTTTGATACATTAGTCAAAGCAGTTAAAAAATACACTTCATAATATGGAAGTAAAGTATACTAAGTCGTTTTTAAACAAGCTGGAAGATGTTTTTGCCGAGTCTGATTATATACTTCGGTATGAAAAAGGCAATTTTAAATCGGGTTATTGTATACTAAATGACAACAAAGTTGTAATTGTCAATAAATACTATACACTAGAAGGAAAAGTAAGTTGCCTTATCGAGATTCTTGGTCAGGTAGACTTAAACACTAAAGACCTGTGTGATAAAAATCGAAATTTCTATTTAGAACTCACACAAACTTCACTTAAGCTTTGAGGGTAACTTTTTTAGGCACCGGAACATCACAGGGCGTACCGGTTATAGGATGCGAATGTGAGGTATGCAGATCAATTGATTTTCGTGATAAACGATTAAGAACCTCTATCCATGTAGAAGTAGACGGTAAGAGTTTTGTAATTGATACTGGCCCTGATTTCCGACAACAAATGATCAGGGAACGCATACATGATCTTGATGCTGTTATTTTTACTCATGAACACAAAGACCATGTCGCAGGGCTGGATGATGTCAGAAGCTTTAATTTTCGACTTAAAAAGCATATGCCCTTATATGCTACCCAACGAGTGATCAATCAGCTTGAAAACGAATTTCACTATGCATTTGGTGAAATAACCTATCCTGGAGCTCCCAGATTTGAAGTAAATCAAATCGAGACTAAGCCATTTAATGTTCAGGGAGTAGAATTTATTCCAGTTGAGGTTTTTCATTACAAATTACCTGTCCTTGGTTTCAGAATTAAAGATTTTACCTACATTACTGATGCAAATAGTATCTCAGAGGAGGAATTGGAAAAAGTAAAAGGTTCCAAAATACTCGTTCTTGATGCACTTCAAAAAGAAAAGCATATATCTCATTTTACATTAGACGAGGCAGTAGAATTGATTCAAAAAGTAAATCCGGAGCAAGCTTACCTGATCCATATTAGTCACCGAATGGGTAAACATAAGGTTGTAGAAGCAGAACTTCCAGATAACATATCTTTAGCATACGACGGTCTTAAGATCCAATTGTAATCATGCATTTAACAGCCTATTTTATTTCAGTCCAGGCAAATGAATTAGATAACTATTTTAGAGGAAGCGAAGAACATTTATATATGGCCGAATGTTATTCACAAAATAAGGATGAGGTCATTTTCGGGTTTGCTAACTCATCTACAGAACTTTATATAAAGGCCAGTTTTAACCCTAAATACTCATTTCTTAGTTTTCATTCTAATCAAAGCCGAGCCAATCGAAATTCCGTAGAATTATTTACCGAACTACTCGATAAGCAAGTAGAAGGTGTCTCTGAAATTAATAACGAAAGGGCTTTTACTATTGATTTTACAGGTGGTTATCGTTTGCTGTTTAAATTATTCGGAAACAGGTCAAATATTATCCTTTATAAGGAAAAGGAGTTGATTTCGCTATTTAGAAATGATCTGCAGGCAGATAAAGATTTAAGTTTAGCTGATCTGGGTACTGTGCTTGATTTGAGTACAGAAGGAATCATTGATAGGTTAGAAGACGGAAAGCCCCCGATCGTTTTATGGGATAAGGATATATTAAAGGTATTTAAAAAAAGAATTCAGGGTATTGAAGAGATTAATGACCAGGCCGAAATTGCCTTATCATTACATGATGAACTTTCGGAGGCTGAAGAATATTCTGTAATTTTCGATCCTGAAAAATCAAATTACATTCTTTCTTTGTTAGATCCGAAGCATTACGAAAATGATAATGTAAAATTTTCTACCAGGGATCCACTTGAAGCATCAACGAAATTATTTTATTCCTTTATAGGCATTTTTGCTCTTTCTGAGCTTAAGAAAAAGATTAATTCATACATAGATAAAAGGCTTAAGCAAACCAGATCTTATATTAAAAAGTCTGAAAAAAGGCTTGAATATCTTGAAGGTGAAGCCAGGTTCAGACAGTTCGGGGATATTATAATGGCTAACATGCATAATATTTCGCCGGGTATTAAAAAGGTAGAGCTTCAGGACTTTTACAATAATAATGAAATGGTTGAGATTCCATTAAAGAAAGGACTTTCTCCTCAGAAAAATGCTGAGAATTATTATAGAAAGGCAAAAAACCAGGAAAAAGAAATAGAAATGCTTTTGGAGAAGATCGAAGAAAGTAACGAAAGAATTGACGAATTAGATTCGCTTAAGAAGTTTGTTCAAAATGAAAATGATCTGAAAGCATTAAAAAAGACTGTTAAAAATCTTGGACTCGATTCAAGAGGAAGGCAAACTGAAATAATAAAGCCATACAAACCATATGAAAAAGATGGATTTCAGATATGGGTAGGGAAAAATGCATCCTCGAATGATGAGCTTTCTTTGAAATATGGGTATAAAGAAGACCTATGGTTGCATGCTAAGGATGTGCCGGGTTCACATGTACTAATAAAGCATCAATCGGGTAGAGAAATTCCCAAAACAGTTATTGAGTTTGCAGCTGCATTGGCAGCTAAATACAGTAAGAGGAAAAATGACACTTTATGTCCTGTTATAGTTACTCCCAAAAAGTATATCAGGAAGGTTAAGGGGAGTCCGGCTGGAGCAGTAATGGTAGATAAAGAAGAAGCGGTACTCATGATTGAGCCCGCTCCATAGAAATTTATTAATATCCCAATACCTGATCAGATCATATCAATCTTCAGGGTATTGGTTCTTTTCTTATCTTCTAAAGGCATACTAGCCATCTGAACGATGAGATCTCCTTTTTCTACATAACCCATTTTTTCAATGATCTTTTTCTGATCTTCAAAAGTTTCGTCAGTAGTTGGGCCACCATCGTAATAAACACCTCTGACACCCCAAACCAGGCTCAGTACATTCAATAATTTTTTATTACTCGTGAAGATGAAAATACTGGCTTTAGGCCTGTGGCAAGAAGCTCTGATGCCGGTATAACCTGAATTAGTAATGCCAAAAATAGCTTTAGCCCCGGTTCTTTTTGCAAGACGACAAGCAACAAGTACGAGGTTATCACTTACGAAAGTTGGAGATTCATCTCTTACGTAACTGGTATGATGAAAATAAATACTTTCAGTTCTCGATTCAACGATACTAATTGTCTTAGCCATACTAGTAACTGATTCGACTGGATATTTACCAGCGGCACTTTCGGCAGAAAGCATAATAGTATCTGCTCCATCCATTACTGCGTTTGCAATGTCATTTGTTTCAGCCCTTGTAGGTCTAGGATTCTCGATCATACTCTCCATCATTTGAGTGGCAATGATCACCGGTTTTCCCATTAGATTACATTTATGAACAATGCTTTTCTGAATGGTAGGAACCTCTTCCATAACTACCTCAACACCAAGGTCTCCACGAGCAACCATAATAGCGTCAGTAACCTCAATTATCTCATCGATATTCGCTACTGCCTGAGGTTTTTCAATTTTCGCAATTACTCTTGCAGACCGACCAGCTTCAGATATTTTTTCTTTAATATCCCGAACATCATCTGCCTTTCTTACGAATGAAAGAGCAATCCAATCAACATCCTGCTCAAGTCCGAATTCAAGATCTTTTTTGTCTTTTTCGGTTAAAGAAGGAGCAGAAACCTCTGATTGAGGCAGGTTGATTCCTTTTCTGGATTTTAATGGTCCTCCATAGATTATTTCAGTAACAATTTCAGTAGGACTTGTGGAAACGACCTTTAATTCGATTTTTCCATCGTCTATGAGAATCATTTCTCCAGCTTTCACATCATTTACGATGTCCTTATAGGTGGTTCCGATCCGCTCTGCATTACCAACAATATCCTCAGTGGTTATTGTTAATTTATCACCTTCCTTTATGACTACTTCGCCATTTTCAATTTCCTGGGTTCGAATCTTGGGTCCTTGAAGGTCTTGAAGCAAAGCCACGTGAGTATCGAGTTCATCATTGAGCTCCCGAACATATTGGATGACTTTTCTATGATCATCATGTGTCCCATGAGAAAAGTTAAGCCTGAACACATCTGCTCCTGCTTTTATAAGCTTCCTCAACATATCCTTATTGTTACTGGCGGGACCAACAGTAGCAATTATTTTAGTTTTATTAAACTTAATTTCGTCTGACATGAGTTAAAATAATAGGTTTTCTTTTGACTTAATCTGTGTGTAATTTATCGGTGTTATAAAGTTTATTTCATTTAAGGTCTTGATTTTATTAATTATTTCATCGGCATTAAACGAATCACTTTCTTTAATAAGAAACAGGAAATCAAATTGTTTTAATTCAGGAATTAAAAACAGATTTCCAACGCGTTCATGATTGGCAGCTTTATTTTCTATTAACTTTAGATATCCGGCAGGTGTTTCATAAAGATAATTACAAATTTCAATATTTTCATTACCGCTTTCAAGCTGAAAGTCATTTTCTTTTACTAATTGAATATTTAAAAGTTTATTCAATAGCCACGCTAACTTGTATGCTTTTAAAGTACAAGATATCCCAACTGCCTTAAAATCAATAATTAAGCTTTTTTCAAGCTTGGTTTTCTTCATTCCTGTTTAATTTTCAATGTTAACAAGCATTTTCTGACTCATAATAACAGCCTTGAGAAAAAGTACATCTAAAGAAGGATAATTTAGTTATTTTTGAATATTTTAGTTACTGTATTGCGAAATAGTTAAGAAATAACATCAAATAAGTCAGTTATTGCTTTTATTAATAACTTTATTGAATTTGTTTGATTTTATAACATTAAATCTATTTCTTTGCAGTGGATTTTAACTAAATACTTTTAGCGATGTCTGAAATAGCACAAAAAGTAAAAGCAATTATCGTTGATAAGCTTGGTGTAGAAGATTCAGAGGTAACACCTGAAGCAAGCTTTACAAATGACTTGGGAGCAGATTCCCTTGACACTGTTGAACTGATCATGGAATTTGAAAAAGAGTTCAATATTTCTATTCCTGATGACCAGGCTGAAAACATTCAGACTGTAGGTCAGGCAATCAGCTACCTCGAGGAAAACGTTAAGTAAATCTTATCTAATCTAAACGTATTTCATTTCTAATTATATGAAATATACGAGACGAGTTGTTGTAACAGGAATTGGCGCGCTGACTCCTATCGGTAATACAGCCCGGGAATTCTGGGGTGGATTAGCGAAGGGAGTCAGTGGTGCTGCTCCTATAACCCGCTTCGACGCAGAGAAGTTCAGAACTAAATTTGCGTGCGAAGTCAAAAATTTCGAACCAAATGACCATCTGGATCGTAAAGAAGCGAGAAAGATGGATCCATATACGTGGTACGCGATGGTTACGGCTGAAGAAGCTTTTAACGATAGTCAGTTAAAAGATTTTGATTCTGACCGTGCCGGAGTGATCTGGGGTTCAGGAATTGGTGGATTAAGGACTTTTACCGATGAGGTAATGTCTTTTGCCAATGGTGATGGAACACCTAGATTCAATCCATTCTTTATTCCGAAAATGATCGCTGATATCTCAGCGGGTTATATATCAATCAAATATGGCTTTAGAGGCCCTAACTTTGCTACGGTTTCTGCCTGCGCATCGTCTACTAATGCCATTATTGATGCAATGAATTATATCAGGCTGGGACATGCTGATATTATTATGACTGGAGGGTCTGAAGCTGCTGTTACCGAACCAGGTATGGGTGGTTTTAACTCGATGAAAGCGCTTTCAGAGCGTAACGATTCACCAGAGACTGCATCAAGACCGTTTGATAAGGATAGAGATGGTTTCGTTCTTGGAGAAGGTGCAGGCGCACTGGTTCTCGAAGAATATGAGCATGCAAAAAAACGAGGTGCGAAAATTTATGGAGAAGTGATCGGTGGAGGTATGTCCGCTGATGCTCATCATATTACCGCCCCACACCCTGATGGACTTGGAGCAACCAATGTTATGGTCAATGCATTGAGAGATGCTGAGATCGATCCTTCAGAGGTACAATACATTAATGTGCATGGTACTTCTACTCCTCTTGGAGATATGAGTGAAGTGAAAGCTATACAAAAAGTGTTTGGCGATCATGCATACAATCTTAACATTTCATCTACAAAATCGATGACTGGTCACCTTCTGGGTGCTGCCGGTGCAATCGAATCTATCGCATGTTTGATGGCGATAAATAAAGGGATTATTCCTCCGACCATAAATCATTTCACTGATGATGAAGAGATTGACGGACGTTTGAATTTTACCTTTAACGAAGCACAGGAAAAAGAAGTAAATATTGCTCTTTCAAACACTTTTGGCTTTGGAGGACACAATACTTCAGTGATATTTAAAAAACTGGTTGATTAGTGTGGAGATTGCTTCCTCGCATCATTGCGAAATTCAAATACCGTAAAGGTAAAAATAAAAAACTTTCAGAAGCTGTAAGGAATATTGTCGGGTTCAGACCCGTCAATATTCACTTATACTTCTTAGCCTCTCAACATACTTCTGTAGCACAATTTAATGTAGCCGGTAAGCGAGATAGCTATGAGCGACTTGAATTTCTGGGCGACGCAGTCCTGGGAATGGTCGTTGGAGAATATCTATTCAATAAGTATCCCTATAAAGATGAGGGTTTTCTAACTGAGATCCGTTCCAGGATAGTTAATCGTGAAAGCCTAAACAGGCTCGCTAAAAAGGTCGGAGTAAGTAATTTTGTAGAATACAATCCCGGGGGAAAGAAACATAATTACAAATATGTTTTTGGCAATTCTTTGGAAGCACTGATCGGTGCTGTTTATTTAGATCACGGCTATCACAAATGTCGAAAGTTTATAATCAGACGATTGATTATACCTCATTACGATTTAGAAAAGCTAATTAAGAAAAATACCAATTTCAAATCTAGAGTAATAGAGTGGTCACAAAAAATAATGCCTCGATTGATTTTGTCGTACAGGAAATTGAAACTGAAGGACATTTGAAGGAATTTAAGGCCGAACTGATCGTTGATGGCAATAAACTTAGCGAAGGTATTGGTAATAGTAAGAAAAAAGCTGAACAAATTGCCGCAGAACGTGCTATAGATAGTATCTTCGATAAGAAAGATTAATATCTTTAGTATATGAAAAAAATGCGTTTGGCAGGTGCCGCACTAAATCAAACTCCCTTAGAATGGAAAAGTAATCTGGCTAATATCAAAGAAGCTATTTTACAAGCTAAAAATTCCAATGCAGATATTTTATGCCTTCCCGAACTTTGCATAACCGGGTATGGATGTGAAGATCTCTTTTTAAGTGAATGGCTTCCCGAAAAAGCTTTTAATAAATTAGAAGAGATAGCTTCCTGGGTGGAAGATTGTTTCACAATCGTTGGTTTGCCTGTTAGATATGAAGGAAAAACATACAACTCAGCAGTAGCTATTTACAAAGGTGAAATTCTCGGTTTCTATTGTAAGCAATTCCTGGCAGATGAGGGCGTCCATTACGAACCCAGGTGGTTTTCACCATGGTCTTCTGAGTATATCAATTACATCGAATTCAATGGCAAAAACTATCCCATTGGAGATATTACCTTAGACTTCAAGGGCATCAAAATTGGATTTGAGATTTGTGAGGACGCCTGGAGGGGAGAAGAACGACCCGGCTATCGATTAAAAGAAAAAGGTGTAGATCTGATACTTAATCCCAGCGCTTCACATTTTGCCTTCGGGAAAAGCAGGTTTAGAGAACATCTTATTGTTGATAGTTCCGAAATATTTGAATGTGTTTATTTGTATTCGAATCTACTCGGGAATGAAACTGGCCGGATGATCTTTGATGGTGAAGTGTTCATCTCTCAAAAAGGAAAGCTTATTCAAAAAAATCGCAGGCTTTCTTTCCAGTCGGTAAACCTTGTAACAGCAGATGTTGATTTTAGTGGTGAAGAAGTACCACAGGAATTAGCTTATGATGACCAGGACAAATACCTTGAATTTGATAAAGCTATTGCCTTAGCATTATTCGATTATCTTAGAAAGAGCCATAGTAAAAGCTTCGTTCTGTCTTTAAGTGGTGGTGCCGACAGTGCATGTTGTGCCATAATGGTAGCAGAAATGGTTAGAAGGGGTGTAGAAGACCTGGGTATTAATGAATTCATAGCTAAATCAGGAATTCCTGACCACGGATATAATACTGTTGAAGACCTCACAAAAAAAATGTTGTATACGGCATATCAGGCTACAAAAAATTCATCTGAGGAAACTTTTCTAGCTGCAAAGGAAATTGCCGAATCCGTTGGTGCTACTTTCTTTTCGTGGAGTATTGATGATGTAGTAGATGATTATACCAAAATTTATGAAAATACAACAGGTGAGAAGCTAACCTGGGAGGATCATGATATTCCTCTACAGAACATTCAGGCAAGATCAAGAGCACCGATGATCTGGTTATTGACAAATGTTAAAAAGGGACTTCTTTTAGCCACATCTAATCGTAGTGAAGGTGATGTGGGTTACGCAACGATGGATGGTGATACCTCCGGGGGAATATCCCCAATTGCCGGTGTGGATAAAACGTTTATCCGAAAATGGCTAAAGTGGGCAGAGAATGAACGCGGCTTTTATGGATTAAATAGAGTCAATAGCTTGTCACCGACAGCTGAATTAAGACCTTCGGAAAGACAGCAGACTGATGAATCCGACCTGATGCCTTATCATATTCTGAGTAAAATAGAAAGAGAAGCCATCTTCCATAGAAGATCTCCGGTAGAAGTTTTTAAAACTCTGAATTTTGAAAATCTTTGTGAAAAAGAAACCTTAAAAAATTATATAATAAAATTTTTTAAGCTCTGGTCGATCAACCAATGGAAAAGAGAAAGGTTCGCCCCTTCATTTCATCTGGATGAATTTAATGTAGATCCAAAAACATGGTGCAGGTTTCCTATATTAAGCGGAGCTTTCAGAGAAGAAATTGAAGAGTTAGAAAACTTTTAAAACTAAAATGGCTAATCCACTTATTGTTTTTATTGGAGGACCAACAGCTAGTGGGAAAACCGGTTTAGGTATATCATTGGCAAAAAGGTATTCGACTTTTGTGATCAGCGCTGATTCCAGACAAATGTACCAGGAAATGACTATTGGTACAGCAAAACCATCTTCTGATGAATTGTCCGAGGTGAAGCACTTTTTAGTTGATGATAGAAGTGTTCAAAATCCGATGAATGCAGGGGATTTCGAAAGAGAAGCCCTGGATATAATTAAAAATTCAGAAGAGAAAATAATATTTGTCGTTGGGGGTACTGGCCTATATATGAAAGCACTTTACGATGGATTGGATGAATTTCCTGAAGTCCCATCTGAAATCAGGGAGGAATTAAATCGAGAATTTGAAACAGAGGGTATAGAGCATTTACAGGAGAAGTTGAAATCTGCAGATCCGGAATATTATGAAGTTGTTGATTTAAATAACCCTCGGAGGCTAATAAGAGCTCTGGAGGTGATTGAAGCTTCAGGTCAAAGGTATTCAGCCTTTAGAAAGGGATCGTCTGGTAGAAGCGATTTAAACGTTCTAAAGATGGCTATTGATGTTGACAGGGATAGGCTATATCAGAGAATCAATCATCGAATGGATAAAATGATTGAAAAAGGATTATTTAAGGAGGCCGAATCTTTGTATGAGTTTAAAGAACTGCAGCCATTAAAAACTGTTGGTTACCAGGAAGTGATTAGTTACCTGGATAATGAGTATGATTATGACGAGGCAGTTAGGTTATTAAAAAGAAACTCACGCAGGTATGCTAAAAGACAACTGACGTGGTTTAAAAGAGAAGATTTTGAATGGATCGATCTGAAGGATTTTGAATCGATCACAGACAGAATTGATAAAGAAATAGAGAAAATAAAAAAGGGCTGATAAACAGCCCCTTTTTTATATACTACCTATTTATATGCTTAAAATTTCTACCATCCGGATAAGGTCTTTATTTAATGGTTTCTGCTTCGTTATGCTATCACCAAATGATGTAAATGTAACTTCATCATTTATTACACCAACCATTACTCCTGATTTTCCGTCTCTTAATCCTTCTACAGCAGATAGTCCTAATCTGCTTGCAAGGATTCTGTCTTGAGCAGTTGGTGTTCCACCTCTTTGTACGTGCCCGAGAATGGTAACTCTAATATCCTTAAGGTCTTTAACCCTGGCTTTTACTTTTTCCGAAATTTCAAATGCGTTACCCTCTTCATCACCTTCAGCAATCACAACGATACTTGAAGTTTTGCTTCGGCTCCATCCTTTTTGCAGCGCTTCAATTACTTCATTGATAGTGGTCTTGGTTTCAGGAACCATAACCATTTCTGCTCCGCCACCGATTCCAGACTGAATTGCGATATAACCTGAGTCACGTCCCATAACTTCAATAAAAAATACCCGATCATGAGAATCAGCTGTATCCCTGATATTGTCTACGGCACTTAAAGCTGTATTGACAGCAGTGTCAAACCCAATAGTTTTATCAGTACCATAGATATCATTGTCAATAGTGCCGGGGATTCCTATTACAGGAATGGCATGCTCTTCAAAAAATACCTTAGCTCCAGTGAATGTACCATCACCTCCAATTGCAATTAATGCATCGATACCAAATTTTTTCAAGTTGTCAAAAGCCTTTTTTCTTCCTTCGGGCTCTCTGAATTCCTGGCATCTAGCAGATTTAAGTACTGTTCCGGCTCGTTGAATAATATTACTTACAGAATGAGAGTTGAGTGGTATGATATCACCTTCGATCATTCCTTTATATCCGTACCTTATGCCGTATACTTCAATACCATAGTAAATACACCCTCTGACTACTGCTCTCAGGGCAGCATTCATACCCGGCGCGTCACCACCTGAAGTAAATACACCAATTTTTTTCATGCCTATTTTAACCTTTTTAAATTAATTCGCATAATATTAATTTATTTTCAATTCATGCGGTATCTTCAAAATTTATATTTGCAAAGATTTGACAAAACTTAAATTAAATGCACAATATTTTAATAATTTCTTACTATTGGCCTCCCAGCGGAGGGGGAGGAGTGCAACGTTGGCTAAAATTTACCAAATATTTACCAGAGTTTGGTGTAAACCCGGTTGTCTTTACTCCAGAAAATCCAACGTTTGCATTCAAAGATGAGTCACTTCTGAAGGATATAGATAACGAACTGGAGGTTATAAAATTTCCTATTTGGGAACCTTATAAATTATTACCTGGTAAGTCTGATTCTGAGAAAAAGGCCGGGCAGGCCTTTGATAACAAAAATCGCACTCTACTTCAGGAAATGATTGTCTGGGCCAGGGGTAATCTTATTGTTCCTGATCCAAGAGTGTTTTGGGTAAAACCGTCGGTTAAATTTTTATCTCAATGGCTAAAGGATAGAAATATTGATTTGATTATTTCTACCGGACCACCTCATAGCATGCATTTAATAGGTGAAAAATTGAGTAAAAAGACTGGTATACCCTGGATTGCTGATTTCAGAGACCCCTGGTCTGAATGGCATCAATTAAAACACTTGAAGGTTTCTGCTCCTGTTTTAAAAATTCATCGAATGTATGAAAAGAAAGTGTTTAAAAATGCCAAAGCGGTTATTACCGTAAGTCCGGGAATGGCTGATGACCTGGGAAGATTGGGAGCAACAAATGTAAAAGTAATTAGTAATGGATTTGATCATGAAGATATACCGGAGAGATTGAATGAACTTTCGCCAGAGAAGTTTTTAATTTCGTACGTCGGAACTATTGATGATTTGAGAGATCCAAAACCCTTTCTGGAAGCATTAAAACAATGGTTAGAGGAACATCCGGAACGAATTGAAGAAACCGAAGTTCGAATTCATGGTATTATAAGCGAGTCGTTTTTTGGTGATATGCTTACCGATCAGACTTTAAAGGATGTCGTTAAAATTGGAAAGTACCTTTCACATGATGAAGTGTTTGATTTGGTTGGACGATCAGCTGCTCTTCTTCTTTTGTTATCAAAATTCAGTAACAGTAAAGGGTTTCTGACAGGCAAGTTGTTTGAATATGTTGCATCCGGAAGACCAATAATTGGAGTTATAGATGAAAATGGAGATGCTGCTGAATTAATTAGAGATGGTGAATGTGGTTGGGTTGCCGATCCGGATGATATTAATAAAATCAAGGGAAATATCGAGTCAGCGTATAATCGATACATAGAAAATCAAAATAAAGGATATAAGATTCGCAAAGAATCACCATATTCCAGAAAAAATCTAACTAAGAAACTTGCTTCAGTTATTGAAGAGGAGGTTTGAGAGAATTGAGCAATTAAATGATATTAAAATAACAAAGAGGCAATTGAATTTTATTCAGTTGCCTCTTTTTTTATGTGTTTCGTATCTTAATCTCTTTTGGTGAAGAATGAATATCCGATGCCCAGAATTAGCACTATAACCATTAACCAGGAGCTTATTGCTGTTAAGGGATTAAGACTATAATACACTTCAGGTCTGAAAATTAGCGCAATTTCAAAATCTCCACTTCTGTCAATTTCAATTGCCCTTAGCAAATAATTCACTCTCTTAATTGGAGTTTCTTTCCCATTAACTATAGCTGTCCATCCTTCGGGGTAAAATATATCGCTAAATACAAAGACTGTTTTTCCATTAGTTTTTGCGTTATAAACCAGGTTACTTGGTTCATACTGAGTCAGAGAAATTTGAGCATTAGCATTATAATTACCAGGTGTAATTTTATGTTCATCATCAGAATAAACAAGTGCTGTAGTTTCGGTATTAATAGCCGAAAGGTTTTCAAGAACAGCTTGAGCCGAACTTAATTCTTTCACTTGTGATATAGCCCATGCCGGGCCGTTTGCCTCTGGGTTTCTAATTACCTGTTCTGCCTGATCACCATATTTAATGTATTTGGTGTTAAGCATATTGATAACAGGGATTGAGTTAAAAGAAGCATTTCCTGATTGAAGATTTTGAACCAGGCTTTGCATTTCAGGACTGATATTATATTCTATTAGATCCTGGTATCTTCCCAGTTTTGCGCCGTGATACCCTCCAATTGATTCATGAAAATAAGATGTTCTTGCTTCATTAAATGGATTGGCCAGGTTTAATACACGGTAATGTTCAGCCGGATCTGATAAGATTGCTTCATCTGCCGGAGTTTTCGATATGTTCAATGCATTTCTTGCTTTGACAAAATTCTTGTCTCCAAAATATCTGTTATCCACACCCCAATGATCGATTAGAACTAAAACAATTATTGCTATCATGCCGATATTGAGGCTTATTTTCTTTTTCAAAGTAAAGAAAATTGCTGCTGCGGCAAGTAAGACGTAAATCAATGACCTGAAACTATCAGCCCTCATAAGAGCCACTCTGTCCTGTTTGAGAGCATTTGTAAACCATGCCGGGGCATTTAATTGCTGATCAACAGCTCCGGAAGTATTGATCCCTCCTGCAACTAAAATAATCAATAAGCAAATACCAGATGCCACGCCGGCACCAATTAAGAATTTCTTTTGGATCTCTTTATTAAATTCATTTTTTAATAGTTCATTGAAGCCAATAAATCCTAATAGGTTTATTGCAAAAATTGAAATGATAATTGTGAAAGTTACAGACCTGAATTTATTGTAAAGAGGGAAATTATCAAAAAGGAAATAATTTAAAGAAGGGAGGTTATCTCCCATCGATAAAAATATTCCAATTACAGCAATTGTCACCAGCCACCATTTATTTCTGGAATCTGCAAATATGATGCCCAGGATAAAAAGAAAACAGGAAATAGCTCCGGCATAATAAGGAGCAGTCAGTCTCTGGTCACCCCAATAAGTAGGTAAGCTTTTGATTTGCGATCTAATCTGGTTTTGAGGAAATCCCTGTGCAGCCATCGCATTGGCTACATTACTATCTTCACTCAATTCTTCACCTTGAGATCCTCCATAAATATTCGGAATAAATAATGTCATCCATTCAAATGTGCCATTGCTATACTCGAATGCATAATCTTTTGAAAGTCCTGTTTGATCTGCAGATTCAATTGGTGATTTTCCTCGAATCGAATACTTACTGTATTTATATGTGGCGGCCATTTCACCTGCGAATGTTCCTACACCAATAATAGCTGCGAATACTAAAACTCCTACTTTTTTAAATAATGAAGAGAAATGCTTTTCTTTAATAGCAAATACTAATTCATTAATACCAAAGCCAAAAACGATAAATAGTAAGTAATAGGTGATTTGAAGGTGATTTAATCTTAAGTGAAGCGCTAATGCAGCTGCAGTCAATGCGGCGCCTAATATGAACTTATCCCTAAAGACGAGCTTTATTCCTGCAAGTACAAGAGGCATATAAGCAATAGCACCTATTCTGGCATTGTGTCCAGCACTCAATCCGATAATTAAAAAACTGGAGAGTCCAAAAGAGATTGCACCTGCTATTGCAACGTATGGCCGGACTTTATATGAAAGTAATAATATATAAAAAGATAAAAACGCAATGAAGATCATTCGGACCGGATGCGGTAATGCTACACTGAAAATTTCATGCAATGCCTTAACAGGCCCATTACTCCAGTTTACATTAACTAAATAGGCAGGCATCCCGCTAAACATTCCATCAGCCCATAAAGTTTCCTTATCAGTATTATCTCGATATTCGATTACAGACTGTGCTCCGCCTTTCCATTGAGTAATATCATGCTGATTTATAGCCATGTTATCAAAGAATACCGGAGAAAAGAACCCCACAGTAATAAGTAAGAAAACAATAATTGCTATAATATGAGGTAGAACTTCCGTAGCGAAATTTATTTTTTTCAATTTCATTATTGAGTTGATTTATTTCTTTGCGTATCCTTAAAAAATACCTTTTAGTAGCAGGCTTACTTAAAATCTAATTGTAAATTTGAGGCAATATCAGCAAGGATTTTGGATTATACAATTCATGGGCTGTTAAATGAGGTATTTTTGCTTAATTTTGCGACAAAATAAAACTGGATATGTTCGAAAATCTTTCATATAAATTAGATAAGGCCTTTCAGACGTTAAAAGGTAAAGGTCAGATCACAGAAATCAACGTTGCTACTACCGCTAAGGAAATACGTCGGGCTTTAATTGATGCCGATGTAAACTACAAAGTGGCTAAGGAAGTTACGGATACTATTAAAGAAGAGGCTCTTGGTAAAGATGTATTAACCACAGTTTCGCCTGGTCAATTATTAATTAAGATTACTAATGATGAGTTGACCAAGCTGATGGGAGGGAAGCAGGAAGATATTTCCCTAGAGGGTTCACCTGCTACTATTCTTATCTCCGGTCTTCAGGGTTCAGGTAAAACTACTTTTAGTGGTAAGCTTGCAAATTACCTGAAAAAACAGGGTCGTACTGTTTTGTTAGTTGCCTGTGATATTTACCGTCCTGCTGCGATCGATCAGTTGAAGGTGCTGGGTGAACAAATAGGTGTTGAAGTTTACTCAGAACCCGAAAATAAAAATGCAGAACAAATTGCTGAAAATGCAATTAAGTACGCAAAAGACAATGGTAAGAGCACTGTAATCGTCGATACAGCGGGTCGTCTCGCAGTTGATGAACAGATGATGAATGAGATCGAAGGATTAAAAAAATCTTTGGATCCATCAGAAACATTATTTGTTGTTGACTCAATGACTGGTCAGGATGCTGTTAATACGGCAAAAGTATTTAACGAGCGATTAGACTTTGATGGTGTTGTACTCACCAAATTAGACGGTGATACCCGAGGTGGTGCAGCACTTTCGATCAGAACTGTAGTAGATAAGCCAATTAAGTTTATCTCGACCGGAGAGAAGATGGATGCCATTGATAAGTTCTTCCCGGAACGTATGGCAGGAAGGATTCTTGGTATGGGAGATGTTGTGTCTTTAGTAGAGAAAGCGCAACAAACTTTCGATCAGGACGAAGCTCAGAGGCTTAACAAGAAAATCAGGAAAAACCAGTTTGATTTCGAGGATTTCTTATCTCAGTTGCAGCAGATCAAAAAGATGGGTAATCTTAAGGATCTGATGGCGATGATACCAGGGATGGGGAAAGCAATCAAAAATCTGGATATAGATGATGATTCATTTAAACCGATTGAAGCAATAATTTTTTCTATGACTCCTGAAGAGAGATCTAACCCGGATGTTATCAATGGAAGTCGACGACAGAGAATTGCAACTGGTAGCGGTACTACAGTTCAGGAAGTAAATAAGTTGCTAAAGCAATTCAATGAGATGAAAAAGATGATGAAAACAATGAATAAAATGTCTGGAAATAAACGGGCAATGTCAGCAATGAATATGTTCAAAAGATAGTCATCCTAAAATGAAAATATAAAACCCGGAGCATTGCTTCGGGTTTTTTTTATGATTAAATAAAAAAAGGCCAAATAAGGCCTTTTATTTTTTATATAATACAATTAAACTATCTGTATAAAACAGCATTTACAGCATCAATAGTTCTTTTAACATTTGGTAGAGTTGCTTCAATTAAAGTAGGAGCATATCCTAAAGGAATATCTTCATTGGTTACTCTTTTTACAGGAGCATCCAGATAATCAAATGCATAATGCTGGATATGGAAAGCAATTTCCGATGAAATAGAAGCCAAAGGCCATGCTTCCTCTACAACTACCAATCTATTTGTTTTCTTTACAGACTCGACTACCTTCTTATAATCGATAGGTCTTACAGTTCTAAGGTCTATTACTTCAGCTGAGATATTATCTTTACTTAACTCATCAGCTGCTTCAAGAGCTATTTTCATCATTTTACCAAAAGAAACAATTGTTACATCATCTCCTTCTCGTTTGATGTCTGCAACACCAAGAGGGAGTAAATACTCGTCTTCAGGCACTTCTCCTTTATCCCCATACATCAACTCTGATTCCATAAAGATAACCGGATCATCATCTCTGATAGAAGATTTTAGTAATCCTTTAGCATCATAAGGGTTTGATGGAACTACAACTTTGAGTCCCGGAGTATTTGCATACCAGTTTTCGAAATTTTGTGAATGCTGAGCAGAAAGTTGGCCTGCATTTCCGGTAGGTCCTCTGAATACCATAGGAACTGGTACCTGGCCACCTGACATATAAAGCATCTTAGCTGCAGAGTTTATCACCTGGTCGATAGCTACAAGCGAAAAGTTAAAGGTCATGAATTCTATTATAGGTCTCAGGCCATTCATCGCTGCACCCACTCCTATACCGGCAAATCCAAGTTCTGTAATTGGTGTATCGATTACTCGTTTTGCACCAAATTCATCTAGCATGCCCTGGCTAACCTTATAAGCACCATTGTATTCAGCTACTTCTTCACCCATGAGGAAGACGTTTTCGTCTCTTCTCATTTCTTCTGACATAGCTTCACCAAGTGCTTCTCTGAACTGTATTTCTCTCATTGTTAACTTCGTTTCAAAACTGGACAAAAATAGCAATTACAACCTAATTATAAAAGCTATTATCTATTTAGCATTTTATGTATAAATAAAAAAGGTTGCCCGTAAGGACAACCTTTTTATTAGAATTATAAATTTCTTATTTCAATGCCTCAGTAAAAGCAGCGTTTCCAGCTACTGCAGCAAATTCAAGATCTGCAAGAGCCTTTTGCTTCAATGAAGGATCAGCAGAAACTGCATCACTAAGGTGCGATACAACCTGATCAACGTTGTTGCTTCTGGCAGCAGCTACTGCAGCAGCATAATGTGCTTTTGCAAAGTCGTTATCAGCTGCAATTGCATCTTCGAAAGAAGACATTGCTTTTTGAGTCTCGCCGTTTAATAGCTGAGCTAAACCTTTGTTGAATAGGTTAGTAGCATTTTCTTCAGCGTTAGATAGAGAAGTAGTCGCAGGACCATACTCTCCCATCATAATTTGAAGAGCTCCTTTAACACCGTTAAGGCCAGCTTGATTTTCAGCGCTTGGACTCATTTCAGTAACCGCTCTAGCTACATCATATGCTTTTTGGTTGTTACCCTGCATTACGTAAGCAGCTGCAAGAACAATGTGAGAAGGAGCATTTTCTTCCATTCTGTTAGCTATTTCAGCTTCGTTGATAGCAGAAGAAACTAATGCTTCATCACCTGATTCGCGAGCTTGTAGTAGATAAACAGCTCCAAGGTTATTGTGAGCTACCCAGTTATCTTCTTTTTCAATCGCGGCTTTGTAGATAGCTTCTTTCTCATCAAGAGAAGGAGTTAAAGTAGCTGCATATAGTAGTTCTTCCATTGAAAGAGTATCTGCATCAGCGTTTCCTTCTGAAATACCTTTTGCAAGAACTGAAATTTCAGCGTCAGTTTTCTTCTCTTTAACTGTTAAGATTTCAGTCTCTGAGAAACGTAACTGAGGATATACATCTCTGAACATTTTTCTGTAGAAAGGAAGGTCGTGTAATTGATCTTCTTTTTCTTCGAATACGCCAGGACCATTTACAATGTCGTAAACCTGCTGCTTCTCTTCTTCAGTAAGACCATCATAGTTTGCTAATGAATCTTTTAATGGAGTCCAGTCGCGAACAACTTCCTTAATGATGAAGTTGATGCTGTCAGCAGCTCCTTTGTAATCGTAACGATCCATTTGATCTTTGTAATACTTTTCGATTACTTCAGCACGGTTTCCTGCAAGATCAGTGTTAACTGTTTCAGGACCTTCTGGAGAGTGAGAACCAGTGATTGTCACTGTTCGTGTTACGTTTTTCTCAGCGATGAATCCTCTGAAGTATTCACCTCTGTCACTTCTTCTCTCTGAACTTCTTAATACAGAGCTTCCTTGTAAGAAGTAAAAGTTAATTTCTGTTGGTATTAATTCTTCCTGGTTGTTATAACCATGATCCGCAAATGCAGCGAAGAAAGGCTTTTCAACCAATTTAGATGTTGTGATTATTCCAGGAGCAACTGTCATTCTTTCAGTTTCCTTGAACTTTCCGTTTTCAGGGTTTGAAGCAACGCCCATAACCTGAAGTTCTCCTTTGCTCATTGCAGGGTCGTAAGGGAAAGAAAATGTTTTACTTTCTCTTGGCTGCTCATCGCTTGCATTAGGATAATCTTCAGCTCTGAATGAAACCTCTCCTACACTTACTTCCTGATCACCATAAACATAATAGTTTTTAATGGTGTACACTTTGCCTTTTTTCAGCATCTTAACAGGAAGAACTGCGGACATTTCATACTCAACTGTATCTGCATGAACCTCTAATGGATTCGGAGTTACAGTCAATTGTTGCTCCTTAGCCGCTTTTGTCATTTGGCTAAGACTACAACCTGACAATGCCAACATTCCTGTGATGGCAGCGGCAAAGACTAGTTTTCTCGCTTGAGTCATAATTTAAAGAAATTTTGATTGATCGTGTTTTCTTATTTTAAAGCTCAAATATGTTAAATTATTTGATTTCTACAAAATAAATGGACTTCATATCCTCCTATTCAATGAAAACAATTATATTTGATACTATGAAATTGAAGCTTGTGGATAAAATACAGGAATATTTTGAGAAACGTGCCTTTGGCGTGTGTAGTGCACTGGGCGATAAACTTGGAATTGCTTCTTCAAGTGTACGACTATATTTTATCTATGCCTCCTTTTTAACTTTTGGGTCTCCTTTGATCTTATATCTTGTACTGGCATGGATAGTAAATATTCGTAAACATCTTCGAAGACGGAATAATACTATTTGGTATTAATTTTTGATTCCAGTTCCTCAAAAGCACTTTTACCTTTTATATAATGTTCCAGAATCAATGAGGCATTAAGGACACCCGTCATATTTGCGCTTTTTGAGGCAGAATTAATTTCATGCCTTTGTTTAATCAAGTTACGAAATTCTGCGTAGACTTTAAAATGAGCTCTTATTACCGCCCAAAAGTGCTTAATTCCACTGTCTAAGGAGATTTTAATCGCGCCAGGAGCATCTAATAATAATCTTAAAAAGAATATCAATACCCATTCTTTTCCAGGATAATTACGTATGATCATCCGAAGATTATTCCTGAAATTAAGATAGGTTTTAAATGGGGATTGTTTTTGTAAAGTCCCACCTCCCAAATGGTATACCTTACTTTGTGGTAAGCAATAAAGATCCAGTCCTAATTTTTGAATTCTCCAGCAAAGGTCAATTTCTTCCATGTGAGCGAAAAAATCTTCAGCAAATCCTCCTGCCTTATCAAAAACATCTTTTCTGATTAGCATGCAGGCTCCTGAAGTCCAAAACACTTTAGTTGGATTATTATACTTTCCTGTATCCTTTTCAAGGTGATTGAAAATCCGCCCACGACAAAATGGGTAGGCCAGTTTATCCATAAAGCCACCTGCAGCACCTGCGTATTCGAAATATTGAGGTTCCCGCAGTGATAGGATTTTTGGCTGGACAGCAGCAGTATTTGAGTTTTTATCAAGAAAATCTACTAATGGCACTAACCAGCCTTCAGAAACTTTTATATCTGAATTAAGGAGTAAAAGGTATTCATTATTTATATGCTGAAGTCCTCTGTTATAGCCGCCTGCAAATCCGTAATTCTGATCAAGCTCAATTAGCTTAACAGATGGATGATGTTCCCTGATCCATTCTAAAGAACCATCAGTACCTGCATTTTCAATTACATAGATATCGGCTATATCAGAACTTTCTTTAATTACTCCCGGTAAATAATTTTGTAAGTGGGGGAGGCCATTATAGTTTAGGATTGCAATTGCAGTTTTTTTCATTCAGCTTACTTCATTAAGCTATCCAGGTCAAGACCGGGAATATTTGGAATCATTCCCTCTGTTTTGGATTTCATATGTGCTCTTGCCTCTTCATCAGCTTGATCCATCGCTTTATTAATAGCAGCAACTGTAAGGTCCTGGATCATTTCTCTATCATCCGGATTGATAAGGGATTCATTTATCTCAATTGATACTACTTGCTTTTGGCAATTTACGATGGCAATTACCATTCCTGCCCCCGCTTCACCTTTTACCTGAATGTTGGCAAGTTCTGCTTTTGCCTCTTCCATTTTCTTTTGGGCTTCTTTGATTTTGCCCATCATATTCCCTAAATCAAACATTTTCTTACCTTATTAACGTTATACTTCCTTTTTGATTAAAGGGGTCTCCGGATTCTGTCACTCCTTCAATTACATAAACATAGGTTCCGGATTCCACTTCATTTCCTTTAACGATACCATTCCATGTGGGGTTATTACTGTCTAATTCTTTTATTAATTCACCCCATCGATTGTAAAGATAAATATTATAGTTGGATATGAAACGACCAAAAAAAGTGATTTCATCATTTAGCATGTCTCCATTTGGAGTGAAAGCAGTTGGGTGTATAATAGCAGGAGATAATTCTGCAGGAATCAAATTGCTATAAACGACTGTCCCATCTGATAAAGTGATTCTGACTCTTAAGAATGCCGAACGTACAACATCTAATGGCTTTTCAATTATACTTAAATCCTGACCTGAATATAATGTTTCTAGCAAGACTCCACTCTCGTCAAGATATTCTACTTCATACTGAGCTACTACAAATTCATCGCTCAAATATTCTGTCCATTCAAGATCAGCAGTACCACTGGAAGTAATAAATTCGCCTTGCAAAATAGTTGGACAAACTACCGGGTCATTTTCAGAAAAATTACCACAATTATCTGCAGTTCTCACTGAATAGCAATTAATGAGATCTAGATCGGTTGCCTCATCTGTATATTGTTCAGCATTAACCCGGTCTATGGGTACCAGGTTACTTGTATTAGTCGATTTTAAAATCTGAAATTCATATTGTGGATCTGGTGATATCCATGTCAGTGATATACTTTCATCTGCGTTAATATCTGCAACAATATTACTGATCCCTGGTAGTGGTTCATTAAATAAAGCTGTCAGAGTAACTGAATTTGAAGTCATCGAGAAACCATTAAGGTCATTAGTACCAGCATAAAAAGTTTCTGAATAATAGGTATAACCCTGGTTGCATATCAGGTCAATATCATTCCATGAGCCAGTATTAGTTGCAGGAGAAATATTGTCAAACGGATTCCCATCTCTATAGATAGCCAAATTACTCAATGGAGTAGTATTGGTCACCCAGGATATTTGGTTCTGAGCATTAGTTGCCTGACCATTTATTTTCAGATTGCAGGCTTCGACTGATTGATTATAAGTGTTATCGCAAGCATCATAGGCGTCAATACGGAAACAGTAAGTATTAGAAGCGGTATTTAGTCCGGCATAGGTTAGCGTTGTTTCTGTGCCATTGATCGTGTCAATTTCATTAAACCCACTATTTCCTGCTGCACGGAATACTCTGTAAATATTGTTGTCAGAAAGATTAAAGTTCAATGTTATCCTACCATCATTAGAAGATGCATTTTCAGTGATTACCTCTTCAAAATCAGTCTGGGTCAAAGAGCCCGGAATAGGAATTACTGATTCAGTTTCATTTGGACAATTTTGTGCATCACCCTGATTGAATCCTCTAACAGTAACATTAAAAGGACCAGCTAAAGTATAAACATGTCTTACTTGCTCTGCTGGAGAGGATACAATATCGCTTGAACCATCATTGTAGAAAATTTCAAAATTGTCAAAATTCGGATCTTTTGAAAAATCGATCAGAATCTCATTGTTTTTACAGGTAAAAATGTCAAAATCAGGTGCTGTCCCTGAGGGTAAAATTTTTACAGTGAGAAAATCCAAAGGCGGATCTCCTCCGGCAGCAGAGGAATTTCTGACATATGCTATAGTATAGGTGCCTGGTTCTGTATAGGTAAATGATTGGTCAGTATCAAGAACAAGGTCCTGGCCTTGATTATAGTCAAATATATATCCATCCGCAGGATCTGAAACAATATTTGTAGTAGCTGTTACAGTAAGATCAGCGCATCCTGATGCATAGTCAACTGTAAACCATCCGTTGTCACTATCAACTTGTCCAAATGTAAATTGAAAGTGACATAGGATGAATAAAATAAATAAAAGGCTCTTTGTTATATTAATATTTATCGATCTCAACACGTTTTAAAAAATTAGATGCATTGACAATGTCATCATGTAAAACACGGTCAATATCTATAAACGAAACATCTTTACAAAAATTATTGAGAAAATCTTCAAGTAAAGGACTTGTTTTCAATGGTCTTCTAAAGGAAATGGCTTGAGAAGCACAGATTAACTCAATCCCGAGAATAGAATAAAGGTTATCAATAACCTTGAAAGCTTTAACAGCTGAATTTGCACCCATACTGACATGATCTTCCTGTCCGTTTGAAGAAACAATTGAATCAGTGGAAGAAGGTACGGCTAGTTGCTTATTACTGCTTACCATAGATGCAGCAGTATATTGAGGAATCATCAATCCTGAATTCAAGCCTGGTTTTGCAACTAGAAAATCAGGCAGGTCTCTGGAACCACTTACTAATTGAAAAGTGCGTCGTTCAGATATATTGCCAAGCTCAGCCAGTGCAATAGCTAAAAAGTCAAGAGCTAATGCTAAAGGCTGCCCATGGAAATTACCACCACTGATTATTTCATTTTCTTCAGGAAAAATATTCGGATTATCAGTAACACAGTTTACTTCGGTTACAAATACATCATAAGTATATTTTAAGGCATCCTTGCTTGCCCCATGCACCTGAGGAATACATCTGAATGAATATGGATCTTGCACATGTTTCTTAGCCTGCTTAATCAATTCGCTACCTTCTAATAATTTCCTGATTCGTTCTGCAGTGGCAATCTGGCCTTTTTGAGGTCTGATTTTATGAACAAGTGCATTAAATGGTTCAATTCTTCCATCAAAAGCATCCAAAGATGTAGCTCCGATAACATCTGCAAGAGTACTGATTCTTTTTGCATGGATAAGACACCAAACTCCAAAAGCACTCATGAACTGGGTTCCATTTAATAAAGCAAGACCTTCTTTAGCTTGAAGTTGAATTGGTTCCCAACCCATAATGGTATTAATTTCTTTCCCACTCAGAACATCATCTTTATAATGTACTTTTCCCTCTCCAATCAAAGGAAGGCATAGGTGAGCTAAAGGCGCAAGGTCTCCAGAAGCTCCCAAAGAGCCATATTCATATATTATTGGAGTAATGTTATTATTGAACATCCCGATCAATCGTTCAACTGTTGAAAGTTGAACCCCGGAATTACCATAAGAAAGAGATTGAATCTTCAATAATAGCATTATTCGAACGATCTTCGGATCGATTTCTTTTCCCGATCCGCAAGCATGAGATTTTACCAGGTTTTCCTGTAGTTTCCCCAGGTCTTCTTTGCTAATGCTATGCTTGTATAGAGAACCAAAGCCGGTGTTTATTCCATAAATTGGCTGATCAGACTCTTTTATAGTTTTATCGAGATATTCGCGACACTTAATAATGTTGTTCTTTGCTTCGTCAGAAAGCTCAACCTCAATATTATGAGTTACCAGATCATTGATCTTATCAAAGTCCAGATGCTCACTGGAAATAAGATGTTTTTCTTTTTGCATTACTTAGGGGTTATGGGTTTTTTCTGTTATTTCAATTTCTCAATGATTTGGTCAATAGTAAGAGATTCCTGATCTCCGGTTTTCATATTTTTAAATGAAAGTAATCCACTTTTAATTTCTTCACTGCCAATAACTATTACAAAAGGGATGTTTTTATTATTTGCATAAGTGAATTGCTTTTTTGGCTTCGCAATGTCCGGATAGATTTCTGATGAAATATCATTTGCCCTGAGTTTAGAAATAACTCCCAGACCATATTTGAGAGACTCATTATCAAAATGAGCGATCATGACATCGATTGTTTTCAATCCTTCATCAGGAAACAGGTTTAATTCTTCCATTACATCATAGATGCGGTCAACTCCAAATGAAAAACCAACTCCTGAAAGTCCGGGCATTCCAAAAACTCCGGTCAGATCATCATATCTTCCACCACCACTGATGCTACCCATTTTTACATTTAATGGCTTTACCTCGAATATAGCCCCGGTATAATAACTAAGACCTCTTGCTAAGGTGAGGTCCAGAGAAACTTTATCTGTAGGGGTGTTGGTTGTATCAAGTATTTCGAAAATTTCTTTGATTTCTTCGGTTCCTTTCTTTCCGGTTTCTGAGTCAGAGAATAATGATTCCAATTCGGATATTTTGTTCTGATTTGGCCCGGAAAGATCTAAAACAGGCAGGATCTTATTCAGTGACTCATCACTAAATCCTTTACTTTTTAGTTCTTCAACTACTTTATCGATCCCGATTTTATCGAGCTTATCGATTGCTACAAGAAGGTCACTTTCTTTATCACTTGCTCCGGCCAGTTCTGCCAGTGCTCCGAGAAGTTTTCTGTTGTTTATTTTGATCTCATAATTCTCCAAGCCCAGTTTTCCGAAAACTTCCGTCATCATCATGATTATTTCAGCTTCGCAGATAAGTGAATCCGTACCCACAACATCTGCATCACACTGAAAAAATTCTCTGTATCTACCTTTTTGAGGCCTGTCTGCACGCCATACTGGTTGTATCTGGTATCTTTTGAAAGGAAGATTGACATTGTGTCTGTTCATTACCACGTACCGGGCAAATGGAACAGTAAGGTCGTATCTGAGACCTTTTTCAGCTATTTTAGGCAACATAGCTTTCTCACCCGATTCATATTCAGCGGGGGAAGTTTTTTTGAGAAATTCACCAGAATTCAGAATTTTAAAAAGTAACTGATCCCCTTCATCTCCATATTTTCCTGTTAAAACCGAGAGATTTTCCATCGAAGGAGTCTCCAAAGGTTGAAAGCCATATTTTTCGAAGGTTCTTTTTATCTTATTAAAGATATAATTTCTTCTGGCCATCTGTTCCGGTCCGAAATCTCTGGTTCCTTTTGGTAATGAAGGTTTTTGCATTTTATAAGCTACTTTAAAATTTTTGCACAAAACTAGGAAATATTCCTCCTAACTGCTATTCGAAGCATGGGATATGCTGATAGAATTATTAAAATGAATTATTATTTAAGATAATTTTAGCGATTTATATCTTAATATTTAGCGAGATTGAAAAAATATTGTACTTTTGCATTCCAATTAACAATACAGAAATAAGAATTTAAAATTATATATAGCGATGGCAGTTACTAGATTAAAAAGAAAAGCGCTTAAAAATAAAGCAAGATCTGCACAGAGAAAGCAAAAAATGAAGATTCAAAATTTTCAGCCTACTATAAATAAGGTAGATGTTGAAGAGGCTGCTGCAGAATTCAAGAAAGCACCAAAGAAACCTGCAAAAAAGGTTGCTAAGGAAGAAGAGAAAAAAGCAGAAAAGAAAGAAGATTAATTTTTCTTTGTTTATGAAAATACAATGCCCTGTTTCTGACAGGGCATTTTTTATTTAAGAGAGGCGCGTTTCCCCAATTCAATTACTTCAAGATCTGAAATATTACCTGCATTAATTGAAAATCGAAGGACTGTTTTGATTTTATGAAAACCTGTTTTCCCTGCAGCACCCGGGTTCATGTGAATAAGGTTTCTTTCCCGATCGGGAATTACCTTCAGAATATGAGAATGACCACAGATAAATAGACCGGGCTTTATTTCTTCTAATTTTTTCTTAATTCTGGAAGTGTATTTTGGAGGGTATCCACCAATATGAGTAATCCACACCTTTAAACCTTCTATTGTAAATATTTGATCTTCAGGAACCTCCTTAATAACATCACTTCCATCAATATTTCCGTAAACTGCCCTGACAGGTTTGAAATTTTCTAGAGTATGTAAGACTGATATATCACCAATATCTCCTGCATGCCAGATCTCATCACACTCTTCAAAATATTTAAGAACATTTTCTTCAAGGTGAGAATGTGTATCTGATATCAAGCCAATCCTCATAATTCTTTGGTCTTTTTTATTCGGGTTTGAATTTTATCACATGTAATCTCCTTATAAATGATATTCCCAACAAGTTTTGACTTTCCTTTATTAATACTGATCATTTCTTCTGCAAGCTCAATCATATTTTTGTTCAGGGGAATGTTTCGTTTTCCAATTTGTCTGCCTGCCCAGTCTATAGCTTTCAATACAATTCTTTCTTTTTCGCAAATGCTTCTATTTTTTATCAGGTCAAAATATTTCTCAAATTCTTCATTTTTTAATTTTTTATTATGAACTGCTGATGAAGCAATAGTTGCAAAAGAGGCTCTTCGTTTAAATGTATGTTCCGAATCAGCCCATTCATAAATCAAATCACCATAAAATGTAGTTTTATCAAGGAGGTCCATACATAGATGGTCGCAGACTGCCCAATTGTCCAGGTCTTGGGCCCAGCCTTCTATTATTTGCCTTTTTATCGTTTTGGGGTCAGCTATCATTGATGATAAAATACGAGCTTCCAGATATCCCGTGTTCCATAACTTTTGGGCCAAATCATTATTTTTTGGTTTAATGGTTTTGGCGATTCTTCTTATTTCGGGATTTCGCACACCAAAAGATTTATTAGATGAGATACCGAACTTTTGTTTCCCAATTCGGTCCCTCTCAGAACCAGCTTGTTTAAGTTTATTTATGATCCAATTCAATCTATTTTCAATATTCATATTTGTATAATTTCTTACACTTGTTTATAAAAGTACATTGAAATAGAATTTGATGAAACAAAATCTAATCAATGTGCGTAAATTTGTATTATATAAAGAGTTTTCCAATGAGCTTTTTGTATCTGTTGATTGTTTTTGTTTTTTTTTAATTATAAATCTATGTTGGACCGGAGAATTTTCTCAGGACTGTTGTTTTTTTGTGTTTATTCAATTCAAATTCTCGGATCAGAAGATTTTTCAGAGAACAGTCTAAAGGCTACAAGATTTACTTCAGAACAAAGCATATCCATCGATGGAGATCTTGATGAAGAGGTCTGGAATGATATTAATTTAGGAAATTCAAAAAAGTTTATTCAACGAGTTCCAGAGAATGGAGCCAAATCAAATTACAGGTCCTCTGTAAAGGTTATTTACGATGATTTTGCAATCTATGTTGCTGCGAAGTTATATGATCCAAATCCTTCAGATATCCCTGTTGAAATGGGAGAGAGAGATAATCGTGGGTTGAATTCTGATTATTTCGGAGTGTTTTTTGACACCTATGCCAAAGGTCAAAATGCATTTGGATTTCAAGTAACATCCGCAAATGTTCAGGCAGATGTCTATTATACTCAATCTGGTGATGATACAAACTGGGATGCAGTTTGGAGTAGTGCAGTTAAGATCACTGATGAAGGCTGGCAGATTGAAATGAAAATTCCTTATTCAGCATTGAGGTTTCCCGAGAATGAAATTCAAAACTGGAATATTAATTTCATGAGAAGAATTCGCGAAACTAATGAGGAGTCCTATTGGAATTTTGTTGATAATTCAGTTTCCGGTTTTGTAAATCAGTTTGGTAAGCTTGAGGGGTTGAGGAATATAAAGCCACCTGTGAGATTACAATTATATCCATTTATTGGATATGTAGGAGTAGTAGAACCTAATGGCAGGATGTCCAATCAGATGTCTTTCGGTATGGATTTGAAATACGGGCTTTCTGATGCTTTTACTCTTGACATGTCACTTATACCTGATTTTAGCCAGGTCCAATCAGATAATGTAGTATTAAACCTTTCTCCGTTCGAAGTTAAGTACGATGAAAACCGTCCTTTTTTCACTGAAGGAATAGAACTTTTTGATAAGAATGGTCTTTTTTATTCAAGGAGAATCGGGCAGTCATCAGGAGAAATTGCTGGCGAATACTCTGATTTAGATAGTACTGCAATTTTCCCCGGAGACCCGTCGTTAATCAATTCATTAAAAATTTCAGGCAGGACTAAAGGTGGCCTGGGTATCGGATTTTTAAATGCCGTGACCAATAAAACTGAAATGACCGTAATTAATACTGAAACCGGCGAACAGAGAAATGTAACTGTTGATCCATATACTAACTTTAATGTTATGGTTGTGGATCAAAATCTTAAGAACAACTCAAACTTTAGCATTATCAATACAAATGTCACCCGGGGAGAAGGTGGTCGTGATGCTAATGTTACTGGTACAGAAATCAGGCTCAGGGACAAAAAAAATAAATTTCAATTTTATGGCTTTGGAGCGTTAAGCAATGTGTGGGAAAATAATGAAAGTGGAGAAAGAGTTCTTGATCAGGGTTTTTCTTATAGATTATCAGCCAGTAAGATAAGTGGAAACTTAAGATATGGAGTTGACAGAAGTGTTGAATCTGATAATTACGATATAAACGATCTTGGTTTTTTAAGAGCACCTAACGACTTTAATCACAGTGCTTTTATTGGTTATGAAAAGTTTAACCGCTTCGGAATTTTTAACAGGGCCGAGGCCTATGTTTCAGCATCTTACAATATGCTTTATGAGCCAAGAGTTTTTACAAGAGCATCAGTAAATACCTCCATTTGGGCACAGACAACTAATTTCTGGAGTTTTGGATGGAATGCATCTTACAGGCCTGTAGATGAAAATGATTATTTTGAACCACGTGTACAGGGAAGATTTTTTAATAAACCCGAGAATTTTAATACCGGAATTAATATTAGTTCTGACAGAAGAAAACGATTTAGCTTTAGAGTAAATGCAGGTTTCTGGACACTTCCTGAGAGAGATCAATTCGATAATTGGGTTTCAATATCTCCAAACTTTAGAGTTTCTAATTCACTCTCTTTAAATTATGACTTGAGTTATTTAAAGGTAAGAAATGAACATGGTTTTGTAGATCTTGAAAGTACAAATGATAACGTAAATATATATTTTGGAAGTAGGGACAGAACTGAGGTGACTAACACTGTATTTGCCAGGTATACTTTTAACCCTAAAATGTTTTTTACGATCAGGGCGAGGCATTACCTTTCAAATGCGAATTACGAGGAGTTTTTTGAACTCGGTGATGACGGAAATATGGATGAGACAGAATTCGGTAATATTTCAGAAAACAGCGCTTCAGAATATAATGTGAATTTTAATTCATTTAATGTTGATTTTGTTTATTCATGGCAGTTTGCTCCGGGAAGCTTTTTAACATTCAGCTGGAAAGATGCAGCTATTGATCAAACTAACATTGTTCAATCTTCTTACAGAGATAATCTCGAAGGTATATTAGATTCAGGGCATACTAATAATTTTTCTTTGAGGCTGACTTATTTTCTGGATTATTTATCTATCCGCAAGGCGTTTAATAAATCTTGATATAATCATCTGTTGATTTTTTAGATATCGACGGAACATAAGTTTTCTCAGCCGGATACCCTATCGGTAATAATAAAAAGGGTCTTTCATTGCCTGGTCTTTCAAGAATATTATGCAGGAAATTCATGGGGCTCGGAGTATGGGTGAGTGTCACTAATCCTGCATTGTGTATAGCTGAAATAAGCATACCACAAGCCAGTCCCACAGATTCATTCACATAATAGTTATTGTGCTTTTCTCCGTTCTCCATTTCGAAAACCCTTTTAAAAACTATAATTAAATATGGTGCTGTTTCAAGAAAAGGCTTGTGGTGATCAGTGCCAAGATGTTCCAGATCTTTTAACCATCTTTCACTCATCCGTGACTCATAGCTTTGCTTTTCTTCTTTCTCAGCTGCTTCTCTGATCTTTCTTTTTATTTCAGGATCCTTTACTACACAAAAAGTCCAGGGTTGTTTATTTGCACCACTTGGGGCTGAGGAAGCTGTTTTCAGGATGTTTTCAATCACCTCGTATGGTACTTCTTTATCGGAATAATCTCGTACAGAACGCCTGTTGAGAGATAGTTCTAATAATGCCTTTGACCTCTCAATCATTTCTTCGTTTGAATAAAAATCCTGGTAATAACGCTGATGAGTGTAACCGTTAACTTCTATTGTGTCTTTTGGATCGATCATTTGAATGTATTTTCAAATTAAAAGAATAAAAGTAAGTAATTCTTTCTTATAATTATGTCAGCTGAAAGCTATCTTTAACAAAAAATCACCTGGAGTTAAGATGAAAAATCTACACATATTGTTATTTATATTAATTTTTATTTTTTCATGTGGTAATGACGATGACCATACGGCAAAATTTAAAGAGGCTAATACTCTTTTAAATAAGGGAGAATATGAATCGTCAATCAAACTTTATAAATCCCTGTTAGCAGATTCTATAACAGATAAGAGAATATATAACAACCTGGGAGCAGCATTCTTGAGAAGTGAACAGCCAGATTCAGCGATACTTTATTTAGGAACAGCAATACAACTTGATGAAAACTACTATGATGCAAAATTAAATAAAGTGCAGGCGTTATTGGCAAAGGGAGATTTTAAGAAAGTTGTAAATGAAACTGCTCAAATGGAAATAAATTATCCTGATTCGACCATATTAAAACTGATAACAGGAATGGGATCAATGCAAATTGGAGACTTTAATATAGCAGAGGAAAAATTCTTATATGTTTTAGAAAGACAACCAGATAATATTGATGCGAAGATCAATCTCGGAACGATTTATTTATTTAGAGATGAATCTGATAAAGCAAGGGATCTTACTCTTTCTGTAATAAGTCAGGATGCTGAAAGGCATGAAGCATTTAATTTGTTTGGAATGATTTTGTTGGCAAACGAGGATTATAAAGCGTCTATTGATGCTTTTGACAGGGCTATCAAATTAGGCAAAAGTGCAAATTATTACAATAATAAGGCACAAGCCTACCTTGCCATGGGAAAAGTTAAACAGGCAAAAAAAATGCTGGATAAAAGCGAAAACATAAATAGTGATAATTTCTATTTATGGAGAAACTTTGCATGGTATCATTCTCTAAATAAATCAGACTCGGTTAATTATTTTTTAGATAAAGCCCGAAATGTAAAGAATTCTAAATATTTGAGAATTGAACAAGATTCCATATTTGAAAGATTAAGTTCTACTTATTAATCTATCAATAGCCGATTTCATTTGTTTTATCTTTTGCTCGTGATTTAATACATGAGGAGGTGCGGCACGTTCGTTACAGTCTACTGCTGGACATCTTTCACAAGTTTCATTTACCATCCGGATGTTTATTCTGTCGTCATCAGAGAATTTTATCGTTTTTCTCAGTTTACTATTAATTAGAATTCCAATAGAAATACTGTAATTAACTGTTTTCGTTCCGGGGCGAGGCATAGCAACAGTAAATAATAAGTATTCATTTTCACCATTGATATATCTCGACTTCTGTGCTTTAAGTATCGGAGTAGTATATTTTCCTGATATTTTTAATTCTTCCAGGTCATCCATTAGGGTCAAACTCAGCCATCTTCGACAATAATGTTGGTTTAATGCAGTAGCGTGAGGATTGTGAAGTCCTGCAAGGTGCATTTCCTTGGTAAGGCTAATATCTTTATTCTCTTCATTCCTGGTAAAGCGTAGGAAAAATAGCTGTTTAAGTCCAAAATGCTTTGGTAAAATATTGGTCATCCTGTGAAAAAACACCTCCGGAGTGCAATGGTATTTTTCTATTATAGCTGTGAAATCATCCGGGCACCACCCTTCATTATTAAATAATTTTTTGAGATCGGCTGTAATTGCTTTTTCTCTTATTAAAAGTGCCCCTGCAAAATATGCTGCCTTAAAATTGTTGAGGACCTTTTCAAAGCTGTTTACTTCAAGCATAGATCCTGCATATTCTCTGGTATCTAACTTTAAGAATATATATCCAATCTCTTTTGCTAAAATAAACGCTTTTTGTTCACTAGTCAGAAATTTATTTAACAGCAACATGGGCTGTTTTCCAGGTACGAGTAACGATCTTAAATCTCTTAAAGAATTGTGGGTGTCCTGAAGTGTGTATGATATTTTTACTCCAAAATCTTCGATGAGAATTTTTTCCAAATGCTTGTGTTCCAATATTTCTCCTTTGGTCAAATGAAATTGTTGATAGAACTTGTCAACTGATCTTTCGAGTTCATCGAAGTAATTTTCATTCATTTCCTGATAAGTGCGAAGTACAGAATAGTAAAAGTTTTCTACCCCCATATCGTAATTTCGGCCAATTTCAATCAGGGTTGATATAAAAGCATTGAATTTAGTAGGGGTAGTCATCAGGAGATTTATTAGTTCAACAGGTTCTATTCCAAAAATCTCCAATGGTAATTCATTTAAAATATTTGAGCGAATAAGGTCGGCGATTGGAGCTAATTTTTTACCCAATTGTAAAGAAACCAACCAGTCGTAGGTTACTTCAAATTGCTCAGCGAGTGCAGCGATTTTATCCGCTTTTGGATACTTTTTTCCTTTTTCAATTTCATTGAGATATGATACCGAAATGCCCGTTTTCTTGGATAAATCGGACAAACTTAGTTCGTTATCCATCCTGAGTTGCCTGAGTTTTAAGCCAAAGATTAATCGGATGTTTTGTTCGTTTATTTCCTGCATAGTTGTAATCATTTTCGCGTAATATAACAAAATGGCGTAAATATTTCAATAGCGAAAATTCGCTTTTTATTTATTGTTCGCTCGTCTACATTTGTAACAGTCATAAACGCAAACCAAAAAATATTATGATTGACCAACTGGAAAAGATCGAGGGTCTGCAAATAGTTGCTCCCAGTTTAGACAAGGGAAAAGAACTCTTAACTGAGGACGCATTAGAATTTGTAGCAGCCTTACACAGAAAATTCAATAATCGAAGAAAGGAATTATTGGAAAAAAGAAAACAGGTTCAGGAATCAATTGATAATGGGAAAATGTTATCATTTCTTCCGGAAACTGAAAACATCAGGAATTCTGACTGGAAAGTAGCTCCAATCCCTGAAGATCTTCAGGACAGAAGAACTGAGATTACTGGTCCGGTCGACAGGAAAATGGTAATCAATGCCCTGAACAGTGGAGCTAAGGTCTTTATGGCTGATTTTGAAGATGCTAATTCTCCTACATGGGAAAATTGCATAAATGGTCAGGTCAACTTATATGATGCAAATAGGAGGCAGGTTGATTTTACAGCAGCTAATGGTAAAGAATATAAATTAAAAGAGGAACCAGCAGTTTTAAAGGTCCGTCCAAGAGGTTGGCATCTGACTGAAAAGCACATTAAAGTTGATGGTGAAGAAGTATCTGCATCTCTTTTTGATTTTGGAATCTATTTCTTTCACAATGCAAAAGAGTTATTAAACCGAGGAAGTGGGCCGTATTTTTATTTGCCTAAACTAGAAAGCCATCTTGAAGCCAAACTATGGAATGATGTTTTTGTAATGGCACAGAATTACCTGGAAATTCCTCAAGGGTCCATAAAAGTGACAGTGTTGATCGAAACAATTTCTGCTGCTTTTGAAATGGAAGAGATAATCTATGTGTTAAAAGAACATATGGCCGGGTTAAATGCCGGAAGGTGGGACTACATTTTTAGTATTATCAAAAAATTCAAGATTAATCCTGATTTCATAATGCCTGATCGTAGCCAGGTGACAATGACTACACCATTTATGGCAGCATATGCTGAGCAATTAGTAAAGGCATGTCATAAAAGAGGTGCCCACGCTATTGGAGGAATGTCAGCATTTATTCCTTCCAAAAATGAGGATGTCAATAAGCAGGCTTTCAAAAAAGTAAAGCAAGACAAAAAGAGAGAAGCTTCAATTGGTTATGACGGTACCTGGGTAGCTCACCCTTTACTTGTACCAGTAGCTATGGAAGAATTCAATAATGTTTTATCAGAAGGCAAGGTAAACCAGAAAGATGACCTTAGAGAACAAGTAGAATTCAAGGCTGATAATCTGTTACAAATCGAAGTCGAAGGTGGAAAGATAACTGAGGCTGGATTCAGAAATAATATAAACGTAGCGATTTTATACATCGAAAGCTGGCTGAATGGAGTAGGGGCTGCAGCACTTTATAACCTGATGGAAGATGCAGCGACTGCTGAAATAAGTCGGGCACAGATCTGGCAATGGCTCCATTCAGGGGGCTTAAAGTTCGCCAATGGCAACCCGATAGATTTTCAAATATATGAGCATTTCTTAAACGAGGAACGCAAGTCGATCGAAGAAATGCTGGGTGATGAACGAGTAGCAACTGGCAATTTGAATAAAGCTGTGAGAGTCTTTGATAAACTTATAAAAAGCCAGGAGTTTCTTCCTTTCCTGACACTTCTGGCATACGAATATTTAGATTAATTGAACACCAAAACATATACTATCATGAATAAGAAAGAACAAATACAGAAATTACAAAATGATTGGAAAACTAACCCGAGATGGAATGGCATTAAAAGACCATATACGGCTGAAGAGGTTATAAAGTTAAGAGGTAATTTCAATATTGAATATACAGTTGCCAAACAAGGAGCTGAAAAGCTTTGGGCAAAATTAAATACTGAAGAGTTTGTCGCTGGACTTGGTGCTTTAACCGGTAACCAGGCTGTACAGGAAGTAGAAGCAGGTTTAAACGCTATCTACCTGAGTGGATGGCAGGTTGCTGCAGATGCTAATATTGCAGGTGAAATGTATCCTGACCAATCTCTTTATCCTGCAAACTCAGTACCGATGGTTGTAAAAAGGATAAATAATGCGTTGCAGCGAGCAGATCAGATTCAGAGTGTTAATGGAACAGGTGATACTGATTACAAGGTTCCAATCGTAGCAGATGCTGAAGCCGGATTTGGAGGTAACTTAAATGCCTATGAATTAATGAAAGGAATGATCGAGAATGGTGCATCAGGTGTTCACTTTGAAGATCAGTTATCTTCAGCAAAAAAATGCGGTCATCTGGGTGGTAAAGTCCTGGTTCCAACACAAGAAGCTGTAAATAAACTAATAGCTGCCAGGCTTGCTGCCGATGTAATGGGGACTCCTACACTTATTATTGCTCGTACAGATGCAGATGCTGCAACTCTAATTACTTCAGATATTGATGACAGAGATCATAAGTTTATCAAAAAGGAGGAAGGCAGGTCTCCTGAAGGATTTTATAATGTTCGTAATGGGATAGAACAGGGTATAGATCGTGCTTTATCATATGCACCATACGCTGACCTGTTATGGATGGAGACAAGTAATCCGGATCTTGGACAGGCCAGAGCTTTTGCAGAAGCAATTCATGAAAAATATCCAGGAAAACTATTAGCATATAACTGTTCGCCATCTTTCAACTGGGCTGCTCATCTTACTGAAATGGAAATGGAGACTTTCAGGGAGAAGTTAGCTGAAATGGGATACAAATTTCAGTTTATCACCCTTGCTGGATTCCACGCTCTGAATACTTCTATGTTTGAGTTAGCAAGTGCTTACAGAGAAAAAGGAATGGCAGGATATTCAGCTCTGCAGGAAAGAGAGTTCGCCTTGCAAAATTATGGCTTTAGAGCCGTGAAACATCAGGCCTTTGTTGGAACTGGTTACTTTGATGCAGTTCAGAATGTTGTTACCAGTGGTTTGTCTTCTACTAACGCTATGGAAGGATCCACAGAAACAGCCCAATTTAATTAATGTATTTACCCGGTGAATTAATTCATCCAACCTGTTAGTAATAAGTGCCACCCGAATGTAATATGGGTGGCACTTTTAGTTTAGGATTTATTTGGACTTATTCTAAACAAGCGCTATTTTTGTTTCAATGAAAAATCAGGGAACACATCTTGTTTATAAAAATTGCCTGGGAAGCATTTCTCAAAATGATGAGAATTATGCTTTTGAATTGACAATTCATGATAAATCGGTGTTCCTGTCACCTCAACAGTTTCTTAGACTCAAGAATAAGGTGAAAAATTTTAATCTTGAGGCAATGCTACTTCAAAATTCAAATCCAGTTGAAATTTTGATAGTACCGGAGAAAGATGAAATTTTCGTTTTAACATGCATTGAAATGGTTCAGATCAGAGATCTTTTCGATGGGGCAATGGTAATGTTATCACTTAATTCAATTCTTCGGGATGCTCTGAATCCTGCTTTATTTTAAAGAATCACTGATTTAGACTTATTCTGAATTGGTTTTTTACTGCTGTTTTTCAGCAACTTCTTTTTACATTTACAGTTATTAAAGTATAAATAAAATCTTATAACACATGAAAGATTTAATAAGATTGAATACATCACTGACTGAAAAAGTTGAAAGTCAGCTGAACGAACAAATAAGAATCGAGGCTGCCTCAAGTTCTCATTATCTTGCTATGGCATCCTGGTGCGAGGTCAATGGATTTGAAAATAGTGCAGAATATTTCTATAAACAATCTGATGAAGAAAGAGCTCATATGCTTAAAATTTTTAAGTATGTGAATGATGTTGGTGGACATGCTGTTTCTCCAAAAATCACAGAAATCAGACAGGATTATGGAAGCTTCAAAGAAATATTTGAGGTTGCACTGGAAAATGAAATAGCAGTATCAAAGTCTATTAACAACCTTGTGGATATATGCTACAAGGAGAAAGACCACAGTACAATTAATTTCTTACAGTGGTTCCTTGAGGAACAGCGTGAGGAAGAGTATGTTGCAAGAAGATGCCTGGAATTATTTGATGTGATAGGAGAGGAAACGCAGGGTCGTTGGATGATCGACAAGCAAATTCCGGAAATCACATACAGAGAAGAATAGAGTTAGAAAGATACAAACTAAAAAAAGCCGGTTTAAGCCGGCTTTTTTAGTTTCTGATAAATTTTCTTATTAGTAGGTTAATTCTGCTTCAACCCTGATGTTCATCATGTATTCAGGTTCGGTACAGTCAACACCATCAACGCATTTATTAATAGGTTCAGATTCTCCAAGGCCAAAAGCCTGGATTCTGTCTTGATCTATATCTTTAAGCACAAGGTAGTTTTTAATTCCTCTTGCCCTTTTTTGCGTTAATTTCATATTCTCTACAGCATCGCCACGGCTATCAGTATGCACATAAAATTTAATTTTATAAAATTTCTGAGCATTTAGCACTTTAGCAATATTGTTTAGTTCAGTTTTTGCATCTTCAGTTAAGGTTGCAGACCCTTCATCAAACATAATATCATCGAAAAGCAGTTTTTCACCTGATATGACTGGGTTCATGTCCACTGTATAAGAAATCAATCCGTAATTTAGACCAAATGATTCAATATCGAGAGTTTTCTCAAAAAAGCCCTCTTTAGTAACAAATAGAGAGTAATCAGAACCTTCCTCCATGATAAAGTCATACATACCATCATCACCGGTTGTATATTCATAGAAATGTCCGTTGGTCTCATCAACTAATATAACCTTAGCACCTTCTATAAATCCCGAGTTTTCCTTATCTCTGATTACACCTTGTAATAATAATGATTCCAGTACAAGTGGTAATTTTATCAATTGATTATCAACAAACAAATCTGAAGTGTTTACAACAGTTTCTTCTGAAGCAAATCCTTTTCTTCGAGCCATCAATTTGTAGTTTCTGTTTCTTTCCAGTTCGAAACGGAATTGAGCATTACGCCCACCAAAGAATTGCTCTAATATCTCACCAGACTCATTCATTAATAGGATTTCAGCACCTCTGACTTTTAAGTTATTATCAAAATCCATAATAATTCCGCTTAGGTGAGGCGATGGAACAAGACTTTTATGAAATCTGAATACTTTGTCTGAATTGCCACTTTTGGTAGGACGATTAGATGAAAAATAACCCGATCTTTGTCCCTCTTTAAAACTAATTCCAAAGTCATCATTCGGGCTATTGATCGGCGCACCCATGTTTTCAACTTTAACTACCTGAGTATTGTGAACGATGGATCTATAAATATCCATACCTCCTAAACCTCCATGGCCATTTCCAGAGAAATAAAGTGTCTGATCATCCAGTAATGGGAAGAGTTCATGTCCCTCTGTATTAACCTCATCTCCCATGTTAACTGGCACACTCCATTCACCATTTCTATCAAAGGTGATGTAAAGATCCATTCCACCTTCTCCTCCTGGCTTATCACTGGCAAATATTAAAGTCTTGCCATCTTCAGATATTGCGGGGTGACCACATGAATAACTGTCATTGTTAAACGAAAGTGGCTCAGGATTAGACCATTTGTTTTTCTTCTCATGTATAAGTTCGGAGTAAAACAATTGAAGAACTCCCTGAGGTTTTACCTTTGTAGTTACAGTACGTGTAAATATTATTTTTTTACCATCGTCAAAAAACGTAAGGGGCCCTTCGTGACTATTTGAGTTAATTGGTGAAGGAAGTTCGGTTTTGATTGTTTCATTATTGAAAAAATCGAATTTAAAAAGGTCATAATCAGATACACTTCCTTTAAATGCAGGGTGTCCTGTTTTATTACTTACACCATATAATTGATCATTGTAAATATATGGAGAAAATATATTTGAATTTTCAGAAACGAAAATCTCTTCGACACTTAAATAAGCAGTGTCTTCGAAAAAAGTGTTTAACTGATAAATTCCTTCAAGTTTATTCTTTGGCCTGCTAACCTCATTAGTGTTTTTTCTGTATAGGGTATAAAATGTGCCTGCTTCAGTGTACTTACCCTGACTACTTAAAACCTCTGCGTAATAAAGAAAGAAACGAGGTTGATCTAATCCTCCGGATTTTAATCCCTCTCCGAGCCATTTGGCCGCTTTCGAAGGTTTGTTGCTTCGATAATAACATTCACCTAGCTGAAGTTTGATCAGGTCAGGTACATTCTTATTTTCGTCAATCGCCTGGTGAAAATAAGGTATAGCCTGTTCGAATTTTTTATCATCATAATAGTTCTGAGCAATATCAACAGGATTTTTAAGGTTAGTGAATATAGAACCTTGTGCTGCTACTTCTGTTGAAAAAAAACAGTTTAGCGATATAAATAGTATAATTAAATATTTAAAGTCGTTCATCCGGTATTAGAAATATTTTGGAGTTACCGTAGTGTTTTTATCAAATGAAAATCTATAGCTTAGCATTAATTCATGCGTTCCGGAACTATATAACCTCCAGTCTTTGTTTGTCATAAAGTCATAGCTATAACCAAATTGTAAACCACTAGAAACCTGAAGCTTAAGCAATCCGGTTATTGACTCCTGGTATCTGTAAGATACACCGGTCCATAATACATCACGGAAAATACCAGTGACATTCATGTCAAATCCTAAAGGCGAACCATTGGCGTACTTAATAAGTAAGTGCGGCTTAAGTTTGAAGTCTGCATTTATATCAAATACATAGCCTCCGGTTATAAAAGCATGGGAAGTTAAAACTGCCTGAGAGCTATCATTTGTATCATCGATATATATCTCATTCATTTGAGGCATAGATGCTCCCAGATAGAACTTATCAGTATAATAATAAATTCCAAAGCCAAACGTAGGTTTCCAGCTATTGATAGTCACATTTCTAAAGGCAGGATCGGTAGATGATATTTCAGAATAATCAGCATCATAATTTATGACGCCTGCCTGCAAACCAAAAGACATAATTCCCTTGTCACTTGGAATTCGGTAAGTGAATTGAGGAATGATAGCTCTGTTGGTAGTTACTCCAATCTGATCCTGATAAAGTAAACCTCCGATTGCAATCTTTTGGTTTTTTAACGGACTATGAATCGATAGGGTTTGAGTAGAAGGAGCTCCTTCCATACCAACCCATTGTTCTCTCCATAAAATTGAAGCGTAAAAAGCATCCTGGCTGCCAGCGTAGGCAGGATTGATCGCCGAACCGTTAAACATGTATTGTGAATACATAGGCATTTGTTGAGCCTGAATATTCCAGCCTGCGATATTTAAAAAAATGAATATTATTAAAACCCGTTTCATTTGTTACCTTTTTAACACTAAAAATCCTTGTAAGGGCTTAGAAGAACCTTCGATGTATAAGAAATAAAAATATGTTCCGTCAGGAGCTCCCTCTCCTCCAAGGCTTAATTCTGTATTTTGGCCTTCCCAACGAACATTGAAATTGTCGTAACCAGTAGCCTGATAGATCAAATTTCCCCATCGATTGTAAATCTCTACTCTGTTTTGAGGAAACTCGCCGATTCCTTCTATCGTCCAGAAATCATTATTACCATCACCGTTTGGTGAAAATCCTTTAGTTGGTTTTAAAGGTTTAATAACTATTTCTTCTTCCCTGTAATCAAGTATACCATTGTTATTGAAATCTGCCGGATTACAAGGGTCACTACCAGCTTCTTCCGCATCCGGTATATCGTCACCATCACTATCCGTTGAAAGATAATCAGGTGTCCCATCATTATCAGAATCTAAAGGATTGTTCACCTCATCTCCAATTTCAATATGATCAGGTATTCCGTCCTCATCGCTATCCATTACAATAACAGTAATTGCTAATACAGATTCCGCACAAAGACTACCATTATCACATGCAGAATAAGAAATATAGTCTGTACCACTTGAGCAATTATTAGCTTCATATTCAAACCCAGTGTTATTATAAAGAATATTTCCAAAGTCAGTCTGATAAGATCCAGATGAAGCCAGGTTTACAGGATCATTTTCAGGGTCGTTAACGTACTTAATTATATTATCTACAATCATTTCACCACCTAGTACCTCATAAAATAATGTATCTGCGGTAGGGGCTTCGTTTATATCTAAAATTGAAATAGTAATCGTTGTTGAGGCTTCCAGATCAGTATTGTCGATTACACCTAATTCAAGTGTCCAGGATTGCTGTGATTCATAGTCTAACAGAGATTCGTCATCAATATATATTTCTCCATTATTTCTAATTCCAAAAGGAGTGTCAGGGTTTCTTATAAATATCCTGAGAACATTGTTTTCAGGATCTGTTACATCAGCTGTTGTGACTACAGTACCTTCCGGGCTATTTTCCTCAATAGTTTCGTTTGTTGCAGAAATAGTCGGTGGTTCCGGAATATCGTTTATGTTGATTGTAATCTGCGCTTCACTACTAAGGCCCCCGTCATCGACAACCCTAACTGTTAAAACGAATTCCTGATTTTCTTCATAATTCAGAACAGAAGCGTCGGTCACGGTTAATCTACCATCCTGGCTCAGATTAAAATATGTCGCTCCACTTCCGTCTATGATTTCGAACTTATCAAAGTTTCCATCTTCATCAAAAGCTTCCAGAACAGCTACTAACATATTCGTAGGGGAATTTTCATCTATTTGGAAAACTTCATCTGAAGTTAATGGGGCCTCATTTATATCATTTACATTGATAGTAATTGTAATAGAGGAAGATAGTCCACTATCGTCAGTAACGGTCAATTCCAGGTCAAATTTTGGATTTATTTCAAAATTTATTGCAGCGCTGTCGTTAACTGTTATATTTCCATTTTGATCAATACTAAAAGCATTTTCGATATTACCGTTAGTAATTTCAACAACGGAAATGTTATTCTCAGGATCTGAAATCTCAGCAGAAGTCACCTGCAATCCAGAAGGACTATTTTCATCGATTGATGTATTTGAAGCACTTATTTGAGGGGCCTCGGGAATATCGATAATTTTAATTATTATCTGAGCTTCACTTCCCAGACCGAGGTCATCAACTGCTCTGATTATCAATGTTAACTCACTATTTATTTCAAAATTTAACCCAGAGGGATCTGTAACTGTTAATTCTCCATCAGCACTTAGGTTAAAATATGGAGCACCATCTCCTCCAATGATTTCAAATCTATTGAAATTTCCGTCCTCATCATTGGCAGTAAGTGTAGCTATTAAGGTATTGACCGGTACATTTTCTTCAACCTCAAATGTTTTACTATCTGTTGTTGGTGCTTCATTAATATCAAGAACAGTTACTTTAATAATGATTGTTGCGGTTAATCCTCTTAGGTCTGTGACGGTTATTTCTAGATTAAATTCAGGTGTTTCTTCAAAATTAAGCGCTGAAGAATTGTTGACTGTTAAATTTCCGTTCAAGTCAATTGCAAAAGCATTATTAATATTGCCACCAGTGATCTCAACGGTTTCTATATTGTTTTCAGGATCTGTAATAACCAGGGTTGTAAGTAAAAAACCCGAATCGGTATTTTCTTCAACATCCTGATCTGTACCTGATATTGAAGGGGGCTCGTTAACGTTATTTACAGTAATTATAATTGTTCCCTGAACTTTATTACCATTCCTGTCCCTTACTTCGACTATTATTTCGAAAGATGGGTTGGTTTCGTAATCAATTGCATCAGGATTATTTACTGTAATTAGTCCGGTATTTTTATCAATCGTAAAGGCATTATCTATATTACCTCCAATAATCTTAAACAGAAGGTTGTCGCTGTCAGGATCGGTAGCATCGACGGTTACAACTTCAGTTCCTGCAGGTACATTTTCATCAACATTGGCATCAGTGGTATTTATTACTGGTGGTTCTCCGGCTAAAGTAAAATACTGGAATGTTGAAATACTTTGCTCAAGAGCAGCATTTATATCGGTAATCCCTGAGTCGTCAATATTATAAATATCCGAGATATCCTTATCAAAAACACTACTGGATGCATTTGCAACTCCTGTAAAGTTATTTCTGTTCCTGGCAATTACGGTTGTTATCTTAATATCCTGATCAGCAGATATCCCTATCTCTGAAAGTGTAAAATACATATCCGTAAAAACAGGAACTGTACAACTTCCGGCATTTGGATTAGCTAAACTGTGCTGATATACATTTTCATAAATATTTGTTTCCTGGCCAGTCTCCAGGTTAAAGATACTTTTCAACTGTAATCTAAAACCAAAAAATCTGTAAGTAGAAATGGAAACCTCCCTGTCAAAACCATTGTGATCTGGATTCGATTCTATTAAAATATGAACAGAAATATCATTAGTATTTAAATCACCAGTTCTGGTTCTAAAAATAACACCATCATCAGCTGTATTCAGGGTGCTGTCGGGGTTTACGTAATAATAGTATAATCCTGTTTGATTCTGACCCGTAACGAGATCATAATTTCCACAATCACCTCCTTCAGCAGCGTCACCGTTAATTTCGTTGGGTCCGGGGATACCCATAAAACTTAATTCGAATTCCGAATATTCATTTGCTCCGGTAAAGGAGGAACCTGAATTTGTTATCCACCCGTCACCATTTGGATCGAGGATCGCATCAATTCCTGCATCAGAAGAAGGCTGAATTATTTCACCCGGGCTTTGAGCATTAATAGTATGCCCTGTTCCTATAAAGATTACTATTGCTAGTAGAAAAATATACCTGTACATATCAACAAAAAATGGCGTCTTAGAAAAAGTATCTCAGATTTCAATCTGAAAAATGCAATAAAATAACCGAAATCTAATACAATTAATTACTCAAAACAAATTCTTGTAGTAAAATAGCTGGTTTTGTCTATTTTTAAAGTTTATAAATCAAAGCAAATATAAAATGCTTAGGTTAAACCTTATTTATGGAGGAGTTAAATTTTAATAGTTTTATAGATAAACTGGAAAGGATATTAAAAAATCCACTACCGGGAAGATCTGCACAACTTGAAATGTCGGCAAGATTTGACGAAAATCTGGCCGAAAAATACTTTAATCCCGGTCGTGATGCCAGAATGGGAGGTGTAATGGTCTTGTTTTATCCCGAAGATGATGGTACAATATCACTACCATTGATGCTAAGACCTGAATATCCCGGAGTTCACGGTGGGCAGATCAGTCTTCCGGGGGGTAAGATGGAGCCTGGTGATAAAGATTTAATTGAAACAGCAAAAAGGGAAACTGAAGAGGAGATGGGTGTTAATTCTTCAGATATTAATATTTTGGGTAATTTATCTGAGCTTTTTATATTCGCAAGTAACTTTTTAGTCATACCTTCTATTGGTTATCTGGATTATAAACCAGACTTTGTTCCGGAAGAAGGTGAGGTAGAAAAAATTATACCGTTTCCGGTTAAGCGTTTAATTGATCCGGAAACTGTAAAGACAACAAATATTCAGGCTGCAAGAGGCATCAGGTTACACGCTCCTTATTTTGACGTTGGAGGGCATATTGTCTGGGGAGCAACAGCAATGATGTTGTCTGAATTACGAACCATACTTAAGAACCTTAATTCATGAGAAACTTATTATCACTATTACTTTTTCTTTCGGCTTTATATTTTGGGATAAGTCAGGAAAAATCTGACTACACATTTGAGGATACTTATTCCGATGGAGTAGAGATAGAACTGTTAAGACCCGAAAGTGCTTATTTTCTTAAAGAAGGCCCGTTCTACATTCATTTAGATGAATATATGGAAGTTGGAAAGGACAGTTTAATAATCGAAGCATATGGTTTGGAAACCATTCCGGATAAAAAATTCCTCAAATTAAGTGGTTCGAGACATGAAAAAATTAAGGTACAGATAATTTCCGGGGAGGAAGAGATTAGTAAGTCTTTCTACTTAATTAAAAAAAGACCTCTTGTTGAGAATGATGCTGTTGTTTTTGGATTGTTAATGTTTATTCTTGGGTTGATATTTTACACTTCCGGTAGTAAAATTCCATTCTTTAAGAAATTTTATTCTGTAGTCCCGGCTCTATTATTATGTTATTTCATCCCCTCACTACTCAGTTTATTCGGGATTGTAAATGCCTCTTTGTCTAATGTTTATTATGTGGCATCAAGGTTTATGTTACCTGCCGGACTGGTTTTGCTTACTTTAAGTATAGACTTTAAAGAGGTTCTTAAATTAGGTCCTAAAGCCCTCATCATGTTTTTTACAGCAACTATTAGTATAATAATAGGTGGTCCGGTTGCTTTATGGCTTGCTTATACCTTATTCCCGGGCTTGATAGGAGAAGAGTTTTTTGATTCTCTATGGAGAGGAATGTCAACTGTAGCAGGTTCGTGGATAGGAGGCGGAGCCAACCAGGCTGCAATGTACGAGGTATTTAGGCCAAGTGGGCGGTTGTACTCTGTTATGATAGCTGTAGATGTATTAGTAGCTGAACTCTGGATGGCATTTTTACTTATCGGGGCAGCAAGGACACATATTCTGGATAAAAAGCTTAAAGCTGATACTTCTGCAATAGATAATCTTAAAAAGAAGATGGAAGATTTTAGTCTCTCTGTAGCGAAAATTCCATCTTTCAGAGATATGATGATTATTCTGTCTGTAGCATTTACGGCTGTGGCTATCGGTCATTTTGTTGCAGATAATCTGGCCCCATGGTTTACGGCTAACTTCCCGGATGCCAGCCGTAAAATGAGTTTAGGATCATCTTTCTTTTGGTTAATTATAGTAACAACTACGATCGGCTTTGCACTTTCATTCACCCAGGCTCGTAAATTAGAAGGGTCAGGAGCAAGTAAATTTGGAAGTATATTTATTTATATCCTCGTTGCTTCTATTGGAATGCAAATGGATGTTGGAGCAGTTGTCGAGTATCCACAATACTTTCTTATTGGGCTAATCTGGATGTCCCTACATGTCATTATTTTATTAATTGTGGCTAAATTAATTAAAGCACCATTCTTTTTTGTCGCTGTAGGTAGTAAAGCAAATATAGGTGGTGCAGCATCTGCGCCAGTTGTTGCGGCAGCCTTTCATCCCTCATTAGCACCTGTAGGAGTACTTTTAGCTGTTTTAGGATATGCTTTGGGTACTTACGGAGCCTATTTTTGCGCATTATTAATGCAGGCTATTGGAGGGTAAATTATTGATGAAAGATTTTATAGGTTTTTGCTTAAAATTCAATTAACAAATGAGGAATTATTGCGTTACATGAGTTATGAGTAAAAAAGATGCTGTAAAACATTTTGCTTTTGTGTGTAACGGAAAATCATGCAAAAAGTGTGGAAGTAAAGAGTTAGAAAAGAGCTTATCACAAGCGGCAAAAAAACATGATCTCAAAGGGAAATTTAAAATAATAAAAACCAAATGTACCGGTAGGTGCAAAGAATCACCCGTTCTAATTGTAAAAGATAATTGGCATGTAAAGGTAAAGCCAGATGAAGGAGAAAAATATATTCAGAAATACATTTTAAAATAAAAAAGGGATCGAATTTCGATCCCTTTTTTATTTTATCTATCAGCTTAGTGATTAAGCATTTTGCTTTTTGATAAGATTTAATGCAGATCCTGCTTTAAACCACTCAATCTGACCTTCATTGTAAGTATGGTTTGTTACAATCGTATCAGTGCTACCATCAGCATGAGTAAGCTTTAAGGTAATTGGTTTGCCAGGAGCAAAAGAATCAAGATCAATGATATCGATTACATCATCCTCAAGAATCTTATCATAATCATTTTCATTTTCAAAAGTAAGTCCCAGCATACCTTGTTTCTTAAGGTTGGTTTCGTGGATACGAGCAAATGATTTTACTAATACCACTCTAACACCCAGGTGACGAGGCTCCATAGCTGCGTGCTCACGAGAAGAACCCTCACCATAATTATGATCACCAACTACAATAGAAGGAATCCCTTCAGCTTTGTAATGACGAGCCACATTTGGTACACTGTCATACTCTCCTGAAATCTGATCTTTTACGCTATCAGTTTCTTCGTTAAAGAAGTTAACAGCACCAGTTAACATATTATTTGAAATGTTATCAAGATGACCTCTGTACCTTAACCATGGACCAGCCATAGAAATATGGTCAGTAGTACATTTACCTTTAGCTTTAATAAGAAGCTTCATACCGGTAATGTTCTCACCGTCCCATGCGTCGAATGGAGAAAGTAATTGTAATCTTTCACTATCAGGATTAACGATTACGTCAACATCACTACCGTCTTTAGCAGGAGCTTGATATCCGGCATCTTCAACAGCGAATCCTTTGATTGGAAGTTCGATACCCTTAGGCTCTGGAAGCTTTACTTCTTCACCCGCTTCGTTTTTAAGCGTATCCGTCATCGGGTTGAAAGTCAGGTCACCTGCAATGGCAAATGCTGTAACTATCTCTGGAGAAGCTACAAATGAATGAGTATTCGGGTTACCGTCATTTCTTTTTGCGAAGTTCCTGTTAAAAGAAGTGATGATCGAGTTTTTACGCTTTGGATCGTCAGTGTGTCTTGCCCACTGTCCAATGCATGGACCACAAGCATTTGCAAGAACAACACCACCCATATTCTCGAAAGTATTCAGATAGCCATCTCTTTCAACAGTATATCTTACCTGTTCAGAACCAGGAGTAATCGTGAACTCAGCTTTAGCTTTAAGTCCTTTAGCCTGTGCTTCTTCAGCAACTGAAGCTGCTCTTGTGATATCCTCATAAGAAGAGTTTGTACAAGAACCGATCAATCCAACCTCAAGAGTTTCAGGCCAGTTATTTTCTTTTACTTCTTTAGCGAACTGAGATAAAGGAGTAGCTCTGTCCGGAGTAAAAGGACCATTGATATGAGGCTCAAGCTCAGAAAGATTGATCTCAATTACCTGGTCAAAATATTTTTCAGGATCAGCATAAACTTCTGCATCACCAGTTAAATGTTCTTTTATATTATCAGCTAAATCAGCTACTTCAGCTCTTTCAGTTGATCTCAGGTATTCTGCCATGCTGTTGTCGTATCCAAAAGTTGAAGTAGTTGCTCCAATTTCAGCACCCATGTTACAGATAGTCCCTTTACCTGTACAAGAAAGAGACTCAGCACCTTCGCCAAAGTACTCAACAATGGCACCAGTACCACCTTTTACAGTAAGTATACCCGCAACCTTAAGGATTACGTCTTTTGCTGATGTCCAGCCACTTAATTTACCGGTTAACTTAACACCGATTAGTTTAGGGAATTTAAGCTCCCACGGCATTCCGGCCATAACGTCCACGGCATCTGCACCACCAACACCAACAGCGACCATACCAAGACCACCTGCGTTTACAGTGTGAGAGTCAGTACCGATCATCATTCCACCAGGGAAAGCATAGTTTTCAAGTACAACCTGGTGAATAATTCCAGCTCCCGGCTTCCAGAAGCCTATTCCGTATTTATTAGATACAGAGCTCAGGAAGTCATAAACTTCTTTATTGTTTGATTTAGCTTTTTCAAGGTCTTTATCAGCTCCGATTTCTGCCTGGATAAGGTGGTCGCAATGTACAGTTGAAGGTACAGCTGCTTGTTTCTTTCCAGCCTGCATGAACTGTAACAAAGCCATCTGTGCAGTAGCATCCTGCATAGCAACGCGATCTGGAGCAAAATCAACGTATGATTTTGCACGCTCGAAATTCTCGAGTGGCTGATTGTTATGGAGGTGACTATATAAGATCTTCTCAGTTAAAGTAAGTGGACGGTTTACAAGTTGCCTGGCTTTTTCAATTTTGCCGGGCATCGACTCATAAACTGCCTTAATCATGTCAATATCAAATGCCATATTTTTACAGTCTAATTTTAGCTTAAACTAATTTGAGCCACGAAGATAAATAAAAGGAATTAATCTTTAAAGACAATTTAAGGGATAAGGTGTTTTTGGCGCTATTTTAGATACGGTCTAAAGAAGAGTAAATTATAAGTGTAATATATTAAGCCTTTTAATCCTTTTTAAACGAATTAAGAGTGCCTAAAATTGTATTTTTAATTGGAAAATGGCTATTATTATTAATTAATGATGTAATTTCACGGGATAGTATATGCTTTCTCTTGCTGAATTTTCTTAAGATCAGCCTTATTTTTTAGATTAGTAAGAGAAAATTATCGATGGAATAGGAAAATTTAATTGTTAAAGAGGTTACAAAAGTGTTTTATAGCCTATTTATAAATAAAGTTAATCCGGATTTTTTATATATGAAAAAGGTATTCTTTTCTTTATTGCTACTAATAGCGTCTTTCAGCGCTTCTTTATCATTTAATTCAAAAGATACTCCAAGCAATGATCCAGTTAAATTTAAATTAATTGATCAGGGTGGTGATAGTTTTTCTATTGAAATTAATTTAACTGACAAACAAGAAGGATTGAAATATCAGCTTTTTGAAGGTGAAATGCCAGATTATGAAATTGTAAAAAAAGGTGTAGTCACTAATGGCGAAATGATTATTAGCGATCTGGATAAAAATAAGGAGTATGTTGTGAAGTTTTTTCAAAATGATGGAACAAGCTTTCATACTGGACTTATTCAATTTAATAGCGGTCAATAAATATTAAATTATTCATTACAGAATGAGTAAACGAAATCACATAACGAAAAATTTATTTCTGGTTCTATTTTTTATAATATCTGGTTATACAATTAATGCCCAGATAATTATCACAGCAGTTTCAACTGACGTATCCTGTAATGGGGCTGATGATGGCACTGTTGAAATAACTATCCAAAATGGAACTCCAGATTATACTTTATTCCTTTTCGATGCAGATGCGTTTCCAGGGGGCTTTTACAAACAGTACCTGGTATTTCATCGGATACTTATACATTTACCGATCTGGAGGCCAGAAATTATCAGGTATTTGTGCGTGATAATAATGGTACAGGACCTTCAGTAGGATCTAATACGGTTTCTGTCGCTGAACCAGACCCGATAACTTTTACTTTTAATAGTACTAATATCACCTGTAATGGGGCAGACGATGGAACATTAACTTTTGAAAACGTTTCTGGGGGAAATGGTGGTTATGAATATAGTATTGATGGTGGAGTAAGTTATCAAGGAAGTTTATCATTTAATAATCTGATACCGGGCTCTTACGACCTGATTGTAAGAGATTCGGAAAGTTGTTTATCATCTGTCAGCAATATTGTTCTTACAGAACCTGATGTTGTGACATTAGGAAGTATTAGTGTTACTGATGCTATTTGTTTTGGTGAGACAGGAACACTAGAAATTAATGGTATATCAGGAGGAACAACTCCCTATGAATATAGTATTGATAATGGGACAACCTTTCAAATTTCTAATGTTTTTAATCCTTTAGCTGGGTCCTATGACATTGTAGTAAGAGATGCTAATGGATGTACAGTTACAGGTAATGCAACTGTAAATGAGCCAGTTGCAGTGACTATCGATGCTGTGTCCTCGACTGATGAAACGTGTAATGGTGCCTCAGACGGAACTATTACGGTTGATGCAGTCAGTGGCGGAGCCGGAGCACCTTACGAATACAGTACCGATGGTGGGGCAACCTTCCAGGCTTCGAATACATTTTCAGGATTGGCCGCCGGAACGTATGATGTTATTGCCAGAGATGAAAATAACTGTGAATCAGCTGTTACTCAGATAACAATCAATGCAGCCACAGAAGTTCTGATTGACAATATAGCTACCATCGATGCCACTTGTAATGGGGATACAGATGGTGAATTAACGATAACCGCTTCTGGAGGAACCGGAACCTTTGAATATAGTATTGATGGTGGTGCTACTTTTCAGGCATCCAATACTTTTAGTGGTCTTTCAGCAGGAACATACAATGTTCAAGCCCGGGATGGAAATGGATGTTTATCAGGTATCACTCCAGCGACAATCAATGAACCAGCTGCAGTAACGATAGATAATATTACAGCGAGTGATGTTCTTTGTTTCGGAGAATCAACGGGTTCGATCACTGTAGATGCAACATCTGGTGGTAGTGGAACCTATGAATACAGCATTGATGGCGGAACTACATTTCAGGCATCAAATATATTTAATGGATTAGCTACCGGGACTTATGATGTACAGGTAAGAGATTCAAATGGCTGCTTGTCAGCGATATCAAATATTGTCATCGATCAACCAGCGGCATTAACAATCGGATCGATCGATGCTACTGATGCAACTTGTAATGGAGCATCAGACGGCACGATTACAATAAATAATGTGACTGGTGGGACTACACCGTATGAATACAGTATTGATAACGGAGCAACGTTTCAAGCAGTAAATAACTTTACAGGAATAAGTGCTGGGACTTATAATATTGTCGTGCAGGATGCTAATGGATGTACAGTTACAGGTAATGCAACTGTAAATGAGCCAGTTGCAGTGACTATCGATGCTGTGTCCTCGACTGATGAAACGTGTAATGGTGCCTCAGACGGAACTATTACGGTTGATGCAGTCAGTGGCGGAGCCGGAGCACCTTACGAATACAGTACCGATGGTGGGGCAACCTTCCAGGCTTCGAATACATTTTCAGGATTGGCCGCCGGAACGTATGATGTTATTGCCAGAGATGGAAATAACTGTGAATCAGCTGTTACTCAGATAACAATCAATGCAGCCACAGAAGTTCTGATTGACAATATAGCTACCATCGATGCCACTTGTAATGGGGATACAGATGGTGAATTAACGATAACCGCTTCTGGAGGAACCGGAACCTTTGAATATAGTATTGATGGTGGTGCTACTTTTCAGGCATCCAATACTTTTAGTGGTCTTTCAGCAGGAACATACAATGTTCAAGCCCGGGATGGAAATGGATGTTTATCAGGTATTACTCCAGCGACAATCAATGAACCAGCTGCAGTAACGATAGATAATATTACAGCGAGTGATGTTCTTTGTTTCGGAGAATCAACGGGTTCGATCACTGTAGATGCAACATCTGGTGGTAGTGGAACCTATGAATACAGCATTGATGGCGGAACTACATTCCAGGCATCAAATATATTTAATGGATTAGCTACCGGGACTTATGATGTACAGGTAAGAGATTCAAATGGCTGCTTGTCAGCGATATCAAATATTGTCATCGATCAACCAGCGGCATTAACAATCGGATCGATCGATGCTACTGATGCAACTTGTAATGGAGCATCAGACGGCACGATTACAATAAATAATGTGACTGGTGGGACTACACCGTATGAATACAGTATTGATAACGGAGCAACGTTTCAAGCAGTAAATAACTTTACAGGAATAAGTGCTGGAACTTATAATATTGTCGTACAGGATGCTAATGGATGTACAGTTACAGGTAATGCAACTGTAAATGAGCCAGTTGCAGTGACTATCGATGCTGTGTCCTCGACTGATGAAACGTGTAATGGTGCCTCAGACGGAACTATTACGGTTGATGCAGTCAGTGGCGGAGCCGGAGCACCTTACGAATACAGTACCGATGGTGGGGCAACCTTCCAGGCTTCGAATACATTTTCAGGATTGGCCGCCGGAACGTATGATGTTATTGCCAGAGATGGAAATAACTGTGAATCAGCTGTTACTCAGATAACAATCAATGCAGCCACAGAAGTTCTGATTGACAATATAGCTACCATCGATGCCACTTGTAATGGGGATACAGATGGTGAATTAACGATAACCGCTTCTGGAGGAACCGGAACCTTTGAATATAGTATTGATGGTGGTGCTACTTTTCAGGCATCCAATACTTTTAGTGGTCTTTCAGCAGGAACATACAATGTTCAAGCCCGGGATGGAAATGGATGTTTATCAGGTATTACTCCAGCGACAATCAATGAACCAGCTGCAGTAACGATAGATAATATTACAGCGAGTGATGTTCTTTGTTTCGGAGAATCAACGGGTTCGATCACTGTAGATGCAACATCTGGTGGTAGTGGAACCTATGAATACAGCATTGATGGCGGAACTACATTCCAGGCATCAAATATATTTAATGGATTAGCTACCGGGACTTATGATGTACAGGTAAGAGATTCAAATGGCTGCTTGTCAGCGATATCAAATATTGTCATCGATCAACCAGCGGCATTAACAATCGGATCGATCGATGCTACTGATGCAACTTGTAATGGAGCATCAGACGGCACGATTACAATAAATAATGTGACTGGTGGGACTACACCGTATGAATACAGTATTGATAACGGAGCAACGTTTCAAGCAGTAAATAACTTTACAGGAATAAGTGCTGGAACTTATAATATTGTCGTACAGGATGCTAATGGATGTACAGTTACAGGTAATGCAACTGTAAATGAGCCAGTTGCAGTGACTATCGATGCTGTATCCTCGACTGATGAAACGTGTAATGGTGCCTCAGACGGAACTATTACGGTTGATGCAGTCAGTGGTGGAGCCGGAGCACCTTACGAATACAGTACCGATGGTGGGGCAACCTTCCAGGCTTCGAATACATTTTCAGGATTGGCCGCCGGAACGTATGATGTTATTGCCAGAGATGGAAATAACTGTGAATCAGCTGTTACTCAGATAACAATCAATGCAGCACCTTCTGTAATATTAGACAATATTGATGTAACTGATATTACTTGTAATGGAGATGCTGATGGTGAATTAACAATAACTGCCTCTGGTGGAGATGGAACTTATGAGTATAGTATTGATAATGGTAGTACGTTTCAATCTTCAAATACTTTTATCAACTTATCAGCAGGAACGTATGATGTAGTAGTTAGGGATGGAAATGGATGTCTCGCTAATAATCAGGCTGTTGTTAGTGAACCTGCAACCTTATTAATAGATAATATTTCTACTGTAGATGCTGGATGTACAACTGGAGCGGACGGAGAAATCACAATTACAGTTTCCGGAGGAACTCTTGATTACGAATACAGTATAGATAATGGTAATACATTCCAGAATTCTAATACTTTCACTGGATTAACAGCTGGTACGTATGACATTGTAGTCCGTGATGCAAATGGTTGTACTGTTAATTCCACTGCCACGGTAGATCCAGGTGCAAATATTACCGTCGATAATATTGTAGTCACTGATGAATCATGTGAAGGAAATGCTGATGGAAGTATAGAATTACAAAATATAAATGGAGGAACTCCGCCATACCGATTTAGCATTGATGGTGGGGCAACATATCCTTTTAATGATCCTCTAATCGGTGGTCTACTGGCAGGAACTTATTCGTTATTTGCCATAGATGACTCAGGTTGTTTCGTTGATCTTGGTACCCAGGTAATAAATACAACACCTAGAGTTACTCCGACAATATCTATTGCGGCTGACCAAAATCCAACTTGTACTGGAAATACGATAACATTTACAGCGAATGTAAGTGATGCAGGAACAGACCCTGAAATTGCATGGTTTGTAAATAGTGTTGAGGTTCAGGCCGATAATTCAGGTATTTATGTTGGTTCTTCATTAAACGACGGTGATGTTATATCTGCTGAAGTAAGGATTACCGATCCGACATTCACTTGTGTAACATCTAATACAGGTGTTTCAAATGATATTGTAGTTGATTTCCAGGATAATTTAGTAGCCTCTGTTAACCTGGTAGCTGACCCGGATCCGGCATGTAGTGGAGATCTTATTACTTTTACTGCATTACCATCAAATGGTGGATCTAATCCAACCTATGAATGGTATGTAAATGGCAATTTACAGGCCGGTGAAATTTCTGAAACTTTTGCAAGCTCTACTCTAACTGATGGAGACAATGTGGAAGTTATCATGACAGCTGATCCATCCTTAACCTGTGTTAATGGCAGTCCGGCAAGTGCATCAACAAATGTTACCATTTCTCCGTCAGAAAATTTAACAGTAGATATCACTGCTGATCAAGTAGAAATTTGTGAAGATGGAACTATTAGTTTCAATTCAACAATAAATGGAGGAGGAACCAATCCTTTCTACCAATGGCAGCTTGATGGCAATGCTATATCTGGTGAAAATAGTGATTCATTTATATTATCAGGTTTAGCACCAGGTACCTATGATATAACTCTTGAAGTTGTATCAAGTAATCCATGTGCTGTTGGAAGTCCGGCAGTTTCTGCTCCGATTACTATAACAATAGATCCAAATCTAGTTTCAGATATTTCCATTTCTGTAGATCAAAATCCGGCCTGTATAGGCGATGATGTTACGTTTATAGCGAATGTGACAAATGGAGGAGCTAATCCGGATATTCAGTGGAGAGTAAATGGTGTCGATGTTTCAGGCGAAACCGGAACAACATTTATATCATCTACCTTGAACGATGGTGATATTATAACCGCGTTTTTAACTGTTGATCCGACAGCAAATTGTATAACACCAGCAACATTAGAGTCAAATTCAATTCAGATGGCAATTGGCTCTAATTTTAATCCACTGGCAACTATCTCTCCGGACCAAAATCCTATCTGTTCCGGAAATGATGTATTGTTTACGTCTTCAGTAAATGCTGTAGGACCAAACCCATCATATCAATGGAGCATCGATGGTGTGGAACAAAGTGGAGAAACAAATGACACATTCCTTGCTTCAGGTTTAACTGACGGACAAGAGGTTTCTTTAATAGTAACTGTAGATCCTTCATTTACCTGTGCATCTCAGACTGAAACAGGTGATACAGTAGCGATTAGTGTCTCGTCTTCTATCGATCCTGTGGTGTCATTATCAAGTAACAATAATCCGGCATGTCCTGGTGAGGATATTGTATTTGAAGCCCAGCCAACTAATGGAGGAGCAAATCCTTCATATGAATGGTTCCTGGACGGGAATTTAATAGCCGGTGAAAACACAGAAACATTAGTTATAAATACCACTTCACTAAGTGGTGGAGAAGTAGTAACAGTGGAAATGACTGTAGATCCCTCATTGACTTGTGCTACTTCCAATACAGTATCTGATTCTGAAACAATTCAGCTAAATACAGCTACTCCAGTTGGGGTGAGTATTACAGCTGATCAAAATCCGGTTTGTAACGGTGAGGTAATAACTTTCACCGCTACCCTCAACAATGCTGGTGCTAATCCGACAATATCATGGTTAGTGGATAATGTAGTTGTTCCAGGAGAAAATGGGCTTTCCTACTCAGCAGTACTATCTGATGGACAGGTGGTGAACGCAGTAGTTGAAGCTGATCCTTCTCTGACCTGTGTGTCCAACAATCCAGCGGAATCAAATGAAATAACTGTTAATACAACATCGAATATAGATCCTGAGGTTACGATTTCTGAAGATCAAAATCCTGTTTGTATTAATGATGTCGTAACATTTACCTCAACGGTAAGCAATGCAGGAGCTAATCCAACATTTGAATGGTATGTTAACGGTACTATTGTATCAGGACTTAATTCTGACACTTATGCAACTGATACCTTATCAGATGGAGATGTAATCAGGCTTGATGTAACTGCAGATCCTTCATTTAGTTGTGCATCAACTAACCCTGTTCAATCAAATGAAATTACTTTATCTGTTGTTGATCAGTTGACTGCATTTGTAGCTATCCAACTAGATCAAAATCCATCGTGTACTAATGATGAGGTGACATTTAGTGTTGCTTTAAGTATTGGTTCGGGAGTTAACCCAACCTATGAATGGTTTATTAATGGAAATCCAACTGGGGAATTTGGAGAGAGTTTCACTACTAGTTCAGTTGTTACAGGAGATGAGGTATATGTACAAATGACTTCAGATCCGTCTGCGAGTTGTATACAGGGAAGCCCTGCCACATCAAATACTATTCAGATCCAACGTGTTTCTGAGTTGACAATGGATGTAACTATAAATGCAGACAGAACACAAATTTGTGATGGAGAAGAAGTAAATTTCACCTCTCAAGTTCAAAATGCAGGAGCAAATCCATCATACCAGTGGTTGGTCAATGGTTCTATTGTGGATGGAGAAATTTCAGATTCGTTTACGACCAGTACCTTAAACGATGGAGATGAAGTAAGTGTAATAGTTACGGCAGACCTTGCATTAAGCTGTGTTACTAATTCTCCTTTAGAATCTAATCAAATAGAAATTAGCGTAGGAGGTGCAGATCCGGTAGCTGTAAATGTAACCGCATCTGAAACTGCGATTTGTTCAGGTACGGTGGTGACTTTTACAGCTGAAGCTTCTAATGCCGGTCAGAATCCTTCATATCAGTGGATTATAAATGGTGTAGATGTTGCAGGAGAGACTTCTTCCACATTTACTACAAATACTTTATCAAACGCTGATGTAGTTTCTGTTAGATTAACAGCCGACCCAGCACTGACTTGTGCGATAGGCAGCCCGGTCGAATCAGATGGTATCACAATACAAGTAGATGATTCAGCACCAGTTTCTCCTGTATTAGATCCAATCACCAATGCAATATGTGAATCAATAACTATTAGCTGGAATAATGTAACAGGGGCTTCGTCTTATGAATTGGATGTATCTGAGGACAACTTTGCTACATTTATTCCGGGGTATGATGCCTTTACGACTGATCAAAATTCAGTAACTGTAACTGGCTTAACACCTGGTACGAATTATCAGGCAAGAGTCAGAGCATTAAACGGCTGTGGAGTTTCCTCTGATAGTAATATAGAAACCGCTGCACCTTCCAATGAAGGTCCACAGGCTCCTCAAAATATTCAGGCCACTGCCTTAGATTGTGATGCATTTACACTTTCATGGGATGCTGCAATAGGTGCATCAGGATATTTTGTCGATATAGCTATTGATGCCGGTTTTACAAATAAAATAATAGATAACGCAGATGCAGGTAATAATCTGACCTTCGATGTTAACGGGTTGAATCAGAATACTGATTATTTTGTAAGGATAGCAGCATACAATACTTGTGCAACGGGGCCTTATTCAGCAACAGCAACTATTACAACTCTCGGAACACCAAATGCACCTGCAATTACTTCTTCAAATGAATTGTGTGATCGCTACACTGTAAGTTGGAATGCTGTTCCCTCTGCAAATACATATGTGATAGATGTTGCCTTTGACGCAGGATTTAATACTATCCTACCAAACTATACCAACAGGGATATTGGTAATGTTACTACTTTTGAAGTAACGGGTATACCTGCGGAAACAACAGTGTTTACTCGATTAAGAGCTGTAAACAATTGTGCAACAAGTATAAATTCAAATGTAGTACAATCTACTACACTTGCAGAGGATGATCCTGCTTGTACAGGAGGAGGAATTGGTGATTGTGCAACTGTTCAAATAACACCAGAACCGGTTGCAGCTACATGTTCAAATTCTGATGGTGGAGTATTCTTTGATATCGTACCTGAAACACCTGCAGTCAATAATGTGGGAGTGATAATAGATATTAGTGGTCCTGCAGAAAGAACTAATTTTAATGATTTTACTTTCGACGGGCTTCCTCAGGGTATATACGACTATACAATAATATATGGTGATTCGTCATGTGTTAAATCGGGACAATTCACTATCGACAGATCAGGAACAATCGGGGAACCAGTTGTATCGCAAGTTCAGAATTCAACTTGCGTAAATGATCCATCAGGATCAGCCAGAGTGACCTTCCCTGATGAACCTTCCGGAGATGTATTGCAATGGTCAGTTGATGGTGTGAACTGGAATAACTTTATTAATGGAGATGTTATTACCGGATTACCTGCAGGAGCAGAGCCTTCAAACGAATTAGTGATTAGCTTTAGAAGAAGCGAAAATGATGCTTGCTTTGCAGGAACAACAATTATAATCGGAAATGAATATGAAGATTATAACGCTGATATTACAGTGCTGGAAGAAGCAACATGTAATGCAAATGATGGTGTTGTTGAGATTTCAAATATAACCGGAGGTACCGGAAGTTACGAATATCAACTGGATGGAACACCAACAGCATTCCCTGCTGACGGTATTTTTGATGGCCTGACAGGTGGTACACACGAACTGCTCATTATTGATACAGGAGTAGATTGTAGTAAGGCTATACAATTCTTTGTTCCTAGTCCGGGATTAGTAGATTTCACAACAAACGCATCTGATCCGACATGTGCCGGAGACGGGCGAGATGGAGCTATTGAAATACAGATAGATCCTTCATTCCTGCCTGGAACTTATGAGATCGCTATTGCTGAGCAACCAGGCGTAGATACCGGGTTTGTTGCAGTTCCATCTAATGGTAGGTTTGTATTTAGTGAACTTGATCAAGGCACTTACTATGTGGCTGTGAAAGGAGTTGGCGATGATGCATGTCCAAATGAAGAGGTGATAACTATAAGTGGTGGGCCTCTGGCTGTTGCCTTTGAAACACAGCTTATATGTCAGGATAATGAACAAGCATTACTATTAACAAATATCCAGGGAGAAATTGGAGTTGATTTTAGATTACAGGTTCGAAATATTTCAGGAGGTGCCGGAGGGTATAATAAAACATTCAATGTTCCTTATTCAGATATCTCAGGAGGTAACTACTTGATTGAAGACAGTGATCTCTTTGATTTCTTACTAATACAAGATTTTTATACTGCAACACTTTCTCAAACACAATCAAATTGTTCTCCTGCAGAGGAAGTAGAAAGTGAAAATGTTGATTTCCAGATTCGCGAAATTCTGGATTTTGAAGTAGATAATCTTGTAGAATCTTTCCCTGATAGAGCTACCGGGTCGATGAGAATAACAAATATAACCGGAGGAACACCTGGGTATGAAGCATCAATTGAATTGATAGCTCCTATATTCGCTGATCAGGGAATCTTTATTGATTGGACAGACGTGCCACAGGATAATCAGTCATTGAAGTATGAAATCACATTTGATGATCTTTATGCCGGAGATTATAGTGTGATGGTAAGAGATGAAGGAGGCTGTGAAATAGAGAAAATCATCGAACTACCACTAGATGAGAGCATTTTTATACCAAATGTCTTTACTCCAAACAATGACGGGTTTAACGATACATTCTATATCCGAAACCTGCCTGATAATTCCAGATTAGTAATTACTAACAGGTATGGTCGTACTGTTTATGAAACTGATGATTACGACAATGAAAATGGATTTGATGGGGGTGATGAGCCGGATGGAGTTTATTATTACTATCTGGAAGTTCCAGGAGGAGATTCATTCTCAGGTTGGGTGGAGATATGGAAAGGTCCAACTGACTGATAAAATATAATATAATTGTAAGCCGGATTTTTGTCCGGCTTTTTTTATTTATAAGTGTTTGGTTGAAAACACAGTATATTGTATTATTGAACCCGATTCGAGAAATATCTTTCAACCATTGATCGAATTCATTTTTTCAACCATAACACAATTTTTATGCTGGATACCTTACGAAAAACCAGTCAAGGTAAACAATCGATTAATTCAGCTGGTAAGTTTGAAAACTACGAATATTTAGCACTGAATATATCCGCTTTTAGTAAAGTAGAGTCCTGGGTGAAAAAGGTAATGCATTCAAGACTCAGTGAATTAAAAGACAATAAATCACCTCGGGAGTTTAAAGATCTATGTGAGATACCAGAAATACCTGAAAATTCTTCATGGCACCAGTTAGTTGATGAATTTGATACATCAATTGCTGAATTATTTATGATTTCAGTGGTATTCACTTCTCAGTTTCAGCCATTTTCTTTATTACCATTATGGTCTAATGAAAAACTTAATTATTGGGCCGGGGGAGGAAAAGTAAAAGATCAAGCCACTATCTCACCAACAATAAGAACCATTTTGTTTTTACTGGCAGGATTTGACGGAGTGAAAAGGGCTTTATACTTAAATCAGTTGATAGATAGTCGATTGATAAAAGAGCAAGTGCTACATGTAAGCAGAGCCGAAACAGAAACATTTGAGAATGGGATATTAAGAATCAGCGATGAACATTATTGCTCATTGATGACAGGAAAGAAACCCGTGATTAAAGTTTCTGCAGATTTCCCAGCCACCTTACTCACAACCAATAAAACTTTTTCTGATCTCGTACTAAAAGATAATACTAAAGAACAGCTTAATTCGCTTATTAACTACGTAAAATATAGTAATGAATTATATGAAAATGCTGACTTTACTAAAAAAGTAAAGAGAGGCTATGTAGCTATGCTCTATGGTCCTCCCGGCACCGGAAAGACATTGACTGCATCTGTATTGGGAAAGGAGCTTGACACGCCTGTATATGCTGTTGATCTGTCTAGAGTGGTTTCTAAATACATAGGTGAAACCGAAAAGAACCTGGAAAAAATATTTGATCGACTGGAGTCAAAGGAATGTATCCTGTTTTTTGATGAGGCAGATGCTTTATTTGGTAAGCGAACTGAGGTGAAGGATGCAAAAGACAGATATGCTAACCAGGAGGTTGCTTATTTACTTCAACGAATTGAAAAATTCCCTGGTCTGGTATTACTAGCAAGTAACTTTAATCAAAATCTTGATATTGCCTTCAGAAGGAGGATTTTAACTTCAATTTTTATCCCACCTCCCGGAAAAGAAGAAAGAGAATTTTTATGGAAACAGAGTATTCCTTCCGGTTTTAAATTTGAAGAAGGCCACGGAGCTCAATATCTTGCGGAAACTTACCAGCTAACCGGGGCTAATATTAGTAATATTATCAAACTGGCTTGTCTTGAAGCAAAAAGCAATAGCACTAATACTCTTACCCTACATGTTTTATCAAAGTACGTAAAGGCAGAGCAGGCAAAAGAAAGAAGCTAATATGTTTGAAAAGGAAATAGCATATGTTGAGCCGCTTACTGCTGTAAATAATCTCAAAGATAAGTATAGTGGTAACATTTCATTAGAGAATCTTTCATCCTCAGAAAAGGAGGCATTGATTGATTTGGTAGAAAAAACTTCCGGAATGGAAGCCAGAGATATATCATCTCTATCTACCAATGAAATTATTGAAATTCTCGAACCGGCAGCTAAAGACGTGTCAAAAGGAACTCTGGTTAGAAAAGTTTCTGAAATCAAAAAGAGGGTCGGAAAAAAGAAACCAAAAATTAAAATTCCTTCAACAGATAAGCCTGTTGATAATTTCAGGAAAAAGAACCCTCTTAACCAATCTAAAGATAAGCTGCTAAAAATGCAGCAGATCACTGAGATAAGAAAAAGAAAGATCAAGTTCTCAAGCCTGTTAAAAAATTTTATAGTGGACTTAAAAAAGCTGAAATAGCTTCAGTAAAAGGGTTTAGAGAAAAGAATAAAATCAGGAGGCAGTTTGATGATTTTGAAAAAAGTCTGGCTTCAAAAAAAATCGAAGTAGGAACGAGCGATTTTAAAAGAGAATTAAATAAATATTTTCCAGATATTCAGTGGCAGCAGCCCGATATTGATTTATCGGGTCTTGAAAATCAGCTTAAAACCTTAAAAGAAGGATCGAATACCTCTTTAGATGATGAAAAAGAGAATACCGAAGATGAATTATCTCCAGATAAAAAGAATTTAAATAAGAAACCTGATGATTTAAGAAGAAAATCATCGACTAAAAACCAAAACAAAAAGAAGAAGCTGGAAAGGATCAGAATAATAAAAAGACCAGGGAAGAAAGGTCTACGGAACCAAGTAAATCGAAAGGGCTAAACGAAGAAAAGCAAGCAATTAAAATACCTGGTGGAACAGGTGTGAAACGTTCACCGATAGAGTTAGTTAAAAATCCGGATATTATCGCCAAAACCCTTTCTGAAGACTTTTCAGATCAACATGATAAAGCAAAAAAATCGATACCTGAAATTAAAAGTCCTACAGGATTATTTCCTGGCAAAACCGAGCTGCCTAAAATAACTCCAGAAGACAAAGGTGTTGAAAAGAAACAAGAGCTTAAAGAAAATGAAGAGCCTAAGAAAAAAGAGATTCCAGCCAAAGTTGAAAAGTCCCAATCTAAGGCAGTAGAAAAACTACCCGAAGATATTGGCGAGTTTCCAGACTCCTTACCAAGTGTAGAAGTTGACCTGGGGCCTAAGCCTGAATTACCATTGGAAGGGAAAGCTAACCCTGACAACATTAAGAATTTAAAGGAAGATACCACAATAGAGGTAGATGATAGAAAAAAGCGGTTTAAAAAATTTCTTGAAGCAAATCGCGGAATCGATTTAATAAGGCCCAAACCAGACAATGAGATACTAAAGGCTAAAAATAAACTTCCTGAAGAAACAGAAGAACTTAAGGCATCAGTTCAGGATAAAGTAAAAGATTCTATTCCGGAAATCGATCAGGGGTTTGTTGTAGAATCTGAAAAAAGTGTTGGACAGAAGTTACAGGAAGAGCAAAATAAGTTAGATAGTGGTCGCGAGGAGCTTAGCGCAAATAAGGAATCTGCAAAAAATGACTTCGACAAGAAAATTCAGGAGAAGGCAGCCGAAACCGAAAAAAGGCAGAAAGAAGCAAAATTAAAAGCCCAGGTTGAAGCCGATGCAAGAAAGAAAGAATGGGAAGAAGAGAATGAGGCAGTCTACCAAAAATATGAGAAAGATGCTGAACAAGCTGATAAGGAAACCAATGATAAAATTCAGGTAAAGCTTACTGAAACTGATAAAGAAGTCAGTGCAAAATTAACCGAAGCTCAACAGAAATCAGATAAAGCTATCGCTGATGCTGATAAACAAGCTGAAAAGAAGAAAAAAGAAGTTGAGGAGGATAAAAGCTGGTGGGATAAAGCAGCTGATGCTATATCAAGTGTATTTGATAGTCTTAAGTCTGCTATTAACAGCATTTTTGATGGATTGGTAAAGCTTGTTGAATCTATTGTTGAAGCAGCTAAATCGGCAGTAAACGGATTGATAGATGCCGCAACAAAAGCGATTACAGGTTTTATAAAAGCTTTTGGAGATATATTAAAAGGCATTGTCTCAGTTGCTTTTGCGGCTTTCCCCTCAATAGCTAAAAAATTTAATGATCTAATAGATAAGGCTGTTGATTTTGCTGTTCAAGCTGTTGAAAAAGCAGCTAAATTACTTAAAAAAGCTGTGAGCATGTTGCTTGATGCTTTTGCAGCAGCTATTAAATTTTATTTAGAAGCTTACAGGGCACTAGTTCATGCTGTTTTAAGTGTTGTTGAAGGTTTAGTTGCAGGCTTAATAAAAATATATAAAGGGATTACCAATTTGGGAAAGGCTGCTATGATATCTCCTGATCATTTTATGGGACAGATGTCTGAAGAATTATTGGGGCAGGATGTAACTAAACCTTTACCAAATGAGAGACCACTGGTTGAAAATCCAGAAGGAGCAGAATTAGATAAGGCTATAGCTGACTCTGAAATGATCAGAGAGGATAAAAACTTATTAGCTAAACAGTCTTATGAAGAATCTGATGTAGTCGCTGATGAAGTATTAACTGATGTTCAGTTTGATAAGGAACTGATGGCACAGATAGCATTAATGTCTGAGGGAGAAACTGTTGAATTTGGAGAATCAGATGATCAGGAACATGGTATAGAAGCTGTTAAGCAAGATGTGGTTAATTATTCCTCCCAGGATTCTGATACTGTCGAGACAACAAATCAACAAACGGCACAATCAGGATCGGCACAAGCAGCTATACAACAGGGTGGACAAATGGTAGGACCATTTAAAACACCAATGGAGCGTGCGGGCTATTTAGTAGGTACAATGCGTGATGCTGTTGTAAAATGGTTTAGTGAAAATAAAGCCAAGATCATTTTAAGCCTGATTGGAGCAATTGGAGGATTGATTTTAGCTAATATTTTAACTGGAGGGGCTATAATGGCAGCTATTCCATTACTTCTTCAGATCGTCGGGGCATTTTTTGCTGTTGAAGGAATTTACCAGATGGCAAAACATTTTGGTTCATATTTAGGGCAATCCTGGCCTGGCAATTTAGTTCAGGGAGCTACTCACCTGGCAAGGGGATTAGCTGCGTTAACTATTGAATTGGTATTTGCATTACTGTTTGGAGGAAAAGCTGCATTAAAAGGAGCTAAGACTGCCGTTAAAACAGTAGCTAAGCAAGGAGTGAAGGGCGCGGTGAAATCTGGAGCCAAAGCAGCTAAATCAAGTGTAAAGAAATCCTTTAAAGAGACAGGAGAAGCCGTTGGTAAACTTGGGAAAACAGCAAAAGAAGGGGGCAAGCCCTTGTTAAAAACGGTAAAGTAGCTATGAAAGGTGTCCGGAAAGGCATGGCTAAAGGAGCAAAGACCTTTGATGACCTGGGCAAGAAACTTAGCAAGAAGCTGCGGTTTAAAAAATTCAGAATTAGGGTTCAGAAGCGTCGATTTAAGCTTGAAGGTGAAGTAAATCCATGGGTTCTATTAGCTAATGGAGAAGTGAAACATGTTAAAGCTGATGATCCGAGAGTTAAGGGCAAACGGGTTGGAAGTAAAGTCAAAATGGATAAAGGCAGCGATGCGAAATGGAATAAAGAAAAGGATGGAGTATTAGTTGGATGGCAGGATTCTGAGGTTGGTAATAAATTAAAAGAAATTGATGATACCAATTTAAATGGTAGCAAATATGTTCAGGATTTAAATGCCGATGAAGCTAAAGCTATTGATGAATTCGCTGAGTTAACAGACCCAGGTATGTCTGATGAATTAAGAGGTAATAGAATACGAGGAGGCGCTAAAAGTGAAAGGGTTTCTTTGAGAAAATCAGTCAGGGAAGAGATCTTTAAAAATGCAGATTCCGGAAGAACGGATGCAAATGGTTACAAAATTTATCTTGATCAGAAGACAGGTCTTGAAATTCCGAACTACGGCAAGTATTATCCTAAAAAGACACCACTTGGTCATCCTCACCCTAAAGCTGGCCAAAAAGTTCCTGAAAACCTGGTTGGTAAACCAAGAGCTGATATAGGTCATACAGATGGTAATGAATGGAAAAAAAGATTAGAGGAATATAAAAAAGAAGGAAGGACTCGTGAGGAAATAATTGAATTAGAAAATGATCCAAGCCTATACGGTTTAGAGGAGAGGAGTTCCAATCGAAGTAGGAAAGTTATAAAGTCAGAGACACGTTCTGACGAAGATATTTTCAAGTCTGGATGGAATAGAGAAAAAGTTCAAGAAATCCCAAAAGGAAGTCGTCCGCATCCTAGAGAATATCTAAGAGAAGAGATAATTAAGTCTCATGCTAAAAAATTTAAAGAAGAAGGTGCATCTTTTATCGTAGTGAAAAGTTGGACGGAAGGTGGAAATCCAAGATACATATCTTTACCGCCTAAAAAGTTTGTTGGGTTGCAAAGTGAAATGGATGAAGTTTTAAATAAATATAATATGGATAAGGATTGGACCATATTAAGAGATGAACTCAATCTCGGAAAAGATGTAGATTTAAGCTCGGAAGAAATTTTTTATGTAAAAATTTCTCCTGAAAATAAAGAGTTTAAATTTGATATTCCTGATGGCAACGAGTTGGGTGCAATCGAGGGAGAATGGGTGCCAGGAGGTAAAACCAAAAGCGGTATAAGTGAAGCCTCCTTAATCGGTTCTGAAAAAGTTATTCACAATAAAGATATAAATCAATTATTAGAAGCCTTTGGTGAAGGGAACTGGGAAAAAATAAAATAAAGATGAATCAATTTATAAAAGCAGTTGAAAATAACGAATTAACTGAATTTAGTTTAGGATTAAATTCTTATTATTTACAAGATCCACAAATAGATGAACATTGGATCTTAGGTCAATGGAAAAAGTTTATTATTCCCGCCATCGAAAATGACCCTGAATTGGAAAATTCAGTTATTCAGATGCTTAAGAGTTTAATTAAAAATAAAGAGCATGACCTTGAGGAAAGAGTAGAATCCTTATTGTATCATCTTTATGTATATTTTTATTTTAAAGATCAAAAAGTTATAAATTTTGAAATTGAAGAAATCACAGAAAATATTAATGCATTTGTAGAAGAATATTTCAACTATTTAAATAAAAGCAAAAATGCCACCAAATTAAATGAATTAAGTTCTTCGATTGAATCTATCAAACGAAAAGGAGGGCTGCCTAACCTCAATCTTGACTTTAAAAATTATCAGGAGGAATTTGAAATCGCTGTAGCCAGAGGGGAAAAGGATAAAGTAAAACAACTTTTAGAGAATAGACCTATAGATATAAATAAATCAAATGAATTTGGTTATCCTCCTTTACATAATGCGATTCGAAAAAAAAATGAAGAAGTAGCATTATATTTAATAGATCAAGGTGCAGAAATTGATAAAATTGATGCTGATGGATATCCTCCTGTTTATTACACTGTCAAGAGGAACCTGCCAAAAGTACTTGAATCTTTAATTTCCCAAGGGGCAAATTTAAATTTCAGAGATGAAGAAGGGAATAATTTGATCTGGCTTGCACTGATGACAAATAGAGGTGGAGACAATGAAATAGTTGAAATCTTATTAGATAAAGGGGTAGATCCTAAGCAAAAAAACTTTCATGGAGTGGATGCCTTAGGTTTGTTGTCTATGCCTAAAAATGACTCAGTTAAATCATTATTCATGGATTTTTTATAGCATGGGTGGGCCTATTTAATTTACCTGCATTTTGTTGTTAGCTAAAAAGTGAGCATTCCCCAAAAATCAGGACAGTGAATTAAGTTAATATTTATACTTAAATTTACTGCAATGACTAGAAGAAAATTCACCTCGAAGTTCAAGACCAAAGTGGTTTTGGAATTATTAAAAGAACATGCCTCCCTGGCAGAGCTTGCTCAGAAATACGAGCTGGCCCCACAGCAGCTCAGCAACTGGAAGCGGGAGTTCCTCAACAATGCTGAAGAAGTTTTTGAAAAGGGGCCCAAGAGCAAGCAAGCCCAGGCCGATGAAGAAAAAGACAAGCTGCTTAAAACCATTGGCAAACTGAAGGTGGAAAATGATTTTTTAAAAGACGCTTTGCGCTAGAATCTCTGGCAAAACGACGTACAATGATACGCAAGGGTCATTCTAATTTGAGTCTGAAAGCTCAGTGCAAACTTCTGAATGTTCACCGCTCAGGCATTTACTATAAATCAAAACCGGAATCATCGCTGAACCTGGAACTCATGCGGCTGATGGATGAGCATTATCTGCATCATCCCTACAAGGGGGCGCCTCGTATGTACACCTGGCTCACCCGGGACAAGGGCTATACCATCAGCCGTAACCGGGTGGAACGCTTGTATTATCGCTGCATGGGCCTGCAGGCAGTGATGCCCGGAAGGCATACCTCGCGGCGCCATAAAGCCCACAAGGTATATCCCTATCTGCTGCGCAATCTGCAGGTTAGCCGGCCCAATCAAGTCTGGGCCATGGACATCACCTACATACCAATGAAGAAAGGATTTATGTACATGGCAGCCATCATCGACCTGTATAGCCGCTATATCGTAGGCTGGTCGGTCTCCAACAGTATGGACGCAGATTGGTGCAGGGAAGTACTGGAAGAAGCCGTCAATGAATATGGGCAGCCGGAGATCATCAATACCGATCAGGGTAGCCAGTTCACCTCTGAGGCTTTTACCAGAGCGGTCCTCTCAAGGAACGTTCGCTTGAGCATGGATGGCAAAGGAAGAGCGATTGACAACGTGTTCATCGAACGCTTCTGGCGTACGTTGAAGTATGAGGAGATCTACCTAAATCCACCAGCAGACGGTGTGAATCTATACGCTCAAGTGACTGAGTTCATGAACAAGTACAACCACCATCGATGTCACAGCAGTCTGGATGACCGTTTTCCGGCAGAAGTATACACAAAGATTGAGCAGGCGGCATGAGAAAGAGTTTTCCACATTCCCACACTATAATGAAAATCTTTGAAGAGATTTTCCGGTGTGGAAATATGGAAAACTCAGCAAACAGTTGTAAACTTAAAAATCAAGAAAAGCTGTCCTACCTAATGGGGGATGCTCATTTTAGCCTGATTTAATAATGAAGCTAGTTAATGGTAAACGCAATATATAAAATAAAATGACCTCAGGATTTTTTGCTCTATTAGATGACATAGCAGTACTTATGGATGATGTAGCTGTTATGAGTAAAATAACTACCAAAAAAACGGCTGGCATCCTTGCTGATGACCTGGCGGTGAATGCAGAAAAAGCTTCTGGTTTTGTATCATCGCGAGAATTAATCGTCCTGTGGAAAATTGCCAAAGGATCTTTTTTGAATAAATTGATAATTTTACCTGTTGCATTTCTGTTAAGTGCTTATTTCCCAATTGCTATCACTTATCTTCTTTTAATCGGAGGGGTATATTTAGCTTACGAAGGAGCAGAAAAAATATATGAATATCTTTTCCATAGAAAGGATATTGAAGATAAACCCAAAGTATCAGAGATGAAGCCTGAACAGGCATTGGAATATGAAAAGAAAAAAATAAAGTCTGCTATAATAGTAGATTTTATACTATCAGTAGAAATAGTAATTATTGCTTTGGGTACTGTAGTTGAAGAACCATTAAAAATGCAAATAATTGTAGTTTCATTAGTGACCTTATTAGCTACGGTAGGTGTTTATGGATTGGTGGCACTATTAGTAAGAATGGATGATTTCGGTCTTAAATTAATAGCAACAAGTGATTCTAAAGTTTCTAAAAACATTGGTAAAGCAATGGTAAACACATTGCCTTTTTTAATTAGAAGTTTAGGTGTAATTGGTACGTTGGCAATGATTTTAGTTGCAGGAGGTATTTTTGTTCACAATCTGGATATAGTGCATGATATAGTACACGGATTTCCTTCAATATCAGGTGAATTTACTGTTGGATTATTGGTAGGAATTGTTGCTTTGTTTGTTGTTAAAGTCATCTTAAAAATGAAAAAGGTAATCATTAAAAATAATTTTTAAGGTAAAATATTAAATGAAAACGATGGAACTATGACTTAGTTTCAGAGTGGTTGTAAATTATAATAGCATAAATTTTGTGAACTAATAAGGCTATTGTTTTAACTTAATAAGAATTACTATCATAGATTGAGTATGAGAAAGCAGCTGAAAAAGTTAATTACCACTTTATCATTTTTGATCATTATTGTGTTTGTGATCTTCACAATAAATCAGCTGGTAGACCTATATGCCAATTTAATAGTTATAAACGAGACCCTGGCAATAGTAGTAACTTTATCAGTAGCGCTTATTCTTTTAGGTTTATTAATTACACCATTTATCTTATTCATAAGGTTGCCCAAGGCCATCTCTAAACCATTAACTGATGATGAGTTTCCGGAATATAGGAGGAAAGTCATAGCAAGATTAGCCACAAATCAATTAATTAAAGGTAAATATGATCTTTCAAATGAAGATGGAATATTTGAGGCTCTGAATTTATTAAATAGTAAAGCTGATAAGGTGATTCATGAAACTGCATCGAGTGTGTTTTTAACCACTGCAGTTTCTCAAAATGGTAAGCTTGATGCTTTCACTGTATTAATTACGCAAACACGTATGGTTTGGAAAGTTGCACACATATACTGGCAACGTCCTGCATTAAGAGATATGTTAAACTTATATGCAAACGTAGGTGCGTCAACATTTTTAGCTTCGGAGATAGAAGATTTGGATCTTTCAAGGCAAATCGAGCCTATTATTAATGCGATGGTTAAGAGTCCGGGAAGGTCACTTCCGGTAGTAGGCCATGCAGCACATATTATAACAGATTCATTATTGGAAGGATCCACCAACGCTTTTTTAACATTAAGGGTAGGAGTGGTTACTAAGAGATATTGCGGGGCAGTTGGTGCTTTGGATAAGAGAGAAATAAGAAGGAATTCATATTTAGAGGCCTCAGGAATGCTTAAAAACCTGGTTTATCAATCTTCTTCTAAAGTTATAAAAAGTCTTCTTAAAGCCACTCGTGATTCAGGTGTTAATACTGTAAAATCAGGATTCGGGGTTATTAATAAAGCTGCCAGGAATGTTAAAGAAAAACTGGAGAATCTTACCAGAAGGACTAAAAAAGACATAGATCAGCAACCTAAAGCTGACCTCAATTAATCCTGCAGGCTTTCTTCGAGATCAATATTGTAATAGCCTCCCACATTAATAGTTCTTTTTTCAGAGCTTTTAACGATCGTATAACAAACATCGATCATATTCCTAAGCTCACAAAGCTGAGTAGAAATGATGAGTTGTTTATATAATGCATTGGTTTCCTCATACATAACTTTGAGTCTTCTCAATGCTCTTTTTAATCTTTCTTCAGACCTAACAATACCTACATAATCACTCATTAGAGTCTTGAGTTCGTTCATACTACAAGTGATAAGTACCAATTCTTCGGGTGGTACAGTAAGATCAGCATTCCATGCGGGTAAATCTTCATTAATCTTTACCGAATCAACTTTTTCAGTAATATCTTCAAAACAACGATGAGCATAAACTATTGCTTCGAGTAATGAGTTGCTCGCTAGTCTGTTAGCTCCATGCAATCCCGTTCTGGAACATTCACCACATGCATATAAGTTATTAATGTTCGTTCTGCCTTTCAGATCAACATTTATGCCACCGCAAACATAATGAGCAGCAGGTGCAACAGGAATATATTCTTTAAATGGGTCGATACCTATATCGATACACTTATTAAGAATATTTGGAAAATGTTCTTTGAACTTATCATTATCTAAGTGAGTGCAATCCAGAAAAACACATTCATCACCCAGTCTTTTCATTTCACGGTCAATAGCTTTGGCTACAATATCCCTAGAAGCTAATTCACCTCTTTCATCATATTTAAACATGAACCGCTCACCTGACCGGTTCTTTAATTGGGCTCCAAACCCTCTTACAGCCTCTGAAATTAAAAAAGAAGGGTTCTCTCCCTGCTTATACAATGCTGTAGGGTGGAATTGAACAAATTCCATGTCTCGTAATTTAGCTTTAGCTCTGTAGGCCATTGCAATACCATCGCCAGTAGCTATTAAAGGGTTGGTGGTTGTACGATATACCTGTCCGATTCCACCAGATGCCATCACAGTGAATTTGGCTTTAAACGTTTCTATAGAATCTGTTTTCTGATTGAGAACATAGGCTCCATAGCAATTTAATTTCTTTCCCTCTTCATATTTGCGAATTCTTTGGGTAACCTGATGTTCAGTAATCAAATCAATAGCAAAATGATGTGAGAGTAGAGTTAAATTGGGGAGTGACTTAATTTTACTTAGCAGGGTGCTTTCCATTTCAAATCCAGTAATATCCTTGTGGTGAACAATTCTATTAGCGGAATGTCCACCTTCCAGGCCAAGATCGAAATCCCCCTCCGGTGTTTCATCGAATTGAGCTCCCCAGGAAATGATTTCTTTAAGTCTGTCAGGACCTTCTTTAACCACCGTTTCGATTACATTGGGATCACCCAGTCCGGACCCTGCCTTAATCGTATCATTGATGTGCTGTTGGAAAGAATCAGATAATTCATCCAAAACTACCGCTATGCCACCTTGTGCATATTTAGTGTTTGATTCACTTTCATCAGCTTTAGTGATGATAGTGACATTTTTATCAGGGAATCTTTCGGCAAACTTTATTGAAAAAGTTAATCCGGCAAGACCGGAGCCAATAACCAACACATCACTTTCTGGCATAGATTAAAAAGTTATTTTGATAACTCCAGCATTCTTTCGATTGGTTTTAATGATCTTAATCGAAGTGATTCATCAATATTAATTTCAGGAGTTTCATATTTCATACATAGGTATAACTTCTGAAGTGTATTCATTTTCATGAATCCACATTCTGAGCATGCACAAGTATTGTCTTCATGAGAAGGTGCTGGTATAAGAATTTTTTCCGGTACTTCTTTCTGCATTTCATGGAGTATACCTGCCTCTGTTGCTACAATATACTTATCGTTTTCATCATTTTTTACAAAATTAATCAGACCACTTGTAGATCCGATGTACGATGCTGTTTTCAATATATGACTTTCAGATTCAGGGTGAGCTATAATAGTAGCCTCTGGATTTTCCTTATGTAATTCGAGAAGTTTATCAATAGAAAAAGCCTCATGGACGATACAGCTACCATCCCACAGAAGCATATCTCTACCAGTTTCTTTAATCAAATATCGACCAAGATTTTTATCTGGTGCAAAAATGATTGGTTTATCTTCTGGAATTGAATCAATGATCTTTTTTGCATTAGAAGAAGTACAAACTATATCACTTAATGCTTTAATCCCTGCTGAACAATTTATGTAGGTCACTACAACATGATCAGGATGTTGATTTACGAACTTTTCAAATTCCTCGGGAGGACAAGACTCGGCTAAAGAGCAACCTGCATTGAAATCAGGTAAAACAACTTTTTTAGTGGGATTTATGATTTTTGCAGTTTCGGCCATAAAATGAACTCCTGCAAATACTATCATATCTGCATCGGTTTCAGCTGCCTTTTGCGAAAGGCCCAGGCTATCACCAATATAATCAGCTATTTCCTGTATTTCAGATTCCTGGTAATAATGAGCTAAAATAACTGCATTTTTTTCTTCGCGAAGTCTGTTGATCTCTTCAACTAAATTAGTGTTTGCTGGTACTTCTACATCCAGAAAACCTTTTTTCTCAACAGCTTTTCTATCAATATTTTTAATCATCATTTTAGGTAGTTGCTGGGCAAAGTTAATCAATAATTAAATTTCACTACACATTTAGTTAACGCCAATCTTAATATTTAGTTTACCAAAGAGCCAGGCTTATTATATATAGTGTAGCACCGACCCCAAATATTGCCAAACAATACGGTATAAGGCGGCTGGCTTTTAAGCCTGTAATTCCCAATAATGGTAAAGCCCAGAATGGTTGAAGCATATTTGTGATCTGATCACCATAAGACATAGCCATGACCATTTTACCCATTGGAACATCTAACGATTTAGCTGCATCTATCAAAATGGGACCTTGAACAGCCCATTGTCCACCTCCTGAGGGAACAAAAATATTTAAGATACCTGCGCTTATAAATGTAAATATGGGTAATGAATCTTGTGAACTCCAAAAAACAAATTGATCAGAAATGGTTTCAACTAAGCCTGAATACTGCATTATCCCCATTATTCCTGCATATAAAGGAAATTGTAAGATTATACCAGCACTTTCAGAAACAGCAGAGGTAGCAACTTTTTGAAATTTCAGCAAACTACCCTGACCAATAATGCAAACACCAAATAAAATGAAATTGATGAAATTCAAATTTAAAAATGCTAAGGGCGAACTATTTTGTTGATTTAAGATTACCACTACAATTGCTGAAATAAAGAGTATACCCAATATTATGGATGTGATAATACTCTTTTCCATTCCAAGTGTATCTTCTTTTTGATATGGAGGTTCTTCTGGCCTTGAATTTTCCTCATTATCATCATCTTTGTCCTCTTCTTTATCCTCATTTTCATATAAAAATGAGGGTAGATTTAAACTCCGTCCGGTAATTTGATTTCTTGCCAGAAGACCTAACGGAACGATGACTAAAATAGCCACACAGGTGAGTATATTTTCTATAGTAAAAATAGTTTGACTGACAGGTAATACTCCCATTTGATCAACCAGGAAATGATCTGGTTCGGCAACAGTTAAAGGAGCTGATCCTGAAAGTCCTCCATGCCAGATCATCATGCCTGCATATCCTGCAGCTCCAAGAGCACCATAATTAAGTTTCCAGTTATTCTTAGCTGCAAGTTCACCGGTTTTTCTAACTAGCACGGCGCCGAAGATCAAGCCTAAACCCCAGTTTATCCAACCCATAATCATCGAACTTACGGCAATTATTATTATTGCTTTGGCATTTGAAGTACATCTGCAACTAAAAAAGTTAATTGCTTTATCTACCATAGGGGTTTTGGCAAGTGTATGTCCTAATATTAATATTAAAGACATTTGCATGGAAAAAGCCAGTAAGTCCCAAAAACCCCTGTTCCAATACTCCAAAGTGGCCATAGATTTATTAAGAATACCTGTCTCTTCCTTAGAGCCAAGGATGATCGATAGGATCATTGTTACTACCGTGAGAATAACTGCTATTCCAAAAGGAGAGGGTAAAAAATCAAAATAACTCTTTTCGTCTGGATGTTTCATTAAATTTTAATTTTTTCCAACTTACTGAAGATTGCTCAAAAAATGAAGTGTATCGATATTATCAGCATAATCCCAGGGTTTAGGATTTTGGGCTTCACCAAAACCGATAAACTTATCATCCTGTCCTACAATACATTGTATTTTATCATTGGCGGATTCCAGGTAATTATGCAGTTCTTCCTTGTTTTTATATTCCTTGTAATAAACCACGCTGATTGGAGATACTATTTGATTGTCTGTTTTTTTCAAAAGTAAAAATCCATTATCAAGGTGATCTTCTTTATTGACCAGGTAAATTGATTTGTTGTAGTCGTAATTGTTATTATACTTATGGTGATTAATAACAGAATTAAAATCTTCTATAGCCTCGAAAAATTTTTTAAAATCATATCCTTCAGGAACTAAAATCAAACTTACATTTCGACATCCTAGTCCAAAATATGTAAATATATCTTCACCAAGTTTTTTTAATTCCTTATCAGATTCTTCTCCTGTCAAAATCGCGGCAGAGGTTCTGTTTCTTCTGATTATATTGGGGTATTTTCCAAAATAGTAATCAAAATACCTTCCTGTATTATCGCTACCCGTTGCTATTACTGCATCAAAATCCTTTAATTTGTCTACAATCTCTACTTTATCAGACAGTTGTGGGTTTAAATTAAAGAGTTTGTTTAAAATAAAGTTTATAATTACCTGATCTTGAGAGCTATACTTAACTTTAGCAATGTGACCACTCAAAAGTATACTTAATAAATCATGAAATCCTACACCTGGTATATTGCCTGCCATAACAACACCTATTTTCTTTGGCAAGTCAACTGGGATGTCCGGGTAATTTTGTACCCAGGATTTTAAATTTTCTTCCTTAAGTAGTGTGGCGATTCCATTAATGGCCTTTTCTACTGAACCTTTTGTAAACCATGGATTTCTTTGCCCTGCCCTGAATGCCAGGTCTTCCAGGGTTTCCTCACTTATAGATTTGAGTTCATTGCCTAATTCTATCCAGGTATCTAGTTGTGGATGATTCATGTTTATTTAAATTTGATTCAAAAATAATCAAATGAATGAGAAAAACGTATAATGAAAGTAAACTGGTTTGATTGCAAACTTTAAGTGCTTATTTTTGTTACGCAATAAAAAAGACAACTACTATTATGGCAATAATGATCACAGACGAATGCATCAACTGTGGTGCATGTGAGCCCGAATGCCCCAATACAGCTATCTACGAAGGTGGTGTTGAATGGACCTGGGGTGGGGGTACTGAACTTGACGAAGTTGAACTTGAAGATGGGTCTTCAGTAGATGCCGAGGAGCCACAAGAACCGGTATCTGACGAATTTTATTATATAGTACCGGCTAAATGTACAGAATGCACAGGATTTCATGAAGAGCCTCAGTGTGCAGCTGTTTGTCCTGTGGACTGTTGTGTGCCAGATCCGGATTATGAGGAAACTGAGGATGAACTGATGGAAAAGAAAGCTTGGTTACACGGAGAATAAAATTAAAGCCTTCCTTATCCGGAAGGCTTTTTTTATCTCATTCTTTTCCTTTTGTTCAGATAGGTCAGTAAAACATTTTTTAGATCCTTCCTGATATCTAAGGGTACAAAGTCCATCTTTAATTCTCTGCAACGGTTTTCTATTTTAGCAAATTCTTCTAGTTGGGTTTTGTGGTACTCTTTCTTGACTTCACTAGGATTTAATTTTAGTTTTTCTCCGGTTTCTTTATCTATAAATAGATATGGTCTGTCATCAAGATTTAAATTAAGTTCAGTTTCACTATCGTAAACATGAAAAATTACCACTTCGTGTTTTTTATGCTTAAGGTGTTGTAGTGCCACAGATACTTCTTCTAGTTGTTCTGCATCTGAAATAAAATCAGAGAATAAAATTACCAGCGATCTTTTATGAATAGTACCTGCCACTGTATGTAACACTTCACTAAGCTTAGTAACTCCTTTTGGTGCTTGATTAAGTAATTCTTTTTCGAGCAGGGAATAAATATTAGAAAGGTGTTTTTCGGTTGATTTACAGTCAGTTTGGGTATCCATTTTATCACTAAAAAAACCAACAGATACTGCGTCCCGTTGTTTTTGCATGAGGTAACTTAGTGCAGCAGCGGCAAGTAGTGAATATTGTAATTTTTCCTTTTCAGGCTCCGGATAATGCATACTTGCAGAATGATCAATCAATAATCTACATCGCAGGTTTGTTTCTTCTTCATATCTTTTAGTATAAAGCTTATCTGTCCGTGCAAATACTTTCCAATCGATATGACGGGTCGATTCTCCCGTGTTGTAAGGGTTGTGTTCAGCGAATTCTACTGAAAATCCATGGTATGGAGATTTGTGATGACCTGTTATGAATCCTTCCACAAGTTGCCTCGCTAGGAATTCAAAATTCTTGTAGATTTTATTATCCTGATCTTTCATTATTATTGAAAGTTAATGATACGGTTAATAAATCACTAAATTTTAATTGCAGTATTGATAATTTGAATGAAAATATTTTTTCCATTTGCATTTATGAATATTTATATACTATATTGGTGACTAAAATTGGATTGAGAATGAAAGGTAGTCGGGTAGATTTCCAGTCCTTCCGGTTGTTTTCATTCATGATTATTTAAACTTAAACTTTTGAATTGTGGAAGATAACAAAGACAAGAATGAGTTATTCGCTCAACGTGTGAAAGCGGGAAAGAGGACTTATTTTTTTGACGTTAAAGCAACCAGGTCAAATGACTATTATTTAACTATTACTGAGAGCAAGCGTCGTCATAAAGAAGATGGGTTTTATTACGAAAAACATAAAATATTTTTATATAAAGAGGATTTTGATAAATTCATTCTTGCCCTTCAAAATACTGTAGACCACATCAAAACTGAATTACTTCCAGAGGTAGATTTTGATCAGTACAGACCTAAAGAAGAAGAGGAAGCAGACGAAATAGGATCTTCATTTGGAGATGAATTAAAATGGGACTAAAATAAAAACTCAAATGGCTTACCAAATTAGGTAGGCCTTTTTTATTTTTAGCCATGTTCCAAAAAAGAATCGTATATTTAGTTCTGGGTGTAGCACTTTTTATTTTCCTCGCCTGGTTTTTCTCCAATATATTTATTTACATAGTAATCTCTGTAATCTTTGCAGCCATATTAAGAGGTCCTGCAAATTATCTTAGCCAGATATCTGTTTTCGGGTTTCAGGTTCCCAGAGTAATTGCTGTGATTTTCAGCTTTCTGGTACTATTACTTGTGGTATTACTATTTGTCATTACATTTATCCCTCTTATTTCAGACCAGATTAATGTCCTCGCTAATTTAAATTATGACAAGCTTTTCAGAACAGCTGCAGAACCTGTTAACTGGCTGGAGGAATTTTTAATCAATAATAATTTAACATCCGAGTCAAGAGGTTTTATCAAGGATTCGATAAAAGATAATTTTGTTGGATTTATAACCAGAATCAACGTTAGCAATTTATTAAATACATTAGTTGGTTTTACAGGAAGTCTTTTTATTGGAATTCTTGCTGTTGCTTTTATTACTTTTTTCCTCTTATATGAAAAAGGGATGATAAGAAGGCAATTTAATAAACTAATACCCAATAGCTATTTTGAAGTAACTATAACTGCAATAACCAAAATTGAGAGACTGTTAACTAATTACCTGGTTGGGTTGTTGTTGCAAATGACTGCAATATTTACAGTGGCCTCTGTTGGACTGTCAATCCTAGGGGTGAAATATGCTATAACCATTGCTTTATTTGCTGCACTAGCGAATTTGATACCTTATGTTGGCCCGATAATGGGGGCTACTTTTGGAATTCTTATCGGATTGAGCACTCAATTATTAGGAAATGGAGATGGTGGGTCATTGCTTATACTCGTGGTGAAGATTTGTGCAGTTTTTGCGGTTGTACAGATTATGGATAATATGATATTTCAGCCATTAATTTTTTCAAAAAGTGTAAAAGCTCATCCTCTTGAGATTTTTGTTATTATCTTTGTGGGCGCAAATCTGGCGGGTATCGTCGGAATGATTGCAGCTATCCCTGTATACACAGTATTGAGAGTAACAGTATTGGAGTTTTACAGCGGATATAATCAATATTACGTGTTTAAAAATAATTAAAAAGCATGGGTTTACAGTGTGGCATTGTTGGGTTACCCAACGTTGGTAAATCAACATTATTTAATGCATTGTCTAAAAATAAAGCGGAAGCGGCAAATTTCCCTTTTTGTACCATCGAACCAAATGTGGGAGTAATTAAGGTACCTGATGAAAGATTAGGTATTCTTAAAAATCTAGTGGATCCTGAAAAGGTTTTACCAGCTATCATTGAATTCGTTGATATCGCCGGACTTGTTAAAGGAGCAAGTAAAGGAGAAGGTCTTGGAAATAAATTCCTTGGTAATATCAGGCAGGTAGATGCTATTATACATGTTATCAGATGTTTTGAAGATGATAATATAGTTCATGTTGATGGTAAGGTTGATCCTGTTAATGATAAAGAAGTTATCGATACTGAACTTCAACTCAAAGATCTTGAAAGTGTTGATAAGAAAATTCAGAAAGTAAAAAAGATCGCTAATACAGGGGATAAAGCTGCCAGGGCCGATCTGGAAGTTCTTGAAAAATTTAAAAAGACTCTTGAGTCGGGTAATAATGCCCGCTCTGTGGAAGCTACAGAAGAAGAACTGAAAGTAATTGAAGATATACAGTTGTTAACAGTTAAACCTGTTATATATGTTGCAAATGTAGATGAGGATTCAATAATTTCCGGCAATAAATATGTAGATACCCTGAAAGACTCAGTAAGCAATGAGAATGCATTAGTCATTATGGTTTGTGCATCTATTGAGTCTCAAATTGCTGAAATGGATGACGAGGAAGAGCAACAGATTTTTCTTGAAGAGTATGGACTTAAGGAAAGTGGTTTGAACAGGTTAATCAGAGCTTCCTACGAGCTTCTGGATCTAATTACTTACTTCACTGCTGGTAAAAAAGAAGTCAGAGCCTGGACTATTCGCAAAGGGTGGAAAGCACCACAGGCTGCTGGGGTTATTCATACCGATTTTGAAAGGGGTTTTATTCGTGCTGAAGTAATTAAATTACCAGATTACGAACAATATAAAACTGAACAAGCTATTAAAGAAGCAGGTAAGGTTGGTGTTGAAGGAAAAGACTACATAGTAAAAGATGGAGATATAATGAATTTCAGATTTAACGTCTGATATTTCATATACATTATATAAATTAAACAGTAATGCGACATATAATATATTTGGCATTACTGTTTTTTTATTTTATGTTTGAGTATTATATGGTTTAAAAACCATGTCGTAAACCGTTATAGCAAGGTCCTCGATAATAAATTTAAATTTTTTCTTAAAAAAGTTATATTATCTTGCTACGATAAATTTTTTTTGTGTATTTTAGTTAAACACGATCTATTATTATTTCATTATTGCTATTTCCATAGTTGATCTAATAGTAGTTTTTAGCCGTAACCGTAAACTTTATTTTTTTGAGCTTTGAGAATTCGTATAGTTTTTTTACTTAAGAACCGTGGAGGATTTGTTCCGTTCCACCACCAATACCTTTTAGCACAATTGATCAAGGGTCTTTTGTTAAAAGGAGGTAAGAAGGAGTATGTAGATTTTCAGGATTATAACTTCTCCGGGTTAAAAGGACAAACTAAGATTAGTAGAAATGGTCTTCATTTTTATTCTTCACGAGTAACGTTGGTCCTGGCATCCGGGCAAAAGGATTTTCTGGATTATTTTCTATCTGTTCTATTTACTGAAAAACAAATTGAGGTTGGGAATCTTCATTTGACGCCTGAAATGGCAGAATTGGAAGCAAAACCTGATTTTGAAGAGGAGATGAAATATATATGTATCTCTCCAATGTTAATTATCCCGCCATCATTAGATTATAGAGAAAGTAAGAAATTTATTAATCCAATGGATGAAACAGTTTCAGATCTCCTTTATGATTCTACTATGGCAAGGATGGAAGCATCTAACCAATTTCCTGCAGAAAAATTCAAAGATTATTTTAAATTTCAGATCGTTCCGGACGTGAATTATATCAGGAAAATTAATGAATCCCAGAAAAAATTTGCCAGGATTTATCCTGCTTTTGATCAGGATGTAAAATATGAGGTCAGAGGGTATACTTTCCCTTTTACCTTATACGCTCACCCGGAAGTTCAGGAGTTCCTTTTTATTCATGGTATCGGACATTTTACCTTTAAAGGATTTGGTATGCTGGATTTGGCAAATCATGATCCTTCAAAAAGAACAACAAAATATCATCATAAAAATATAGTTGAAAGAAAATCTACTCCGGCTGGTTGATCAATTATTTACTTTAAAAGATTGATAGCCTACAGGAAGATCACCTCTTCCACCAGGAGGACGATGATAAACAAGGATTTGATAATCATTTTCTGTATCAAAAAAACTGCCCTCATAATAATATGAGGGTTTTTCTTTGTCTTCTACATAAAATAGATAGTTATATCTACCTTGTTTTAAAAGTACTGAAGTTTCGTATACTCCTTTTTCCGAATTATAAATCATCTCCGAACTTTGATCTTTTTTCCAATAGTTAAAAGCACCAATAATATATACTTTACCGTTTATTTTATTTGATTTTAAGGTTACAACTGTTTCTGCATATTCAGAAGTTAGTGAAGTTTCATCTCTAAGGCTATTGCTGATATAAAACTGGCCATCGAGGTCGTCATAAACAGGCCTGGCATATGCAGAATTAGATCTTCTTTCGGCAGGGAGTAATCTTACACTGGGGAATTCTCCCTCAGGTCCGTCATGTGTTACCTGTAGACCCCTTAGATCTATAAAACGAAATTCATTCCATCCTAAAAATTCATTTTTTTCATCTATTGATTCAAATCTGAGCTGTTTGGCATTTTCATTAATAAATGTAGGGCTAATATTATATTTCATATTATCCCATCTTTGATTTTGTAATACTATTGTTTTTAACTCATTAGCAGGGTTTTGGACATTTAATCCACCATAGCTTACAATATAATTTAATCGTTGGTTTTTTGCTCTGCCAACAACAGAGTTACTTCTTTCAAGGCTAGCTCCAATAGATGTTTTTTCATCATAGATAATGCATCGGTGAGTAAATAGAATTTCATCAGGATCCTGATCGCGATAAACTATGACAGCATAATTACCTGGTAATTTAACTCTTGGCAGTTCAAATCGGTAATGCACATAGGGAGCCTTTGTATTCAAGGAAAAATCAAAATCTTCTATTAGCCATTCATTGTATTGATTTAAATAGTCTCTTTCAAAAAAGTCTGATGATGTCCAGTCTGCATTACAATGGATTAATTTCACGTATAAATATCCAGCATCGTAGGTGAGTTCATCAAATTCTAAATAGAGTTTCGAACGGCTATTGATATTTATAACTGGAGGAGCAGTAGGGTTGAAAACATTGTTTTGAACAGCATATATGTTCGCTGTCCTGATTTTACTGTCATAAATTTTATTTTCATATACTTTTATTTCACTACCTGACAAATTTAATGCCTGTGAAAATATGATTAAAATCAACAGTATTAGGTGATTAGAGGATATTGTGTTATATATTTGCTTTAGAGTTACAACCATAATTGTTATTTTAGTGTCTTAGTATTAACGCATGGCTAACGAAAAATTACTTATTGAAGCTTGCAAAAGGCAGGATCCAAAAGCTCAAGAGGAATTGTATCAGCAATTTTCTCCGAGTATGTATGCCGTTTGTCTTCGCTATAGTAAGTCAACGTTAGAAGCTGAAGATATTTTACAAGAGGCATTTATAAAAGTTTTCAGGAAGATTTCAACTTATAAAGGAGAGTCTTCTCTGGGCTATTGGATTAAAAGAATTGTTATAAATACAGCTATCAATAGCCAAAGAAGTAAACTTTATATGTTTCCGATGGTAGATGTGGCTGATGCTAATATTGTAAAGCCCGGGATTGATGCCTTAAATAATTTAAATCATCAGGACTTGCTTAAAATGATAAAGTCATTGCCTGATGGTTGTAGAGTGATTTTTAACTTATATGCTGTTGAAGGATATAAGCATAGTGAGATAGCAAAAATGCTGGAGATTTCTGAGGGTACATCTAAATCGCAATTTGCAAGGGCAAGACAATTGTTGAAGGAGATGGCTCGTCAGAGAGATATTTTTAAAAATGAAAGAGCAAGATAGCGACCATAACAGAGAATATTGGGTAAACAGACTCAATGATTTGGAAGTAACACCTCCACCATCTGCCTGGAGAGGTGTTAAATCTGCTATGGATGCTGACAGGGCCTCTAAATATAGAAAGACAGCCTATTTTTATCGTAGAATAGCAGCCAGTTTATTACTTTTATTAATAGGTCTCGGAGGCTTAGGAGGTTATCTGTTCAACCAGAATTCTCAGCTTAAAGATGAATTGGCTTATTTGAATGCAGAACAACCTCAATTGGCTGTTTCTGAAATTGAGTATGATAATAATAAATCTGAAAGCCTCATTGAACCTAATAAAGAGGTTAATCTGGATGATTTAAAGGTAGAAAATGATAAAATTGCTTCACGAACTTCTGAAACTGGAAATAAAAATAAAGTTTCTGTATATAAGGAATCAGATCAATTTTTAGCTTCAAGTTTAAAAACTAATGCCAGTGACGAATTAAAACATGAAGGAGGTTCTGGTGATAATAGTTCAAATAGCAATGTCTTTTCTTCTAATAGTATTTCTGAAGCAAGCCATGATTTATATTCTGACAGTGAAGATCAACAACAACTTGACTATTTATCAGGAAGATCATTCGCATATAGTCTGAATGTTAATGCCGATGAGCCTGAGCTCAACGGAATTGTTGTTTTAAATTGGGATAAAGTTACCAGGCTGAAACCTAAGAGCATTAGAAAACCAAATGGTAACAATGTAGAGGATGTATGGATCGGGTTTAATATGGGATCAGGATCTGTTAATCAGAACTTTTCGCAAAGCGAATTGACATTAACAGAGTTAATGGAGGAAAATATTGAACCAATGGTTTTAACAGAAACATCTGGATTTAATACAGATGCTATTCCCGGACCGAGTTACATGGCCGGTCTTGAACTTGGTGGTAAATTAACTGATAGATTAGTGCTCCAGGGAGGAATGAATTATTTATATCAGGAGGCCATAAGTTCTTCTAATGTTGCTTTTTCAAGAGATCTGAATAGTATTTCAGAAACTTTAAATATTACTAATATCAGGGATTTGAAAGAGCAAAGAAACACCACTGAACTTTCTTATATTCCGGATACTGAATTAACCACTACATATGAATATATCAGTTTTCCTTTAGAGGCTGGTTATATTTTGATGGATAAAAGATTTTCTATTACAGGAAATGCCGGTTTAATTACTGATGTTTTCATGGCTGGTAAAGTTACAGCTCGTCAGGGATTATTCGAGGTTACTCGATTTGGGAATGATGGTGATTCTCCTTATAATTCGTTTAATTTCAGAGCTTCAGGAGCATTAATGTTTTCTTATGATCTGAAAAGTAATTTAAAGGTTCTTTTAAAACCTCAATATACACATGCAATTTCATCCTATACCAAAGTAGGAACCAACCTTAATTCAAACCCTTATTCACTTTTATTATCTGCGGGGTTGAAATACAAATTTAAGTAAGCTTACAACTATTTTTTCTTTAAAAGTGTCCTATATGAAACGGATACAATTATTTAATTATAATTTTTATTGGTAAAATTATATTTATTGTTTACCAACTATATCGAAAAGAATTTTAATATGAAAAAGGGCTTTACGGCAATACTGGCATCAGTTGTTCTAATAATTATATTAGATACAATTTTTAATATCACTTCGGGAAAAGTATATCCGGAATTCGGAACTTATACCGGAGTCTTATATAAAGTTTCTGGTGAAGATAGATCCAGAGAAGAAACTTTTGAAGTATCATTTAACTCAGGTAATTATGAGCTTATTATGGAAGGTCAAAAAATCGCAGATGGTAAATATCGACTAATAAATAACAAAATTAAGTTTATAAACTCTATAGAGGAAGTAAGTGATATAAGTCAAGTTTTCGATGGTTCATTTGAACGAATAAATTCAGGCACACTTTTTGTTTTAGAAAGAACACTAGATGAAATAGTGTACAGATTACACTTAGAAAAAAATAACTTGAATGAATAAATATAATTATATATCGCCCGAGTTTTCCAGCTCTTCTACTAATACAAGCCAGGTGTCACTTAACGATTGTAGTTTATCTTTAACTTCTTCATATCGTTCAGTTAATGCTGTCGACTTTTCTTCATCAGAGAAGTTTTCAGGTTTCGCTAATTCCCTTTCTAATTTTTCCTTTTCAGATTCCAGAACAGAAATTTCTTTTTCAGCATCATCTACTTCCTTTTGAAGTTTTTTTAAAGATCTTTGTTTCTCTTTAAAAGAATTTTGATCTGTTGTATTTTGTCTTTCTTTTTTGGTCTCTACCTTTTTCTTATCTAATGGTGAAGGCTTTGTTTGTTTATCAAGAGTAATATCATTTTCCTTCAGCCACAATTCAAATTCTTCATAAGTACCAGGATACTCTTTTAATTCTCCCTGATCTATATACCAGATTTTGTTAGCTACCGATTTTATAAAGTGCCGGTTGTGACTTACAGTAACAAAAGTTCCTTCATATTGATTAAGTGCCTGGATAAGCATGTCGACTGAAAAGAAATCTAAATGGTTTGTCGGTTCATCCAGGAGTAGGAAATTGGCTTCAGAAATAATAGTTTTAGCTAACGCAACTCTTGATTTTTCTCCTCCTGATAATACTTTAATGGGTTTATGGACATCGTCGCCTGTAAATAAAAAGCAGCCTAATAAATTTCTTAATTCAAGTTCACTTTTACCACTACCGCTTTCCATTAACTCCTGTATGATAGTGTTTCTAAGGTTTAATGCCTCAAGCTGATGCTGGGCAAAGAAGGCCAGGTTAACATTATGTCCTTCATTTCTTTCACCCTTAAAATTCTCATCGTTTGCAATGATGCGTAGCATAGTCGATTTCCCCTTTCCATTTGCTCCAATCAGTGCAATTTTATCACCTCTTAGAATATGTTGGGTTGCATCTTTAATTACCTCTTTCTCACCATAGCTTTTTTCTACTTCATTAAATGACATGACCTGTTTACCGGATGGTCTTGACAGCGAAAAGGAGAAATTTATATCGACTGTTTCGTCTTGCACCTCTTCGATCATATCCATTTTTTCCAGGGCTTTCACTCTGGATTGAACTTGTTTTGCTTTGGTTGCCTTAGCCCTGAAACGCTCAATAAACTTTTCAGTTTGTTTTATTTTTTGTTGCTGATTTTCATATGCATTTTGCTGTAATTCCTTTCTTTGTTCCTTTTCTTCAAGGAAAAAAGAATAATTACCATTATAGACATTTAATTGTTGCTGGGAGATCTCAACTGTTTTACTTGTTGCACGGTCGAGAAATTCTCTATCGTGGGATACAATGATCACCGCACCTGAATAATTCATTAGATAATTTTCCAGCCATTGAATTGATGGCAGGTCGAGGTGGTTGGTGGGCTCATCCAGCATTAATAAAGAGGGCTTCTCCAGAAGCAGTTTGGCCAGCATCACTCTCATTCTCCAACCTCCGGAAAACTCTTTAAGCGGTCGTTGAAGATCGGAAGTTTTAAAACCAATACCTTCTAAAACCTCCTCTGCAGAGGATTGCAAAGAGTATCCATTATTGCTTTCGAATACATCTTGTAACTTACTGTATTCATTGAGGACTTCTTCACTATAATCTGTCTCCATTCTTTTAGCTAATTCATCCATTTTATGTTTTACATGGATCAGATCACTAAAAGCCTGCATAGCGACATCAAGGATCGGATCATCACTGACAAATGAGAGAAGATCCTGGTTTAGATATCCAATCGTACATTCCTTACTTTTAGAAATTGAGCCTTCATCAGGAGTTAGATCACCATTAATTAATTTTAATAATGTTGATTTTCCTGTTCCATTAAGCCCTACCAGGGCTATTTTATCTTTTGAATAGATATGAAGCGAAGAATTTTTGTATAAAGCTCTGTCTCCGAGAAAATAAGATAGTTCCGAAATTGAAATCATTTTGCAAAACTACATTAATTAGCTCATATGGAACAATAATCATTTGAAAGAGTTTATTACATTACAGTACATAACACCATTAAAAACCAGCAACATGAAAATTAAACTATTTAACAATCTATTTATAGCTGTATTATTAGTCAGTGGTTTTTCTTGTAGTAATGATGAAGATAGTGATACTATAAAAGGTACAGTTGAAGCGACCGTAAATGCTCCAGAAGAATGGTCAGACGAAGATGGCCTGAAACTGGATGAATTAAATCTGCCTGAAGGCTTTGAGATTTCAGTATATGCGAGGGTGGAAAATGCCAGGTCAATGGATATGGCAGAAGGTATCCTTTTTGTCGGTTCAAGAAGTGCTGAGAAAGTATATGCTGTGGAAGATAAAGACAATGACGGGTATGGAGAAACTGTTCACGTCATTGATGAAGAACTATTGCAGCCCAACGGGGTAGCCTTCAGGAAAGGTGATCTGTATGTCGCTGAAATCAACAGGATTTTAAAATATCCTGATATACTTAATAATCTTGAATCTCCTCCTGAGCCGGAAGTAGTGTATGATGAATATCCTGAAAAAGCCGATCATGGATGGAAATACATCGCTTTTGGCCCTGATGATAAATTATATGTACCAGTGGGGGCGCCTTGTAACATCTGTAAAAGCGAAGATGAGATTTTTGCGACCATTACAAGAATGAATCCCGACGGCACTGATATGGAGATATTTGCTGAAGGAGTGAGAAATACTGTCGGTTTTACCTGGCATCCGGATACTAAAGAAATGTATTTTACGGATAATGGCAGAGACCATTTAGGGGATAATTTCCCTCCTTGTGAATTGAACTACGCACCTGAGAAAGGCATGCATTTTGGATATCCGTATTGTCATGGTGGAGATATTGCTGATCCTGAATTTGGAGAGAAAAGACCTTGTTCTGATTTTGTCAGACCAGCTCAAAACCTTGGTCCTCATGTAGCTCCTTTGGGATTAACCATTTATTCAGGAGAAAATTTTCCTGATGAATATAAAGGTAAAGCACTGATAGCCGAGCATGGAAGCTGGAATCGCAGTAAAAAAATAGGCTATCGAATAACTATGGTTGATCTGAAAAACGGAGAAGGCACAAGCTATAAACCTTTTATTGATGGCTGGTTAAATGAGGAAGAACAAACCGTTTGGGGAAGGCCAGTTGATGTGATCGAACTAGAAAATGGATCCCTGATGATTTCGGATGATTATTCCGGAACAGTTTATACCATTAACTATGGTAAATAATTTTAGAAAAGATTACGGCAAAGCATATTGTATCGTTTAATAGCTTTTAATAATGATATTAAACTAGGCTGTTAGTCAATAACAGCCTAGTTTTATTCATAAAATGTAGCTCAAAATTTGTAATTTTAATATAAATATTAACAACAGTATCCGCATTCACAATATTCAAACCAATCAGTAAGAAAAATGAATGATTTTACGTAGCAGTATCTAATTGCTCCACCATTAGCCCCACCTCTCGGTTTCCAATCTGTACAATGAACTTCTGGTGGAGCCATTCTGACATTTGTTTGGTCTTTCATAGGATTAACATCTGCAAATTCTTTAGCAAATCGCTTTTCTACTAATTTTAGAATTTTAATTTTCTCATTACTTGAATTCATTGCGATTTTTAAATATCCTTTTCTTGTAGGAATAGGAATGAATAAATAACTACCGAGGTTTCCTTCTAATTCTTTTGGATTTTCTTTAATTAACTTTGATATGTCTCCAGGCAAAATTTCTGCACTAAATACACGTTCCTCTAGCGTTTTTTTCTCTAAAGTTTGTTTAGAAATATCTTCATCCGTGCAATTTATTAATCCAAATATTATTAATAAAAAAAAGAATAATTTGAAATGATTTTTAATTTTTAAATTAAGCATAGTTATAAATAATTATTTAGTTGATATCCTTTTAAAATAATTAAAAAAAGATTTAATAATCAAATTATTTGTAAATTTTATTATTATAATATTTTCTAACCTATTCTTGGAAATATGCCTTGAAGGTGATTTCCCCCATGTGAGTTGAATTATGCACCTGAGAAAGGCATGCATTTTGGATACCCGTATTGCCATGGTGGAGATATTGCTGATCCTGAATTTGGGGAACAGAGGCCTTGTTCTGATTTTGTCAGACCTGCTCAAAATCTGGGGCCTCACGTAGCGCCTTTAGGATTAACCATTTATTCAGGGGAGGATTTTCCGGATGAGTATAACGGTAAAGCACTAATTGCTGAACATGGAAGCTGGAACCGAAGTAAAAAAATAGGCTATCGAATTACCATGGTAGACCTTAACAATGGAGAGGGAACAAGCTACGAGCCTTTTATTGATGGCTGGTTAAATGAGGAAGAACAAACCGTTTGGGGAAGGCCAGTTGATGTAATCGAACTAGAAAATGGATCCCTGATGATCTCAGATGATTATTCAGGAACAATATACAAGGTATCTTATAATGAAGAAGGATAAAAAAAGCCCGGTTTTCCGGGCTTTTTTATATTATTCTGATATTTGAAAATCGATTGGGATGCTTACTTTCGTTTTATCCCAGCTCATGGTCATATATGTTTTATCCTGTCTTTGTTCAAAATCGATTGTAAATGCTTCCCAGGTTTCTTTAGTTTCTGAGGTCGGCACATCAAATCTCATAAGATCATTTTCTTTATTATAATTGTATGCTCCCCACAGACCAAGTTCCTTATTTACTATTATTGTCCACTTATCTTCCTGAGGAATAGCGAATAAAGAGTAAGTTCCGGCTTCAAGATCTCTTCCTGCCATTTTTATGTCTTCGGTAATTGTGATCTCTGTTGCTTCGTTTGCGCCTAATCTCCAGACTTTACCATAAGGCACGAGATCTCCAAAAATTATCCTATCCCGTTTATGAGGGCGAGAATAAGTTACTTTTACATATGAATCTTCATTTTTAACTGTTTTGACCTCTAGAGGACTTAATCTGGGGGTAACAGCTTCCTGAGCAAAGACGTTCAGGGTCGAAGAAAATAAAAAGATTAAAAAGACAGTGGTTAATTGGTTCATTTGTTTTTGTTTTTATTCTTAATATTGCCAAATATACACAATAAATGTGCTTAATTTCCAAAACTCTATAAATGGAACGACCACAATTTGATGATATTTTTATGGAACTTGCCGTAAATCTGGCAAAACGTTCTCATTGTATCCGCCGACACGTAGGCGCGGTACTCGTAAAAGAAACCAGAATAATCAGTATTGGTTATAATGGCCCGCCAGCAGGAACGCACAATTGTGACGAAGAATTTCCGGAAAACGGATGTGGTAAAGATAGTAAGGGTAGTTGCACCTTAGCTTTGCATGCAGAACAAAATGCAATAATTTATGCGGTTAAGAATAATGCCTCCGTTTCAGGATCCACTCTATATGTCACTTTATCACCCTGTATTGCCTGTGCAAGAATTATTTACAGTATGGGTATAAAGAAAGTGATTTTCCTTAAATCTTATGCAGAATATAAAGGCTTAGCTACTGATGAAGGGGTCGACTTCTTAAGCAAGTTTGGAGTAGAAACGGAACAGTATAGTGGTGACCTGAGTAATGTTACTCATATGATCTAGATAATATTTACTTCTCGTTCAAGGTTTATGCCAAATTTATCCCGGACACTTTTTAGTATTTGTTCCGATAGGTCAAATATTTCCTGTCCTTTTGCATTTCCGTAATTAACGAGAACAAGAGCCTGATTTTTATGGGCACCAGTATTTCCAACTTTTTTGCCTTTCCATCCACATTGCTCTATTAACCAGCCAGCAGGAACTTTTACAGTTTCATCAGGCTGAGAGTAACCCGGCATATTCGGGAATTGCATTTTTAACTTTTCGTAAGCTTCATTAGGTATGCTTGGATTCTTAAAAAAGCTCCCTGCATTACCGATCTTACTTGGATCAGGAAGCTTAGAACTTCTTATGTGAATAACAGCCTTGCTGACGTCTTCAGGAGTAGGAGAGGAGATTCCCATTTCATTCAGCGTTTGGGAAATAGCACCGTAAGAAATATTCAATTCAGGAACTTTAGATAATACGAAATTCACCCTTGCAATTATATATTTATCACGTTGAGTAGTTTTAAAAACACTGGTCCGATAGCCAAACTGACATTCCTCATTGTTAAATCTTTCTAATTCTTTGGTTTCCCTGTGAACAGCATCAAGATGTTTGAATACCTCTTTGATTTCTACGCCATAAGCACCGATGTTCTGCATCGGTGCAGCTCCGACTGTACCTGGTATCAGGGAGAGGTTTTCGATTCCATAATATTTATGATCAAGGCAATAGAGAACAAAGTCATGCCATATTTCTCCGGCACCTACACTTAATTCAACTTCTTTTTCGGTTTCCCGAACTACTTCTACTCCGGTAATTTTGTTTACAACAGTCAGTCCTTTTGGATTGGTTTTGAAAAGAACATTGCTACCACCGCCGAACACATTTAATTTTAGATTATTGGATCGGGCGTAATCTATTGCCTCTCGAATATCTTCTATTGAATGAACTTCAGCCAGGTATTCAGCAATGGCCGGCACACCAAATGTATGATAGTTCTTTAAATCTGCCTGTTGTTTAATTTCGATCATATTAGAATATATCAACCACAATTATAAGAAAAATTGAAGTGATACCATTAAAAAAGAGAGACATGATGGCCTCTCTTTTTAACTTTATTTTTTTTATCAGATTTATAATCCGAGATCTTTTTTAATCTTTTCAGCTTTTTGATTAAGTGAATCCAGAGAATTATCAAATTCAGATATTTCTGCTAAACCTTTCTTTACACTAATGTAAAATTTGATTTTAGGTTCGGTTCCTGAAGGTCTTGCTGAAACCTTAGAGCCATCTTCTAAGAAAAATTGTAATACATTGGACTTAGGCAGATCGATAGAGGTAGTCTTACCGCTAACCAGATCTGTAGACTCTTGAGCGAGATAATCGCTTACTTTTATCACCTTGATACCACCTAATGTGTCAGGAGCCTTCTTTCTCATGTCTTCCATCATTTTACTGATCTCTTCTGCACCTGACTTTCCTTTTTTAGTCAATGAAAATAGATATTCATTATAATGACCGAATTCTTTATAGATTTCCAGCAATAAATCAAAAAGTGATTTATTTTCACTTTTAGCCCATGCAGTCATTTCTGCAATTAATGCACATGAAGCAATCGCATCTTTGTCTCTTACTGCATCTCCAATCAGGTAACCATAACTTTCTTCTCCACCAACAAGATATTTTTCTTTGCCTTCAAGTTTTCTGATTAAAGCAGCTATATGCTTAAATCCTGTTAACGTATCATATGATTGGACTCCAAACCTATCAGCTATATCTTTGATTAATTCTGTCGTTACGATAGTTTTAACAATGAACTCATTTCCTTCGAAACCATTTTTTTCTTTATATGCCTGAAGGACATAATAGATCAAAAGAGCTCCTGTTTGATTACCATTGAGTAGTTGCCATTCATTTTTATGATTTTTTACTGCGATACCTACTCTGTCACTATCAGGATCAGTGGCCATAAGAAGATCAGCATCTATTTCTTTAGCCTTGGCAAGACCTTTTGAAAGTGCTTCTGACTCTTCAGGATTTGGATAGACGACAGTTGGGAAATTCCCATCCGGTTTCGCTTGCTCTTCTACAACATGAACAGAATTAAATCCGAATCTTTCCAGAATCTCAGGTACGAGTGTTACTCCGGTTCCGTGAAGAGGTGAATAAACAATTTTCATTTCTGAATTGCTCTTGATGGCCTCTTGATTCAATGAAAGAGATTTTATTTGATCAAGATATTTATTGTCAACATCTTTTCCGATCGGAATGATGAGATCTGTATTTCCCTCAAATTTAACCTGACTGAAATCTGTGATCTTGTTTACTTCTGCAATAATGTTTTTATCATGTGGTGCGATAACTTGTGCGCCATCATCCCAGTATGCTTTGTAACCATTATATTCTTTTGGGTTATGAGAGGCAGTTAATACTACACCACTCTGACAGCCAAATTCCCTAATTGCAAATGATAATTCCGGTGTTGGTCTAAGATCTTCAAAAAGGTAAACTTTAAAGCCGTTTCCACTGAATACATTAGCAGTAATCTCAGCGAATTTTCTGCTGTTATTTCTTGAGTCATGTGCAATGGCTACTTTAATTTCCTGATCACCAAAACTCTGTCTAAGATAATTTGCTAATCCCTGAGTGGCCATTCCAATGGTATATTTGTTCATCCGGTTCGTTCCCGGCCCCATTATACCTCTAAGTCCTCCGGTGCCGAATTCGAGATCCCTGTAAAATGAATCTACCAGTTCATCATTGTTACCATTACTCATTAGTTTTTCGATCTGGGATTTCAGGTCCTGATCGATATTGCTTTCTAACCAATGATCTATTTTTCGTTGAATTGACTGCTCCATAGAAATAATTTAATCTAAAAAAATAAAGACAACCTGAAATTAACAGATTGTCTTTAAAATAGTAAAATTTTTATTTAAAAATTACAAGTTACCTCGTAATTCTTGTTCTCTTTCTATTGCTTCGAATAATGCTTTAAAATTTCCTTTTCCAAAAGACTTAGCTCCTTTTCTCTGGATAATTTCAAAGAAAAGAGTTGGTCTGTCCTGAAGTGGCTTGGTAAATATCTGAAGAAGGTATCCTTCGTCATCTCTGTCAACAAGAATGTTCAGGTCTTTTAAAGGCTTAATATCTTCATCGATCGAACCGACTCTGTCAAGCAGATCATCATAATATGTAGCTGGAACTTCAAGGAATTCAAGTCCTCTTTTTCTTAGTTCTCCAACAGTTTCGATGATATCATCTGTGGCAATGGCCAGGTGCTGAACACCAGCTCCGTGATAGAAATCAAGATATTCTTCTATTTGAGATTTTTAACACCATCAGCAGGTTCATTAATAGGGAATTTAACGTATCCGTTTCCATTTGAAACCACTTTTGACATCAGGGCAGTATACTTAGTGCTTATATCTTTGTCGTCAAAAGTTACTAATAAGTTAAATCCTAATACATCTTCGTAGAATTTCACCCATTCGTTCATCTTTCCTAATTCCACATTACCAACGGCATGGTCTATGTATTTGAAACCGACACCTTCAGATTCAACATTATTTTCTCTGGCTTCGTATCCAGGTATGAACGGCCCTGAATAATTTGATCTTTCGACAAAAGTGTGGATAGTTTCTCCGTAAGTGTGAATAGAAGCAGTTTTCACTTCTCCGTTATCGTCTTTAAGCGTTTTTGGCTCAGCATATGATTTGGCACCTCTTTTCATCGTCTCATAATAAGACTTTTCAGCGTCATCAACCCAAAGAGCCATAACTTTAACTCCATCACCATGTTTTAAAACATGCTGGCATACCGGAGAGTCAGGATGAAATCCTGAAGTAAAGACAAATCTTAATTTATCTTGCTGAAGTACATATGAAGCCCTGTCTCTTACACCTGTTTCCGGGCCGGCGTAAGCGACTAAATCAAAGCCAAACATATATTGGTAGTAAACAGCGGCTTGTTTTGCGTTACCTACGTAGAATTCTACGTGGTCTGTACCATTAATCGGTAGAAAATCTTCCTGGTTACTCATATTTATTTATTGGTTAATGTTACACAAATTTAAGGCTTTTGTCATAGAATTTAAAGCTTTACAATAACACTTCACTTTAGAAATATAACAGATTAGAATGTTACATTTAACAGGTAAGAAAAGGGTACTAAAATATCTTATTATTTCTTGCGTTAGTCAGGCTCAATGAGGAAGTTTGTATAAGATAAACCCAAAAAATCATGGAAATAGAAAAGCTAAATGAGGCGATAACTGAGATAGCTGAAAAAAGGGCTGCTCTGACAAAACTCAAGAAAGGTGATGAACGGTATGATCTTGTGAGAAATGATCTGGATCATTTGGAGGCTGAATTTAAAGAGAATTATTATGCCGACATGAATGAGATACTTTATCACGTTCATGATGAATTTTGTCCTGATAATGAAGTTTGGAGTCCGATAAAATATTTTGCAGAAGAATATACCATAGGTGATGGTGGTAAATATACCGCTGCCAAAGATCAAGGACTGAAGGTTCAGGTAGATGACTTTAATGGCAAAGAATGTCGTTTGGTTATTTTGCCATCACCTGCACGTATAGAATTAAGGGTAGATGGTGAACCAACAATAGTTGCCTGGCATATGGATAAGGAAAAGACAGTGTGACAAAATATAAAAAAGGGGCTCGAAACCCCTTTTTTATTTATATCCTAAAACCTTTCTGACTTTATCCAGAGTCGGTCTGGCAATTTCTCTGGCTTTTTCTTCTCCTTTCTCAAGTTCTGCATGAAGTTCCTCAAGATTCTCCATGTAGTAATTATACTTTTCTCTCTCCTCACTAAATTTATCCAATATCAATCCGAGAAGCTCTTTTTTAGCATGGCCGTATCCAAAATTTCCAGCCAGGTATTTTTCTCTCAATTGTTTAGTTTCCTCTTCAGTACCTAATAGACTATAAATACCATAAACGTTACAGGTATCCGGATCTTTGGGTTCTTCTAATGGAGTACTATCAGTGATAATTGACATTACCTGTTTTTTCAGTTGTTTTTCAGGTAAAAATATATCGATAGTATTACCGTATGATTTACTCATTTTCTGACCATCGGTACCTGGAATAGTCATTACTTTTTCATCAATAATTGCTTCCGGTAATACGAATACTTCACCATACCTGGCATTAAATGAAGAAGCAATATCTCTGGTCATTTCCAAATGCTGCTTTTGGTCTTTACCCACCGGTACATATTCGGCATCGTACAGAATAATATCACAAGTCATTAATACCGGATAAGTAAATAATCCTGCGTTTACATCACTCAATCTATCAGATTTATCTTTAAATGAATGAGCATTTGCTAACATTGGAAATGGCGTGAAACAATTCATATACCATGTTAACTCGCAAACTTCAGGAATTCTGGATTGACGGTAAAAAAGATTTTTATCAGTATCAAATCCGCAGGCTAGCCAGGCTGCAGCAACAGCATCGACATTGTTCACTCGCTCTTCGCCGTCTTTAATGGAGGTTAATGAATGTAGATCTGCTATAAAAAACAGAGAATCGTTATTTTCTTTTTTCGAAAGTGCAATAGCTGGTTTGATCGCACCTAATATGTTCCCCAGATGCGGTTTTCCTGAACTTTGGATTCCCGTTAATATTCTTGGCATGATATTATCTTCTATTGTTATTTAAAGGTGCCAAAGATAACTAAGGATTATTTAAAAATGTAATTTGTTTTTTAATAACAATTGTTAATTAAATGTTCTTTTTGGTATTAATGATTAGATTTACAATGATTTTAAAATTTTTTAAATATGAATAGGTCAGTTGCTATTTTGTGTTTTGCGATCTTTTTAGCCATGGATGTGTTTGGCCAGGCTCAAATAGAATTTCGTAACACGAAACATAATTTTGGAGAGATAGAAGAGGAGGGAGGACCGGTGAAGTACACCTTTGTTTTTGAAAATACAGGTGACGACACACTGAAAATAAATAACGTCAGAGCTAGTTGTGGTTGTACTACCCCGGCCTGGACTAAACAAAATATTCTTCCTGGAGATACAGGTTATGTTATTGCTCAATATAATCCATTTAACAGACCTGGTGGGTTTAATAAATCTCTTACAGTAAGCACTAATGCTGAAAAGCAGGTAACAACATTACAAATTAGTGGTAAAGTAAAACCAAAGCCAAAAGGCCCAAAGGACGACTTCCCGACTCCAATGGGAGATTTAAGAGTTAAATATCGAGCTTTGCCTTTAGGAAATATCACTAACCAGGGGTGGTTAAAAAGGAATTTGAAATTTATAATCAGGGTGAAAAGGAAATAGTTTTTGATCCGAATTTAATAGAGACTCCTGAGCATATTACTGTTTCATTTAATCCTGCTAATCTTGCTGCTAAGGAGAGAGGAAAGCTGGTTGTTTCTTATGATACTCAGAATAAAGACGATCTGGGTTATTTTACTGAACCGGTGAGTTTTATTACTTCAGAAGACTCTGACAGCCTGAAAACTTTATATGTAACTACTTTCATAAAGGAGTATTTTCCTCCAATGACAAAGGAAGAATTAGCAGATGCCCCTAAAATATCTGTATCTAATCGCAAGCACGATTTTGGAGCATTAAATGAAGGAGAAACTTCTGAATATGAATTTACTATTTCAAATTATGGTAAGGAGCCCCTTTTGATTCGTAAAATTCTTGCCAATTGTGGTTGCATAGAAACTGAAATTAGAAAGGAAAAGATAAAACCCGGGCAAAGTACAACTGTGAAAGTGAAATTAGATAGTGAAGGAAGGGTTGGTTACCTGACTAAGAACCTGACTATTTTCAGTAATGATCCACGTAAAAGTACTATACAGGTAACTATAAAGGCAAAAATTGACAATTAGTATAAAGAATAAAGATTTTATTAGCAAGAGGCCTTATTGTAAGGCCTTTTTTTATTGTTTTAGCTTGAATTTTGTTTACAATTTGCGTAAATAAGGTTATCACAAATTTATAAAAGGCTAAAAATGAAAAATCAATTTAAGACGATCTTATTATTTTTTGTTACTGTATTTGTTTTTGCAGCATGTGGAGGCAATTCAGGGACGAAACTACTGAAGAAAGTGAAGCAGAGGTTGAAGTTCCTGAAATGGAAACTGAAGAGCCAAATTTCTGGGAAACAACTATACAGGATATTGATGTATACAAAATAGAAAATGAGGATGGTTCGCCATTATCTCTTGAAAGTTTTTTAGAAGAAGTAGGTCCGTCAATTTCGAACGCTGCAGAAATTGAATCTGTTAAAATAATAGCGTTAAAGGAAATGGGAGATTGTCGTCTTCTTGCTTTCAAAACCCTTTCTGGAACCAGATCTCAGATCGGATTAGTTACCGTTAATAAAAACTTTGAAGCCGGTGTGTTAAATTGGTATCCTGAGAAGGATGAAGGAGGTGAAGTTTCACCATCTTCAGATACATTATCTAACATTTTATATACTCCAAATGGAGTCAGAGTAGAAATGTACCATTCTGCAGATACAACCAATGCATTTAATATTGAAGAATTAGAATTGACGGAAGATTGTAATCTTGTAGTTAAAGAAGACTAATAAAAGTTTAAAACCGATAATTGGAGCAGCGGATTTTCATTCGCTGCTTTTTTAATCTACTTTTTTAAATGTTAGTTTCCCTCTTTTATTCTGAAGAGTCATATTTCGTTTATCAAAATTATAATCTAACACTCCAAAAGTAAGGATTTCCGAAAATTGGGTTTCCAGACTTTCTGCCTGGCAGCTCATTTTTGTTCCTGAAATATCCGTTACAATTAATGAGGATTGATTAAAACTTAAATTTCCTTTTACCCTGTTGCAACCAGTGAATCCCGTCAGGTGTCTTTGGGTAAGATTCAATTCCAGAAATGGAGACTGTTTAAATACTATGCCCGGATCCAGTGGTTTGTTATTGATCTCAGTTAAAACCCAAATATCATGAAGCCTGTAGTCTCCCAAAAATCTTCCGCAACCTTCAAGAGTAACTGGCTCATTCATGCTAATTAACTTAAGTGTAGCTGTAATTGAGTAATCAAATGTTTCTTTTAATTGATCATCAAAGCATTCTTGCTTATTTAATGTCAAAGTTAATTCACTTTTCTCGGATTCAACCACATAGATCAGGGTATTCCCACTATTGTCGGCAACATTTTCAGGAATCGGTGTTGAATAATCAATCCTTTTGTCAGGATATTGAATATGAATGTTTTCATCAAAATCTATATCAATTTCCCATTGAGGGTGATGGCCCGAACCAGTAAAATCAATTCCTTTTATAGCTTTATTGATATAATAGCTTGAAGTACGGGGTTTAGAAGATTTTTCCAATGATTCATTTTTTGGACCTGTCAGTAGTAATTTTTCATTATCAACTTCGAGCGTTTTATACTCATCCTGACTATTCGAAGCATAAAGTGTCAGTATATCTCCTTTTAATCTCCATTCACCCTTTTTTATTAATTCGTTACCGGCTTTATCCTGATGGACAATCAATTCATAATATTTGTTATTTTCAAGGAGTGTAAGTTCATAATTAATTCCACTACATTCATCACAACCAATAGCTCCAACCCATGTGGCTAGAACATCCTGTTCTGAGATTTTTTCGCCAGTTTTTTGGCTGGTTTTACATCCGGAAAAGAGAATAATAGCAAAAGATAAATAGTAGAAATATTTCATTTTAATTTCTAATAATTAGTAAGGGATGATAAGTTATTTTAATTGTTCATAATCTTCAGGCCACATTGGTATCTTTTTATTATAAACTTTATCGATAATTATGTTCCTTATTTTTAAACCATTCGAAGAATTGGTGAAATAAACAAAACCAAGATCATTGTTTTTATCATATATCAAATATGATTTGAATGAGCCATTATCTCCCCAATGGAATAAATATTCGGCGCCTTGATTATTATCCATAATGCCTATACCCGGAGCCCATTTAATTTGGAAATTGTCCAAAGTATCAACCTCTATAACCGGATCCATTAAAGAAGATTCATCAGTTATGTAATGCTGAAACATCTTTGCATATTCTACTGCATTGGAATGTAAAGATGCTGAAGCTAATGTCACATTTATTATTTGTTTACTGACTCTTTCATTGTCTTCATTATAAGGAATGGAGGCGTTTTTATCAATTTTTGGATAAATAAACGTTGAGCTATTAGCTTTAGCCATAGCAAAGATTGTTTCAGAGGCAATTTGTTGAAATGGCTTATCTGAAACTTTTTCTATTGCTCCCTGAAGCCATATATATCCTTCACCGGAGTAACCGAATTTACTTCCAGGTTCGAATTTGAAGTTCAGGCTATCTGTTTTTTTAAATACTTCAGATAGTGATTTTGCTTTAGTATCCGGCATTGCTCTCCAATTTGGTAATCCGGATTGGTGGCTTAGGACATGAAATGGAGAAACCTTCTCAAGGTAATCAGTATTGTTTGTTATAGATTGATCATAAAAGCTAAGTAAAGATGTATCCAGGGGAATTTCATCTTTAAAGTGTTTCAGATAAATATGTGCCAGAATGGGTTTCGATAAAGAGGCAGCTTCAAAGTTTGTAGTTTCCTTGACTTTAACTGAATCACTTAAATTAGCATATCCTGATGTATGAACCATTATAATTGAGTCCCTGGTAAAAACACTCATCGATATACCTGGAGTGATTCCAGCAGTTGTTAAAGAATCAAGTGTGTTTTTCAGACCAGAAAATGGGTCATCAATATTTTGTTTTTGTTTACCACATGCAGAGACAATAAATAGAAGTGAAATATATATTAATGTTTTTTTCATTATTTAATATTATCTAATAAATACGCTACCTGAGCTTCTTCGTAGCCATAAATAGGGGCTGAGCTTTTAAATTTTTCAATTAGCTTCAGGTCATCTTCTTTTTTATCACCACGTATTTTATCAAGAACTTTTCTGGCATATGTATAATCTTTGTGATCAGCTTCAATCACTCGGATTACCTCAGAAAGAAGAGGAAGTATGGAAGAAAGCGGACGAGATAATTTATGCATAGCAGCAAAATTTTTCTCACAGTATGCAGTCCATAAATTCTGAAGTGCTGTAAACTGATGATAGGTTAAGTTTATTTTATTTTTGAATGTCTTTGCTATTTGAAGCTTATTCATATTCTCAAAACCATTTTGATGCCCTACCGATGGTAATACCAATGATAATTCTTTGATGGAATTAAAATTTATTAAGGAACACGTAAACCAAAGATTCACCTGGCTTACTATATCATGCTCAAACCAAAGGTTTACCTTTGAAAATCTTTTAATTGCCGGTAATTTCATTATTTCAGGCATTGATTCGCCAAAATACACTTCTTCAGAAATTGAATAAGCATCCTTGAAAAATTGTGCTCTTTCTTCAAATAACTTTGGCAAAGTGTCATTAGACACAGGACCTTGCGATAAAGTTTCTTTTATAACTATTTTTTTTCCTGAAGCCTCTTTGGGCAATCTTTCTAATAGTTTATAACTGTTTATTATATGAACATTCATGTTATGGCAGATTTAATGAAAAGTATATGATCCTTTCTATGTGGAAATGATGGCAAATTACCTTCAAAACGCAGATTTAACAAGTTTAATTTTTGATCATATTATTTTCTTCCATTTGCTCAACCATATCTTTCATAGTTGTATTAAAAGGCCTGTAATCTATTTCTAAATTTTTAATACTTTTTGAATTATTAAAACGCAGAGGATATCCGATATTCTTTTTGACGAAAGAAGAGTTGATTCCAAACAGTGGTCCTACTATGTATAAAAGCCATTTTGGACTCAAGGATTTTGGTAGCTTGTATTTTTTATCAGATTCTATTCTCACAGCTTCAGCCATTTCAAGTACTGATACACTTTTATTGGATAGAATATGTCTGCCAGTAACGTCTTCCATCTCAACTGCACTGGCATGAGCTTTAGCTACATCCCTGACATCAACCACTCCGAAAACAAGGTCAGGAGCCCCAACTTGCATTTTACCTTTTAGCATGTCGCTCATAAATTTGAGACTCTCCGAATTAGAGATTTTTGTTAGTGAAGGACCCATGACGAAACTTGGATTAATCACAGCTAAAAACCATTGCTCCTGTTTATCATGTAATTCCCAGGCTTTTCTTTCAGCGAGAGTTTTGGAATATGGATATGGCTGATGGTCTTTATTGCTTGTCGTATTCCAGTTTTCTTCCGTAAATTCATTAAGTCCCTGATCCTGCATATCTTTTGCGTCACCATAAATCGCTGCTACACTTGAAGTGAGAATAACCTTTTTAACAGTTGCGGCTTTTGAGGCAGATGCCAATACATTTTCAGTCCCTTCTAATGCCGGCTTTACCAGTTCTTCAATTGGATCTTTAACATCAAGGATAAAAGGAGAAGCCATATGAACTACAGTGTCACAATCTTTAATAGCTTCATCATATGAGCCGAATTTCAACAGATTTGCTTCATAAACTTCCAACTCTCCAGGACTTTGATTTGCTATTTCCTGTAGGAAATTATATTTCTCTTCTTTAGACTTATCTCTTACAGTAAGTTTAACAATATGTCCTCTTTCAAGAAGTTCTTTGACAACCCATGAACCAATATAGCCGGTTCCACCTGTTACCATTATTTTTTTCGCCATAGCTCGAATATATGTTTAATGACTTAATTTAATCATTAAACTTAAGAGTTTTGGTTTCAGGCACCTGATATCTGTTGATAAGATTTTAAATTAAAGCTGAAAGCACTGCCTTTTCCGGGTCCTGATTTTATGCTTATAGCAGTATCATGTAATTCCATTATTTTTTTGACTATAGCAAGACCCAAACCTACGCCTTCCTGCCTGACATTATTTTCTGTTTGTCTGTACCTGTCAAAAACAATAGCTTGTTCCTTTTCACTCATACCCGGACCTGAATCAGCAATTGTTACTTTTACTCCATCATCAGTTCTGGAGAGTAAAAGCTTAATTTGACCATTTTCAGGGGTAAATTTGAGTGCATTTTCTACGAGGTTTTGAATAGCTCGTTCTACCAGGCTAATGTCGGCAAACACCATTGGCAATTGTTCAGAGGTTTTCTCTATGGAAATTTCAATGTTTTTACTTTCTGCCTTGAGTTTAAATTTATTGATAATATCCATGGCGAGATCAGTGATTCCAAATGGTTCCTTTTCGGGCTCTATCTGCTTAGATTCAAGTTTTGAATATTCGAAAAGTTGAGTAATAAGATTTGAAAGTTTGTCGGAACTCTCCTGGATTATCATTAAATAATTTTCTTTATCGGAGTCACTCAGCGATTCTTTTTTGATTTGTAGTGTTTCCACATAACCTTTCATAATAGAAAGTGGGGTTCTAAGATCATGAGATACATTTGCTATTAATTCCCGCCTTAAATTATCCACAGACTTTATTTCCTCCATGTTTCTAACTATCGTATCCGCCATCGAATTAAAGTTTGTAGCGAGTACAGAAAGATCAGAGTTTTCAGCATTTTGAATTCTGATTTTATAATCTCCTTCAGAAAATCTTTTAACTGTATTAGTTATGTTTCTTAAATTTCGTGTGAGATAATAAAGAGCAGCAAAGCCTACAATAAGAGTTAAAATCATGGTTATTATTGTTGCTCCAATACTCATTCGGGTGAAATATCCTGTAACTAAAGACCCATAAACGGCTTCCTGCTCACGGCCCTCAAGTACTATGTAGATATAACCCTCACGTCCATCGACATTAAATTCTGCTGCGGAGAAGATTTTCTTTTTATTTATATTTCTGGGATCATCGCCGGTAATATAACTGCTGCCATTTGTAGAAATAAACTTTTTGATAGGATTCACATCTACTTTTTGTGAAGGAGCATCGGGGTCAGAATGATCAAGCACTACAGAATACAATATAGTTCCTGATTTATCGAGAAGGTAAACTTCAATAGATCTGTTAACAGCCATCATATCATGCATGATGTCACCAAATAATTCTTTATTTACGCTTCCGTCGGGTAAAAATGGAGCTTGATCTTTGAATTTTTCTTCTATCAGGTGATTTGCAACATTAGCGTTTAGCTTTTGAGTCGTTTCATCATAGAGTTTAGAAGTAAAATAGAAGGAAAAAAAGACGTAAATACTTCCCATCAGGATGATCAGGAAGAAAAAGGTTAGCATCAATTTTTTTATAAACCGAATCGAAAGTGTGTCTTTGATATTCATATTGTTACTTCTTCGTTAAACTTATAACCGATCCCCCATGTGGTTTTTATATATTTAGGGTTGTTCATGTCAGGTTCGATCTTGGCTCTTAACCGATTAATATGAGAATTAACGGTATGCTCATAACCATCAAAATCATATCCCCAGATTAGTTTAAGCAGATCAGACCTTGAATAACTTCTGCCGGGATGAGCAGCCATAAGGGTCAGGAGTTCAAATTCTTTTGGAGATAATTCGACCTTATCATTTCTTACTATTACTTTTCGTTTTTCAATATCGATTGTAAGCTCATCAAAACGAAAAGTTTTGGATTCCGGACTGGTTATTCTGTCTTCGATCATTTTTGTCCGGCGAAATATTGCTTTTACTCTTGCGATGAACTCACGGATACTAAAAGGTTTGGTAATGTAATCATCAGCACCCATTTCAAGGCCCAGGACCCTATCAATTTCTTCAGATTTGGCTGTAAGCATAATAATTGGTGTGCCCTGATGTGCCCGGACTTCTCTACAGACATTCAAACCATCTTTTTCCGGAAGACTTAAATCAAGAATGATGAGATCCGGATCATGAGATAGAGCTTTATCGACACCTGTATTACCATCATAAGCTTTTAATACCTCACAATTGAGGTCCTTAAGATGTATTTCAAGTAAATTGACTATCTCGGGATCGTCTTCAATGACCAGTACCTTTTTCATTGTTATAAAGAAAAATAAAATGTATCACAGATTTATCACAGGAGTTTTACATTTCCCTGTCTTTTAAAGTATACAATTATGGTTGAGCAGATTAGATATCAATTACAATAATGTACTAAGTGTCGCCTAGCCGTCTATTTCTGATGTTTAGGTTATTTATCAGTACTTGCGGTTTTAAGTTCAAAAGGCTGAGAATCATAATTTTTCAACTCAAGAATATTGCCAGGCATATTAAAACCGGATTCATCTAGGGCATTCCAAACCCTCCGCATTGCATCTGTTTTTATGTCAAATCTCCTGTGTTTTGTATCAAAGAGGTCGACCCAGATCGTATAAACCAGGTTTGCAGTATTCGAACCATATTCTGTAAGGTAGACCGTGGGTTTTGGCTCTTTAAGCACTCCATCAACTTCTTCAAGAGTTTTAAGGATTATCTCTGCTACTTTACCGAGGTTCGAGCCGTAATCAATTCCAAGTGGGATCTCATATCTGAGATAACCATCTACTGTGTAATTAATGAGATTATCTTTTATGATTCGTGCATTTGGAATATATACATCTTTTCCGTCATAAGTTTTGATCCGAGTTAATCTTAAACTCATTTCCTGAACCCGTCCTTTTTGATCACCAATCTGAATTAAATCGCCATGCTTGAAAGGACGATTGAATGCCATTATCAGTCCTGCTATGAAATTTTCGCCAATATCTTTAAAAGCGAAGCCAAATACTATTGCAACTACCCCTGCTCCTGAAAAAATACCAATGATCACATTGCCGTAACCCATCACCCGAAGGAAAACCAGGATACCAATAAGGAATATTGTATAAAAGATTATATCTGTGATGAATTTAGCCATCACAAAATCCTGTATCCGCTTTTGAAGTCGGGGTCCGATAATTCGTTTAATTCCCCTGGCTACAAAATAAAACACCAGGAAGAGGATTATAGCAACAGTGAGTTTTGGAATGATTTCTACCAATTCTTCATAGTAGATACTGATTTGCTCGTTAAATGAATTACGAATCTTTTCGAACATAGCTTTTTATTTAATTAGGAAAGGAGCGAGTTTAAATTAATAAATTAGTTTTTAAGAATAGCTATGAGAGGAGGGAAAACAATTCATAAAAAAAAGGGCCGAAGCCCTTTTGATAATTTATTTAATCCAGATTATAAATTTCCATTATTTCATCCAGAATTTTTTTGAAGTCGATTTCAAGGTCAATAAGTTTACCGGTCTTGATATCAAAAACCCATCCGTGAACCTGAATGCCTCTATCTTTGTTAGCTACCTGAACATCTGCAGTTTTAAGAACATTTACACATTGTTCCTGAACATTCAATTCTACCAGCCTTTTATATCTTTCTTCTTCGTCATGAATACCGTCCAGTTCTTCTTGATGTAGTCTGTAAACATCCCGAATATTTCTTAACCAAGGATTCAATATTCCAAGATCGGCTGAATCCATTGCTGCTTTAACCCCGCCACAATAATAATGACCACAAACCACTACGTGGTTGACTTTAAGATGAGAAACAGCATAGTTTATAACTGAGGCACTGCTTATGTCTAAGTTGGACACTACGTTAGCTATATTTCTATGAACAAAGACATCCCCAGGGCCTAATCCCATAAGTTCTTCAGCCGTAACACGACTGTCAGAACAGCCTATGTATAAAATCTCAGGGCTTTGACCTTTTGCCAGGTTATCAAAATAATCAGAATCAACATTCAATTTTTCCTTGATCCAGGATTCGTTGTTTTTAAATATTTGCTTTATGTCCATTATTAATTTTATTTATGTATAGTCAAATTTAATTATCAAGGCCTAAACATCGTAGGAAAATAACAATTAATACCTTAAAGGAATTAGTCTTCAATATAACTTTTGATGTTGTTAAGGGTATCATTCCAGCCCTTTACGCAAGCATTATAAAATTCATTTCCTTTCTCATTTTCCGGAAAGCCATGATGTTCAACAGTTAAAAGGGTATGGTTATCATGATCGTATAATTTAAAAACTACCGTAAAGCCCCGACTAAAATCAGGCATGCTTCCATCTGCAGAGTATTTATAATTTTCTAACTTAAACGATTCATTAATTATGAAATCTTTTATTTCAGCAACACTGGTATATTCTGGATTATCTATATCTTTTCCCCATGAAACTATGTAATAGCCTTCCCTTTGAGGTTGAATCATTGCATAATCTGCTTCCCACCATTTTATAATGTCAGAAGGCGTTAATAAAGTTTTAAATACAGAAGATCGCTTTTCTGCTATCAGAATAGATTTTTCAATAGATTTCATAATTTATAGAATTAAAAAAGTCCCGTTTTAGCGGGACTTTAACATTATTCGAATGCCGGAATGCCGGTAATTTCTTTTCCAAGTATCAGAAGATGAATATCATGGGTTCCTTCGTAGGTGATGACTGATTCGAGATTTGCCATGTGCCTCATAATTGGATAGTCACCCGTAATTCCCATACCACCATGTATTTGCCTTGCTTCTCTTGCAATTTTCAATGCCATTTCAACATTGTTTCTTTTAGCTAAAGATATCTGCGAAGTTGTTGCCTTGCCTTCATTGAATAATTGTCCTAATCTTAAATTCAGCAGTTGTGCTTTCGTGATTTCTGTTAGCATCTCAGAAAGTTTCTTTTGGGTAAGCTGGAATCCTCCGATCGGTTTACCGAACTGAATTCTTTCTTTAGAATATCTCACTGCAGAATCATAGCAATCCATTGCAGCACCAATTGCCCCCAGGCTATACCATATCTTGCTGAATCAAGGCACATCATTGGAGCTCCGAGTCCGCTTTTTCCTGGAAGGAGGTTTTCCTTTGGTACTTTAACGTCATTAAAAACCAATTCACCGGTTGTTGATGCTCTTAAACTCCATTTTCCATGGGTTTCCGGAGTGGTGAAGCCTTCCATCCCTCTTTCAACTATGAGTCCGTGAATTCTTCCTTCTTCATTTTTAGCCCAAACTACAGCTATATCTGCTTTTGGTGAATTAGAGATCCACATTTTGGCACCATTTAAAAGATAATGGTCGCCCATGTCTTTGAAATTTGTGACCATACCACTCGGATTAGAACCGTGGTCAGGTTCTGTTAATCCAAAGCAACCCAGCATTTCACCAGATGCCAGTTTCGGTAAAAACTTCTTTTTTGTTCCTCAGAACCAAACTTATAAATAGGATACATTACCAGAGAACCCTGAACTGATGCTGTTGATCTCATGCCAGAGTCACCTCTTTCTATTTCCTGCATGATCAGGCCATAACTGATATAATCAAGTCCGCCACCTCCGTATTCCTCTGGAACCGTTGGACCAAATGCACCAATATCACCAAATTTCTTTACTATCTCGTAAGGGAAATGAGCTCTTTCTGCCCAATCTTCGATAAATGGAGTGATTTCTTTCTTAACAAAATCCCTGATAGAAGACCTGATAAGCTTGTGTTCTTCAGTTAGCAAGTCGTCGATATTGTAAAAATCAGGTGATTCAAACAGATCCTGTTTTACTGCTTTTTTGTTTTCTGCAGTTGTTTCGGTATTCATGAGTTTAAAGGTTTGTTGTTTATCAAGTTCATCAAATTTACAAAGACATTTTTATTTCAATTATATTCTTTAAAATAAAAGTCAGCCAGACGGACTTATTTAACTAAACTTAAATCATTTAAATGGCTGTAATAATGGTTTTGCCTTAATATTCATTCTTCTTCTTATTTATATAGATGACTATGCGTATTTTTGCAGTTAAATTTAAGGATAACTCCCTTACAGCAACATGGTTAAAGAATTATCATTAAAACTACCACCTCATCTGGCATATCAGGAGGAGGAGTTAAAAAAGATCGTTTCATCTGAAACAGGGTTTGATATTAAAAATATTGAATTTCTAATCAGGAAAAGATCGATAGATGCACGTAGAAAGCAAATAGTTATTAATGTAAACCTGGAAGTTTATATTAATGAGCCCGCTCCCGATCCTGTTCCAACGCCAAAAGAATATCAGGATGCTACTGGCAAACCAGAAGTTGTTATTGTCGGTGCCGGTCCGGCAGGCCTTTTTGCTGCTTTAAGAGCGATCGAATTAGGTTATCGACCAATCGTTTTCGAAAGAGGCAAAGATGTCAGGACCCGAAGGCGAGATCTGGCAGCTATAAATAAGCATGATATTGTAAATCCCGAGAGTAATTATTGCTTTGGAGAAGGTGGTGCAGGGACCTATTCCGATGGCAAGTTATATACCAGGAGTAAAAAAAGAGGAGATATTATGAGGATTCTGGAGATCCTTGTTGCTCATGGAGCACGAGAAAATATCCTTTACGAAGCACATCCTCATATTGGAACTAATAAATTGCCTCCACTTGTTGCCTCACTAAGAGAAAGTATTTTAAAAGCTGGCGGTGAAATTCATTTTGAAACTAAGGTTGTAGATTTTATTCTTGATAAAGGAAGAATGAAAGGAGTGGTTACCGAGGAAGGTAATTCTTTTGAGGGAATAGGCGTTGTGCTGGCTACAGGTCATTCAGCAAGAGATATATTTATTTTGTTACATAAAAGAAATATAGAAATTGAATTTAAGCCTTTTGCTTTAGGAGTCAGGATAGAACACGACCAGGAATTGATAGATAGCATGCAGTATCATGCGAAAAGCAGAGGTCCATATTTACCACCGGCTGCATACAGTATTAAAACCCAGGTTGATCTTAAATCAGGCAGACATGGAGTGTTTAGTTTTTGCATGTGCCCGGGTGGATTTATAGTGCCATCTGCGACAGCTCCCGGGGAACAAGTAGTAAACGGAATGAGTCCAAGTAGAAGAGACGGGCGGTATGCAAACTCAGGAATGGTTGTTACTGTATCTGAAAACGATCTTGCAGAGTATCACGAACACGGTCCGCTGAAAGGAATGGCCTTTCAGTCAGAAGTCGAGAAAAAAGCCTTTAAAACTGGAGGTGAAAGTCAAAAAGCACCGGCTCAAAGAATGGTAGATTTTGTGAATCGAAAAGTAAGCCCTACATTAAGGGATACATCGTACCAGCCGGGACTTGTTTCTTCTGATCTGAGAGAATATCTCCCTGATTTTGTGAGTGAGTCATTAAGGCAGGGATTTTTAAATTTTAAGAGGAAAATGCCTGCATATTTTACGAATAGTGCTCAATTGATAGGTGTTGAAAGCAGGACATCATCTCCGGTTAGAATCCCTCGCGACAAAGAAACGTTAGAACATATAAATGTTAAAGCGCTTTATCCTTGCGGGGAAGGAGCAGGATATGCAGGAGGAATTATGTCTGCTGCAATGGATGGTGAAAGATGTGTAGAAAAACTTATTGAATCTTATGGATAAGAAAAACAAAAAAACAGTGATAATCGGTGCAACGCCAAATCCAGCGAGATTTGCCTTTAAAGCTGCGGATATGTTTAATGATTACGAAGTTCCTTTTGTACCGGTAGGTATAAAACAAGGGGAAGTCTTTGGGGAGTCCATTCGCGATATAAGGCAAAAACCGGAAGTTGATGATGTTCATACAGTGACCATGTATATCGGGCCCAGGCATCAGGATGAATGGATCGATTATATAATTTCATTAAAACCTGAAAGAATAATTTTTAATCCCGGGACAGAAAATTACGAGTTTTATAAGAAGGCAGAAAGTGCTGGAATTGAACCTGTTGAGGCCTGTACGCTGGTAATGTTGTCAACCGGTCAATTTTGATTAAATAGTATAAATATTATTTTTGAAAATATAGTTTGAATAAATCTGTTTTTAGCACTTTATTACGTATTTTTGAACGTTTGTATAATTCAAAATTTATATAATTTTGGCAGAAAAAGGAAATAATTACTCGGCGGGTAATATTACAGTTCTGGAAGGACTGGAAGCTGTAAGAAAAAGACCAGCCATGTACATTGGCGATGTTGGTATAAAAGGTCTTCACCACCTGATCTGGGAGGTGGTAGATAACTCTATCGATGAGGCGTTAGCCGGGTACGCAAAAAATATATCAGTTACTGTCCACAAAGATAACAGTATCACCGTCGAAGATGATGGACGGGGTATTCCTGTTGATATTCACAAAAAGGAAAATAAGTCTGCACTTGAGGTTGTAATGACCGTACTACACGCAGGTGGTAAGTTCGATAAAGATACTTATAAAGTGTCTGGTGGACTTCACGGTGTGGGTGTATCCTGCGTGAATGCACTTTCCGCAAATTTGAAAGCAACTGTTCATCGTGACAACAAGATCTGGACACAAAGCTATGAGTGCGGTGTGCCTAAGACACAAGTTGAATCTATCGGAGATACGGAGATTTCAGGAACTACTATTTGGTTTAAACCTGATACAGATATTTTCATTGTTTCTGAATATAAGTATGAAACAATTGCTTCAAGACTGAGAGAGTTGGCCTACCTGAATGCAGGGATCAGGCTAAAACTAACTGATGAAAGGGAAACTGATGATGATGGAGAATTTCTTCACAGTGAATATTTCTCAGAAGGTGGCCTTCAGGAATTTGTTGAATACCTTGATGAATCAAGAGAAAAGTTAATTCCAACTCCAATCTATATTAATAAAGAAGATGGTGAGGTACCTGTAGAGGTAGCTTTAAGTTATAATACTTCTTATTCAGAAAATGTTATTTCTTACGTGAATAACATTAATACGATAGAAGGAGGGACTCATATTGCCGGATTTAGAAGGTCTTTAACAAGAACTCTAAAAGGATATGCTGACCGTTCAGGATTACTTGAGAGAGCAAAGGTTGATATTACCGGTGATGACTTTAGAGAAGGACTGACAGCAGTTGTGTCTGTTAAAGTTGCCGAACCTCAATTTGAAGGTCAGACAAAGACTAAACTTGGTAACTCTGATGTTTCGGGTTTTGTAGATAGTGCTGTTTCAGAAATTCTTTCAGATTACCTGGAAGAAAATCCAAAAGAAGCTAAAGCGATCGTACAAAAAGTTATTGTTGCTGCTCAGGCTCGTCAGGCTGCCCGTAAAGCAAGAGAAATGGTACAGAGAAAAAATGTACTTACTTCAACTGCTCTTCCTGGTAAATTAGCCGACTGTTCAGAGAAAGATCCAACTATTTGTGAATTATACCTCGTGGAGGGAGATTCTGCAGGTGGATCAGCAAAGCAAGGTCGTGACAGAGGATTCCAGGCTATTTTACCATTAAGAGGTAAAATTCTTAACGTAGAAAAAGCCCAGGAATATAAGATATATGAAAACGAAGAAATAAAGAATATCATTACAGCGCTTGGTGTATCATTTGGTACTGAGGACGATAAGAAAGCACTGAATATGGAAAAGTTGAGATACCATAAGATTATCATCATGACGGATGCTGATGTTGATGGATCTCATATTAGAACACTTATTCTTACTTTCTTCTTTAGATATATGCGAGATCTTATTGAAAAAGGATACTTATATATTGCTTTACCACCACTTTACCAGCTAAAAAAAGGAAAAGATGTCAGGTATTGCTGGTCTGAAGAACAAAGAGTTCAGATCGTTCAGGAACTAGCTGGAAATGGTAAAGAAGAAAATGTTGGCGTTCAGCGTTACAAAGGTCTTGGAGAGATGAATCCTGAGCAGCTTTGGGAAACAACGATGAACCCTGATAACAGAGCTTTAAATCAAGTTACAATTGACTCTGCAGCGGAAGCAGATCACCTATTCGGAGTATTGATGGGTGATGAAGTTGCACCACGAAGAGAGTTTATCGAGAAAAATGCTAAATATGCTAATCTCGATGTATAATTGATGAAAATAAGACTTTAATTCGTAATTTAAAGCCCCGCTCAACTGGGGCTTTTTTTGTTCACTGAAACCCGATCTACTAATGGCAACTATTCATTCTAAAAAGATTGAAGAGTTAATACAGGAATCTAAATATATTAGCCGCGATCTTAGCTGGCTACAATTTAATTATCGAGTTCTGGATCAAGCCCGTAAGGATAATAGAACCTTGATCGATCGGCTGAAATTTTTGGCTATTACCAGTTCAAATCTCGATGAATTCTTTATGATAAGAATAGGGAGTTTATACAATTATATAGACTTCGGAAAAGAACGGATTGATTATTCAGGTTTAAGTGAATATCCATTCAGAGATAAGCTATTTGATGAGTCTCATAAGTTCTTTAATCTTCAGATGAAGGCTTATACTAAAGAACTTGCTCCTAGTTTTAAAGATTACGGAATAAAGGTCCTGAAATTTAGTGGTCTGCATAAAAAGGAGAAGGAAAAGGTTACAGATTACTTCAAAGAAACGGTGTTTCCGATGTTAACACCAATGACCTATGATGGTATGCATTCTTTCCCAATCCTTATGAATAAGGTACTGATATTCGGAGTGGTGACTCAGAGTAGCGGCAATGGTATTCAAATGAGTAAGAAGAATACCTCACGGAGTAAAATATCTTTTATTCAGATACCAAATAACCTACCTCGCTTTTTTGAGATCAGAAGAGAAAGTGAAATAGTTTTCATTCCTATTGAGGAAATTGTCAGAGAACATATAAGCTGGTTATTTAGAAATGTTGAGATCATATCAGCTGACTTGTTCAGATTGACTCGTAATGGAGATTTCACACTTGAAGAAAGTGATGATATTGAGACAAACTTTTTAGATGAACTTAAGAGTAAGCTTAAAACACGTCAGACCGGAAGGGTTGTGCGAATTGAAGTCGAATCGAAGTACAATAAAAACTTACTCAGGTTTCTAAAGAAAAGATGGAACCTGGAGGACTTTAATATTTTCAAAGCTCCAGCGGGGGAATAATTGATTTCACCAGTTTCTGGCAAGTCATTAAGCATAACGAATTCAAGCATTTACTTCCGAAATCACCTCCGCCAAGAGACCCTATAAACTATCATGCCAGTGAAAATGAGGATTTGATGGAAGTGCTCAAGGAAAAGGATGTGCTATTGCATCACCCATATAATAGCATCAGTCCATTGATCGAATTACTAGAACGATCAGCTGAGGATCCGCAGGTACTATCGATTAAAATGACAATATATCGTCTTGCGAAAGATAGCCGGATAGTAGAAGCATTATTGAAAGCCGCAGAGAATGGTAAAAACGTAGCCGTTCTTTTCGAAGTTAAGGCACGATTTGACGAAGAAAACAATATCAGGCAAGCCAACAGGCTTAGAAAGGCAGGTTGTTATGTAATTTATGGTCTGAGTGCTGTTAAAACTCATACGAAATTACTGAATATCGTGCGTCAGGAAGGTAAGAAGGTTACTAGTTATGTTCACCTTGCCAGTGGTAATTACAATGAAGATACTGCAACTCTTTATACTGATATAGGCATTTTAACCACTAAAAATGAATATGCTCACGACGTATCTGAATTCTTTAATGTAATTACAGGGCACTCTGTACCTGGAGGTTACGAGACATTATTGACAGCCCCGAGAGATATGAGGGAGCAGTTGATATCATTAATCCGTAATGAAGCTGATAATGCTAAAAAGGGTGTTGGCTCCGGAATCGTGATCAAAATTAATTCACTTCAGGATGATGTTATTATTGATGAGCTTTATGAGGCTTCAAAAGCTGGTGTGCCAATTCGATTAATTGTCAGGGGAATCTGCTGCCTGAAACCTGGAGTGAAAGGATTGTCGGAGAATATTAAGGTGATCTCAATTGTAGGTAATTATCTTGAGCATTCGAGAATTTATTATTTCCACAATTCCGGAGATCCTAAACTATATGGTGGCAGTGCAGATGTTATGGTAAGATCACTTGATCGTCGCCTTGAATCGCTTTTCTTAATTAAAGATGATGTGATAAAGAATTACCTGGTAAACGTTCTTTATTTTAATCTGATTGATAATGTTAATTCATATAAAATGAACAGTGATGGTACTTATATTATGAAGCAGCCATTAGATAAAGAAGAACGAATTAGTGTTCACGAAGCGTTTTATAGTTTAACTGAAGAGAAACTTGAAGAAGTAGATTTGTTGAGTATATAATATGAAATTAGCTGTTATCGATATAGGCTCAAACGCAATACGTTTTCAGGTTAATACTGTCAAAGTTTTTAGAGGTTCTGTTTATAGTAAAAAGCTTGAATATGTCAGGTTTCCATTGCGTCTCGGTAAGGATGTGTTTAAGCATGGCAGGATTAAAAAAAAGAAAGTTGAAAAATTTGTGGAGCTGATGTCAGTTTATAAAAGTCTGATGGATCTTTATGAGGTAGATGATCATATGATCTGTGCAACTTCAGCTATGCGCGAAGCAGATAATGGCCCTGAAATAGCTAAAAAAGTCAGAGATACCTCCGGATTGAAGATTAAAATAATTGATGGTGATGAAGAAGCATCCATGATCAATAATGCACTTAAGCAATATATCGCCGATGAAATGGTAATTCACGTGGACGTTGGTGGAGGTAGTACCGAACTTAATATTTATAAAAACAGGAAAAAAATTGTTGCTCATTCGTTTAAACTGGGTTCAGTCCGTAGCCTGGGTCATCATGACAATCCTAAGACCTGGGAAAAGATACACTCATGGATTGGGGAGCAATTAAAGAAATATAACAAGAAAGATCTTCCTGTTTCAGCTGTGGGTACTGGTGGAAACATAAATAAAATAATGGATATTTCTGAAGGTGGTGAAAAAGGATTTGTTACTGCAGATCAAATCAAAGAAGTTAAATCCAGACTTTCTGAAATGACCTATGAAGAACGAGTTTATTTATTAAATCTTAATGAAGATCGCGCCGACGTGATATTGCCTGCTGCCGATATTTACCTTGCTGCAATGGAATGGGCCAGGGCAGATAAAATGGTTGTGCCTACAGTTGGACTTAAAGATGGAATGATTCAAAAATTGATCGATAAATATTTTGAGGAGGAAATGGCCTTAAAAATATAAATAGTTATTATTAATGATTTTAATAGAATGGCAAAGGAATTAAAAATCTCTTAAAAGTTTTATTATTTCCTTATCATTTGTTTATTTTGTTTAATGCTTATCAAGAAAGACAGAGGGATTGGGCCCTGCGAAGTCTTAGCAACCTTGGTTAAACTTGGTGCTACTTCCCATCTCGGCAAGACCGGGAAAAGATAAGTTTCAAGCCCGTCTGAAACTCTTTCTTGATAACTAAGTTGTAAATTAAGATAGAGTGGATATAAAACTAGCATTACAAAAACGGATATTAATTCTCGATGGAGCCATGGGTACCATGATCCAGCGGTATAATCTTGATGAAGAAGATTTCAGAGGTGAAAGATTTAAAAACCACACTTCTTCATTAAAAGGTAATAATGATCTTCTCAGTATTACCCGGTCGGATATAATAGAAACTATTCACAAGGAGTATCTGGATGCCGGAGCTGATATAATTGAAACGAATACTTTTAGCAGTACTTCCATCGCACAGGATGATTATAATCTTAGTGAGCTTGCTTATGAACTGAATTATGAATCAGCTAAAATAGCAAAAACTGCTGCAGAAGAATTTACCAGGGCTAACCCGGAAAAGCCCAGATGGGTGGCTGGTTCGGTAGGACCGACCAATAAAACAGCGAGCCTTTCACCAGATGTGAATGATCCCGGTTTTAGGGCAGTTTCTTTTAATGATCTTGTTAAAGCATATAAAGAACAAATTAAGGGACTTGTGGAGGGTGGCTCTGATGTGTTATTAATTGAGACTGTTTTTGATACGCTTAATGCTAAAGCAGCCCTTTTTGCCGCCCAGGATTATTTTGAGGATGGAGGAAGAACGGTGCCAATCATGGTATCCGGAACAATAACTGATGCATCTGGCAGAACATTAAGTGGTCAGACTACCGAGGCATTTCTAGTATCTGTTTCTCATGTTGATCTTTTATCTATCGGATTAAATTGTGCACTAGGAGCTAAACAGTTACGTCCGTACTTACAAATATTGGCCAAAAAGTCACCTTTTGCAGTAAGTGCCCACCCCAATGCAGGTTTGCCAAACGAATTTGGTGCTTACGACCAGACACCGGAATCAATGAAAAATGAAGTTGAAGTGTTTTTAAAAGAAGGCCTCTTAAATATTTTAGGGGGATGTTGTGGCACAACGCCAGAACATATAAAACAACTTGCTCAATTGGCTGAAAAATATCAGCCAAGAAAAGAAAGTGAAGAAAATTTAGCCGTTTGATGAGTGAAAATAACTTTACATATAAGCCATTAAGATTAAGTGGCCTGGAGCCATTGTACGTAACTCCTAATGCTAATTTTATCAATATCGGAGAAAGAACGAACGTAACAGGGTCCAGGAAATTCCTCCGATTGATTCGGGAGGATAAATATGAAGAAGCCCTGGATGTAGCCCTCGACCAGGTAAGGGGTGGAGCCCAGGTGATAGATGTCAATATGGATGAAGCCATGATCGACGGAAAGGCGGCAATGGTTAAGTTTTTACACCTCATGGCATCTGAACCTGAAATTGCCCGGATACCGATAATGATCGATTCTTCCAAATGGGAGATCATTGAAGCTGGGCTGCAATGTATCCAGGGAAAAGGGATTGTAAATTCCATCTCTTTAAAGGAAGGAGAAGAACAATTTTTAGAGCAGGCCCGATTGATTAAAAAATATGGAGCTGCTGTAGTTGTTATGGCTTTCGATGAGGACGGTCAGGCTGATAATTATCATCGAAGAATTGAAATCTGCGAACGGTCCTACAAGCTACTCACTGAAATAGCTGACTTTCCTGCTCAGGATATAATTTTTGACCCGAATATTTTTCCTGTAGCCACAGGTATGGAAGAACACCGGAGAAATGCACTTGATTTCTTTGAAGCTACGGCATGGATCAAGCAACACCTACATGGGGCAAAAGTTAGTGGAGGGGTCAGTAATGTTTCATTTAGCTTCCGGGGTAATAATAAAGTCAGGGAAGCGATGCATGCTGCTTTTTTATATCATGCGATCAAGCATGGAATGGATATGGGTATTGTAAATCCGACAATGCTTGAGGTTTACGATGAGATTCCGGATGACCTTCTTGAAAGAGTTGAAGATGTATTACTAAACAGGAGGGAAGATGCTACAGAGCGATTACTTGAATTTGCAGAGACAGTTAAAAACGATAAAAGGGAAGATAAAAAGGCAGAAGAATGGCGGTCAGGGACTGTTGAAGAACGATTGTCTCATGCTCTTGTAAAAGGGATAATTGATCATATTGAAGAAGATACAGAAGAAGCATTTCAGAAACTAGGCAGGCCTCTTAAAGTAATTGAGGGTCCTCTAATGGATGGAATGAATATAGTAGGAGATCTTTTTGGCTCTGGTAAAATGTTTCTTCCTCAGGTAGTGAAGAGTGCCAGGGTTATGAAAAGGGCTGTTGCCTATTTGACTCCTTATCTCGAAGCTGAGAAAAAAGCTAATCCTAATCAAAAGCCCAAAGCAAAAATTCTTCTAGCTACCGTAAAAGGTGATGTTCACGATATTGGTAAAAATATTGTAAGCGTTGTCTTGGCCTGTAATAATTTCGATGTAGTAGATCTGGGAGTTATGGTCCCTGCAGAAAAAATCCTTCAGGCTGCGATTGATGAAAAAGTAGATGCCATTGGCTTAAGTGGACTAATCACACCTTCATTAGATGAGATGGTTCATGTGGCTAAAGAAATGGAAAGGTCGGGATTTGATATGCCTCTTTTGATTGGAGGAGCAACAACATCCAGAATCCATACAGCTGTAAAGATCGACCCTCATTATTCCGGTGTTGTCACACACGTTTTAGATGCGAGCCGGTGTGTTTCAGTTTGCACTAATGCCCTTTCTGATGAGAGAAAAGAAGAATTTAAGCAAAATCTGAAAGAAGAATATGAAAAAGCAAGGGCAGATCATGCGAATAAAAAGCAAATCAAAAAATACATAAGTTACGAGGAAGCGGTTCTAAATGCAGAGAGGCAGGACTGGGAAGGGTATGAACCTCCTGCCCCGAATAAAACCGGTACATTCGTTTTTAATGATATCAATATTGAAGAGTTAATTCCATATATTGACTGGACTCCTTTTTTCTCTGCATGGATGCTTAAAGGGAAATTCCCACAAATATTAAATCATGAGGTAGTGGGGGTGGAAGCTTCAAAATTGTATTCTGATGCTCAGGATATGCTGGCTGAGGTGGTTGAAAATCGAAGTCTAAAGGCACATGGTGTGGTTGGTATTTATCCGGCAGTTAGAACTGGAGCAGACACAGTTAGTGTTATGGATGAATCGGGAAAACCTCATTTCAATTTTGAATTCCTGCGCCAGCAAGGTCAAAAAGGTAAAGGACTGCCAAATTTGTCGTTAGCCGATTTTATTTCACCTTCTGATGCAGGAAAAACAGATTATATTGGAGGATTTGCAGTTACAGCCGGTGATGGTATCGAAGATCTAATTCAGGAATATGAATTAGATGATTACAAGCAAATAATGATAAAAGCATTAGCAGACAGGCTTGCTGAGGCTTTTGCTGAATATTTACATGAAAAAGTCCGTAAAGAAATTTGGGGCTATGCTGCAGGAGAGAATTATGAGAACGAGGAACTAATTAAGGAAAGATATATTGGGATAAGACCAGCGCCTGGTTATCCGGCATGTCCTGATCATACAGAGAAAATCAAGTTATTCGATTGGCTAAAAGTACCTGAAAATACGGGTATAACATTGACTGAAAGCATGGCTATGTATCCGACTGCAGCAGTATCAGGTTATTATTTTAGTCACCCTGAATCGAGATACTTTGGACTTGGGAAAATCGAAAGAGATCAGGTAGAAGAATATTCAAAAAGAAAAGGATGGGATATAGAAACTACAGAAAAGTGGTTAGCGCCAAATTTAAACTATGATCCCGAAAAACTGGTTATACAAAATTAAACTGAAGGCATTTTTACATATATAATATGAAAGTTACTGAGCATTTCGAGAAGGCTGATAAAACACTTTTTACGTTTGAGATTCTCCCACCATTAAAAGGAGAGAATATTCAAAAGCTTTACGATCATTTAGATCCTTTAATGGAGTTTAAACCACCTTTTATTGATGTTACTTATCACAGAGAGGAATTTACCTATAAAAAAAGAGAAAACGGCTTGCTTGAACGGCAGATCATCAGAAAACGGCCGGGTACTGTTGGAATATGTGCTGCTATAAAAAACAAATACAATGTAGATACAGTGCCACACCTGATTTGTGGTGGGTTTTCGAAAGAAGAAACAGAAAATGCTCTGATAGATCTTCATTTTTTAGGTATAAATAATGTTTTAGTTCTACGCGGTGATGCCATGTCAAGTGAACCAAAATTCAGAGCTGAAGAAAACGGACATAACTTTGCTTCTGAGCTTTTAGAGCAGGTTAAAAATATGAATGACGGCATTTATCTTGATGAAGATTTGACAAATGCCGAGCATACTGACTTTTGTATTGGTGTGGCAGGCTACCCTGAAAAGCATTTTGAGGCACCTAATATGGCTACGGATTTAAAATACCTCAAACTTAAAGTCGATATGGGGGCCCAATATATCGTTACCCAAATGTTTTTTGACAATAAAAAGTTTATCAAATTCGTCGAGGATTGTAGAAAAATGGACATAAATGTTCCTATTATTCCGGGCTTAAAGCCAATCACAACGCTTAATCATCTAAGTTCACTACCAAGGCATTTTTATATTGATCTTCCGGATGACCTGGTAAATGAAGTTGAAAAGTGTAAAAATAATACCGATGTAAGAGAAGTAGGGGTAGAGTGGGCTATTCATCAGTCGAAAGAATTACTGGATTTTGGCGTTCCCAGTTTACATTTTTATAGTATGGGCAAGGCAGAACCTGTGAGAAGGATTGCTTCAGCTTTATTTTAGTCTGTAGGGTTGTACGTTGAAACTGCTTATGCTATTTTAGAAAAAAAAATGCAAATTGTAGAGTGCCCTAGAGATGCCATGCAAAGCTGGCATTCATTTATCCCTACTGAGAAAAAAGTTGAATATATTAATCAATTATTAAAAGTAGGATTTCATACAATTGATTTTGGGAGTTTTGTTTCTCCTAAAGCTATTCCTCAGATGAAAGATACTAAAGAGGTTTTATCTCAATTAGATCTCTCAGAAACCAGTTCAAAGCTTTTGGCTATTGTAGCAAATGTTAGGGGAGCTAATGATGCTGCCGAACATGAAGAGATTGATTACCTTGGTTTTCCTTTATCTTTATCTGAAACTTTTCAACTCAGGAATACAAACAAGACAATACAACAAGCGAAAGACAGCCTCAAGGAGATCCAGGATATTTGTAAGAAAACCGATAAAACATTGGTGACTTACCTGTCCATGGGTTTTGGTAACCCGTATAACGATCCTTACAATGCAGATTATTTATTGCAATTCACTGAAGAATTGAATGAAATTGAAGTGGAAATCATTAGTCTGGCCGATACTGTAGGAAGTGCAAAGCCAGAGGATATTGATTTTGCATTTAAAAACACGATTAATACTTTTCCGGATATTACTTTCGGTGCACACTTTCACAGTACTCCTGAAAAAGCTCCTGAAAAATTAAAAGCTGCTTACGAGGCCGGATGCCATAGATTTGATACGGCAATGAAAGGTTTTGGTGGTTGTCCTATGGCTAAAGATGACCTGACAGGTAACATTGCTACAGAAATTTTGATGAAATTTCTCGATAAAAATGACGTGGATATTGAGATCGATAAAACTCATTTTCAGGCTTCAGAAGCACTTGCAAGTAAGGTATTTATATAAAAAATTGATAGAAGTGATTTAATCTTACATATAGGATTTATGGGATTAGGTCACTATTTGTATAATAAAGGTATATACTTTTACTGGTCAATAAACTAACTTTTTTATGAAACGACTATCTTATTTTTTAATAATCGTTCTAACAGCGTTTAGCCTTCAGGCAAAAAATAATAGCGCTAAGGAAATCACCGAAGAGGGGATGAAATATTTTGAAGCCCGAAATTATAGGGAGGCTTTAAAACTTTTCAATAAAGCGATCGAAGTAGATGAGAATTTTGATCCGGCATTTTTTAACCGTGGTAAGGTGAAGAAAATTTTACAGGATTACAAAGGTGCTATGCTTGATTTTAACAGGGTAATTGATATTAATCCTGAGGCTCATGAAGCTTTTTATGAAAGAGGAGGTGTTAAGTTTGAGATGCAGGATTATTATGGAGCCATTGCTGATTTCACTAAAGCTATTGAACTTAACCCAAGTTTCGTAGATGCTTACTATATGAGAGGTCAGGCAAAACTTGAGCTTGAAGCATACAAAGATGCAATTAATGATTGCTCAAGAATTATCGAAATGGAACCAAAGAATCCGGATGCATATTATTTAAGAGGTGTTCTGAGAGTAGAATATGGACAAAAAGAAGATGGATGCCTTGATTTAAGTAAGGCCGGTGAGCTTGGTGATTTCAATGTGTATGAAGTTATTAGAGAAAAATGTAATAAATAAAGTTTTTTGTAATTCAGTACAAATAAAAAGCCGCGTCAAGCGGCTTTTTTTATATCGTAAAGGTTTTACCCGGTAAGGCTTTTATAATACCCTGTAATTCAAGAGATAATAAAATTGATGCTATTTTAGGAAGAGGTACCTGGCTTCTCCAACTCAATTCATCTATGTGTAATCCATTTGGATTATCCTGAAGAACTGAAATAAGTTGCCTCTCTTCAGCATCAAATATTGAAAGGTCTAAGGATTGTGGGACCATTTTTTCAGTCATTTCTTCCAGATCCCAGTTGAGTGCCTCAATGATATCCTCTGCTTTGGTAATTATCGCTGCCGTATTTTTTCTGATTAACTCATTGCAACCGATGCTATAATTAGATGTTAAATTGCCGGGTATGGCAAAAACATCCCGACTATAACCTTGTGCTAAGTCTGCAGTAATAAGGGCTCCGCCTTTTGCAGCTGCTTCAACTACTAACACTGCATCTGCGATCCCTGCTACTATTCTGTTTCTCATAGGAAAATTATGATTATCAGGTAGAGTACCAGGTGGATATTCAGATAGTAAGCAACCATTTTCTGTCATTTCCCTGGCTAAGTTTTTATGAGATGCCGGGTAAATCATGTCCAGTCCATGACCCAATACACCCACAGTTGGTACATTACTACTTAATGATGCTCTGTGAGCCTTAGCATCGATTCCTTTTGCCAGGCCGCTGATGGTTATAATTTCATTCTGGCCTGAGAGATCTTTTATGATGTTTTCAGTTATCTGAAGTCCATATGGAGAAGCGTTTCGGGTTCCTACAATTGCTAGAGCTTTATTGCTTTTTAAGCAGGGAAAATTTCCTTTATAGTATAAAATCAAAGGAGCGTCAACACATTCCTTTAGCCTAAGAGGATAATCATCATCGTAAAAAGAACAAATCCCGATATTCAGTTTTTTGCATTTTAAAATGAGATCATCAGCTTTTTTAAGAGCTTTTTCTTTTGCTTCTCTGGTTATTCTTTTAATAAATGCGTCACCTATCCCGGGTATGCTTTTTAGTTTGCCTCTGGGCATAAAGAACAACTTCTCAGCTGATCCAAGATAGCTGATCAATAATTTAGCTGTTTTTGAGCCAATACCAGGGATATACTGCAATGCAATAATATATTGCAGGCTATCCTTCATAAGTAAAAAATAATTAAGTCAATAAATCTTAATCCAGTTTCCTTTTTAGTTCAGTAAGAAATGATCGGATGTCTTTTAACTTTCCGATAACTTCTAACCTGGAAACTACATCCTGGTTGTTATTTTTTAAAGCATCTTTTGCTCCCTGTAAAGTATATCCTTTTTCCTTTACGAGATGATAAATCATTTTAATGCTTTCAATGTCTTTTCTGGTGAAAATTCGGTTGCCTTTTTTATTTTTTTTTGGCTTGATCACATCAAACTCAGATTCCCAGAATCGGATGAGGGAGGGTGCTACATTGATAATTTCAGCAACTTCTCCGATTGAAAAATATTTTTTTTCTATTTCTTTTTCCTTATATGGCACTATCTGATGATCTTTTTATCCGGTTTTCTAAAATCCAAAATAAGTAATTTTTCCTGAATCATCAATGAATATTTTTGATTCGGGAAAATCTTCTGCAGTTAATTGTTGTAACCGTCTGATTACTCGTTTATCAGGATCAACTTTAGGAATTCCTCTTCCTTCCTGAATTATTGGAACAATATCACCAAATAAAAACTCTCCGTTTCTTGTTGTATAAACTTTTACTAAAGGCGCAATACCATTTACACCTCTGAGGTTAAAGCGATTGTACGTGGCAAAGTTACCTAATGAATAAGAAATAAATCGGTTGTTGTAAACTTCCATCGCTCTTGTAACATGTGGGCCATGGCCAAAAACGATATCAGCACCATTGTCGATTACCCAATGAGAGAACTTATATACGTTACCTCTGTTTTCACCATAGAATGTCTCAGTTTCTCTCGTTACATGTTCATGTTTTGATCCTTCAGCTCCACCGTGGAAACTTACAATGACTATATCATTCAGGCTATCGAGGTGTTGTATTATTCTTGCAGCAGCTTCGTAATCAGTAATGCTCTGCGTAGCCGTATTTGGAGCAAAGGCAGCAAAGCCATATTTGATGCCTTCTTTTTCAAACATAGTGTATGGTTTTACAGACTGCCCTGCGTGTTGTATCCCATGTTGGTCGAGAGTCTTCATGGTGGTCAGGCGACCGGTATTGCCGAAGTCACCTGCATGGTTGTTAGCCGTACTCATTACATCTATACCTGCATCGACGAAGTGCTGGGCATAGTATTCCGGGGATCTGAATAAATAACAAATGCTCGGGTCTTTGCAATATTTAGGTTCACCACCATCATCGAGTAGTACACCTTCTAAGTTCCCGAATGTTATATCAGCATCTTTTAAATACTCCTTTACATGAGCCAATTGATATTTTCCGCTATCAGAAGGTAGGTATTCGGGTTCAGGGAAATTAGTGCCGATCATAATGTCCCCGACTCCAATAATGCTTATCGTATCAAGTAAAATATTGATTTCATGAGCTGCATATTGTGCTTTTATCAGAGCATCGTTATTGTTTAATGCAAGATTTCCTAATAAAACAGGAGTTTCACTCAAGTCTTTCTTTACCAATGGAGCAGGAGGGGTTATTCGCTTGGTTCCTGCACAAGATGATAACAAAACAATAAGAACTGTAAAAATTGACAAAAGCTGGTTTCTCATAATTTGAAGCTGAATAAGTTTAAAAAAAGCAACACATTAAATGAAGGTGTGTTGCTTTAAAATATTGTATATGACTATCTATTACCCAAGAGATTGGTTTTCGATAGACGCAAGATCAAGTAATTTTTGATATTCTTCGTCGGTTACATCCATGATCATATATAAGATCGGATCGACTTTTTTACCATCTTTCATGATTTCGTAGTGACAATGTGGAGCAGTAGATCCACCGGTATTACCAACTTTTCCGATAGTTTCACCTCTGCTTACCTTTTGTCCAACTCTCACAGATATAGTCTGCATATGAGCATACCGGGTTTTAAATCCGTATCCATGATCGATTTCTACATAATTACCGTAACCAGTTCTTTTATTAGATCGGACAACTCTGGATATTTTACCATCTCCTGTAGAATATATTGGCGTTCCTCTTGGTGCTGAGAAATCGATACCCCAGTGCATTTTACGTACTTTGTAAATAGGATGCATTCTCAAACCATAACCCGAAGCCAGTCTGGTTAACTCTTTGTTACGAATAGGCTGAATTGCCGGAATGCTGGCCAGCATTTTATTTTTATTTTCTGCCAGTTCCTCAATTTCATCAAAAGAAAGAGACTGAGCATACATTTCCTTATTAAGCTTATCGATCTTTTTCCTAGTGTCAGTAAGAACTTCCGGCAGATCTAGTTCTCTGTATTTTTTATATCGATCGGCACCGCCCATTCCCATTTCCCGAACCGAAGATGGTAGAGGATCAGCTTCCATGATTTGCCTGTAAATTCTTTCATCTCGCTGCTGAAGATAAGCTACGTAATCTCTCTGCAGGCTTATTTCTCTTTGCCAATTGTTAAGAGAATCACGCAGAGCACGGTTTTCCTGTTTTAATATTTGCTCCTTAGGAGAGTCAAAAATAAAAAAGTATGCTAATACGAGCCCGAAAGCGATCAATACTGAAACGAACATGAAACCCATAAAATTCAGCACCACATCCCAAGTTGACACTTTCACACGCTCGTACTTACAGGTTTCTGTGTCGTAATAATATTTTATTCTAGCCATTTGTCGTATACAATTTTAAAACTTGTATTTTTGCCCGACATGTTAAATAATGATTAACAGAATCGTTGGTCAATTAACAGTAACGGCAAATATCGGTAAAAAATAATTAAATATTAAATTAGATTTTTGCCAAAAGTCATTATATGTACGATTTTAAGAAAAATTAAAGGTTATTCATGAATTCCGCAGAAATAAGGCAGCAATTTTTAAATTTTTTCGAGGGAAAGCAGCATAAAATAGTTCCTTCTGCACCAATGGTAGTAAAAAATGACCCTACCTTGATGTTTACTAACGCGGGGATGAACCAGTTCAAAGATTATTTTCTGGGGAATACAGATCCACAGGATAAACGTGTTGCAGACACTCAAAAGTGTTTAAGAGTATCAGGAAAGCACAATGACCTGGAAGAAGTAGGGATGGATACTTACCACCATACCATGTTCGAAATGCTGGGTAACTGGTCTTTTGGAGATTATTTCAAAAAAGAGGCTGTGGCATGGGCTTGGGAACTGCTGACGGAAGTATATAAATTGCCGAAGGACAGACTCTATGTAACGGTTTTCGGTGGAGATAAAGAAGATAACCTTGATTTTGATAAAGAAGCATTCGACCATTGGAAGGAATGGATAAGTGAAGACAGGATTTTATCTGCTGGTAAAAAAGATAACTTCTGGGAAATGGGAGAAACCGGGCCTTGCGGACCATGTTCTGAAATTCATATTGACCTTCGGTCTGATGATGAGAGAAAACAAAAGGATGGTAAGGGACTAGTTAATGAAGACCATCCTCTGGTAGTTGAAATCTGGAATCTTGTTTTCATGGAATTCAACAGAAAAGCTGATGGATCTCTGGTTGACCTTCCGAATAAACATATTGATACAGGAATGGGATTTGAAAGACTTTGTATGGCGATCCAGAACAAAGCTTCAAATTATGATACTGATGTTTTCATGCCGCTTATTAACCACCTGGAGAAAAAAGCCGGAGTGAAATACGGGGCTGATGAAAAAACTGATATTGCAATCAGAGTTATTGCCGATCATATCAGGGCAATCTCTTTTGCTATTGCTGATGGACAGTTGCCTTCAAATAATAAGGCAGGATACGTTATCAGAAGAATCCTGAGAAGAGCTGTTCGATACGGTTATACTTTCCTTAATTTTTCATCTCCATTTCTATTTGAATTGGTTGATGTTCTTGCTAAGCAATTCAAAGGTGTTTTTTCTGAGCTTGAGCAACAGCAGGCATTCGTTAGTAAAGTGGTGAAAGAAGAGGAAACAAACTTTCTTCGTACTCTTGAAAATGGTCTTAAGCGTCTGGAACAAATAACTTCTAATCTTAACAAAGGAGAAGTAATCAGTGGAAAGGCGGTCTTTGAACTTTACGACACCTACGGTTTTCCTGTTGATTTAACTGCATTGATTGCTCGTGAAAAAGGTTATTCTATAGATGAGCCAGGATTTGAGGCTGAAATGAAGATCCAGAAGGACAGGTCCAGACAAGCTGCAGTACAGGAAAAAGGTGACTGGATGGTAGTTGAAGAAGGGGAAGAAGTAACTTTTACCGGTTATGAAGAACTCGAAACTAACTCAAGATTATTAAGATACAGAGAAGTAAAAGATAAAAAGAACACTATTTATCAGCTGGTATTTGAAAAGACTCCTTTTTATGCTGAGTCAGGTGGACAGGTGGGAGATAAAGGCATAGCAATTGGTGCAGATGAAAAGATTCCAATTTTCGATACTAAGAAAGAAAATGAACTGATCATACACTTTTCTAAAAAGCTTCCTGAAAACCTGAATGCAGAATTTACACTAAAAGTGGACAGGGAGAAGCGAGTGAAGACAATGAACAATCATTCTGCAACCCATTTACTTCATGCTGCACTGAGAAAAGTACTGGGAGATCATGTTCAGCAACGTGGATCATTAGTTTCTCCTGAAGTATTGCGATTTGACTTTTCCCATTTCCAAAAAGTTACTGAGGAAGAAATCAGAGAGATAGAGAAAATAGTCAATGATAAAATCAGGGCTAATATTGAACTAAGCGAAAAACGTAACGTACCGATAGAAGAAGCTAAAGAGGCAGGTGCAATGGCTCTTTTTGGTGAGAAATACGGTGATTTTGTCAGGGTCATAACTTTTGACAAAGATTATTCGGTAGAGCTTTGTGGTGGAACTCACGTTCCGTTTACCGGGCAGATCGGAATTTTTAAAATCATATCAGAAGGGTCTGTTGCTGCTGGAGTGAGAAGGATTGAAGCAATAACTGGCTCTGCAGCCCAGGAATATATAGAAAAGGAACTCCAGCTTTTAAATGAAGTCAGGGAGTTACTTAAAAATCCTAAGAATCTCGTTCAGGGATTGACCAATGTTATCGAAGAAAAGAATAAGCTTTCAAAAGCGGTTGAAGAAGCAAATAAAGAGAAAGCACAGATTGTAAAAAAACAACTTTTCGAAAAGATCGAAGATAGAAATGGGACGAAAATCCTTGCTGAAAAGGTTTCGCTGCCAGATGCTGACTCTTTAAAGAATCTTGCATTTCAGCTTAAGAACGAACATGGTCCGATCATAGCAGTGATCGCAGCAGATATTTCTGGTAAACCACAGATCGCAGTTGTGATTAGTGAGGAACTCACCAATGATGAAAGAAATGCCGGACAGTGGGTTCGTCAATTAGCTCAAAATATTAAAGGCGGAGGAGGTGGACAGCCATTTTTTGCTACAGCCGGTGGAAAAGATGTCAATGGGTTGGATAATGCTGTTACCGAAGCCAAAAAACTGATTCAGGAAAAAATATAATTTTTATGGAGATTTCCGGACAACAATATGAGCCTGTGATCGGACTTGAGGTCCATGTTCAGTTGAACACAAAAAGTAAAATATTTTGTGAAGATCCGGTGAAGTACGGAGCAGATCCAAATACATTAGTAAGCCCCGTTTCCCTGGCACATCCCGGAACTTTACCGGTGGTGAACAGGGCTGTTTTAGGCAAAGCCGTAAAGCTAGGTATGGCATTAGACTGCAAGATTGCTAAACGGATGTATTTCGATAGAAAAAACTATTTTTATCCTGATTCTCCAAAAGGGTATCAGCTAACCCAGGACAGGACTCCTATTTGTAAAGGAGGGGGAGTGAATATAAAGACCGAATCCGGAGATAAATTTGTTTCGCTCGATAAAATTCACATGGAAGAAGACGCCGGGAAATCAATTCACGTTGAGGGAGAAGATTTCTCTAAAATTGACCTTAACAGAGCCGGAACCCCTTTATTGGAGGTCGTAACTGATCCATGTATGGCTACTCCAGCAGAAGTAGCCTTGTTTTTAAACTACTTACGAAGACTGGTTCGATGGCTGGATATCTCGGATGCTAATATGGAAGAAGGTTCTTTGCGTTGTGATGCCAATGTTTCGATTAAACCGATTGGGTCTGAAAAGCTCGGAAACAAGGTCGAGATCAAAAACATGAATTCTGTCAGAAATGTCCAGAAAGCAATCAATGCGGAACTAAAAAGGCAGGCAGAATTAGTTCGTTCAGGCGAAACTATCATTTCTGAAACAAGATTATACGATCTTGAAAAGAATCAGACGCGATCTATGCGAACTAAAGAAGCATTAAATGATTATCGGTATTTTCCAGATCCCGACCTTTCTGAAATTGAACTCTCTCAGGATTTTCTCAATGAGATAAAAACAGCAATGCCCGAGTTGCCTGAGCAGAGAGAGCAAAGGTTTATAAATGATTTTGGTATTGAGCAGGAAAAAGCCCGGATAATATGTGAAGAAATATCTCAAGCTGAATTTTTCGAATCCTTGTTAAAAGCTGGCACAGAACCAAAAGTTGCCTCTAATTGGTTTGTAGGGCCAGTTAAAGGATTTATAAATCAAAATACCGAAATCAAGCTTGAAAACATAAACCCAAAAGCTCTTAGCTCGTTAATCGAATTAAGTACCTCTGGTAAGGTAAATCAGCATATAGCTGTAAGAGAACTTTTGCCAGGGGTTATTGTAAATGGTGATATGCCTGAGAAACTGGCTGCCGAGAAAGGCTTACTTATAGAATCTAATAAAAATGAATTATTAGATTGGGTCGATGAAGCTATTTCTCAAAATCCCGAAAAGGTAAAAGCCTGGAAAAATGGTAAGAAGGGCTTGTCAAAATTTTTTATGGGCGAAGTAATGAAGAAAAGTAAAGGTAAGGCTGATCCCAGACAAACAATTTCTTTGATAGAAGAACAATTGAAAAATCAATAAACAACTTATGAAACTATCTAAATTTAGTTTTTTACTAATTTTTTTATCAGCACTAATATCTTGTGATGAAAATGGACAGGAAACTGAAAATTCCAGTGGAAATTATTCGGGTTCAGTTCAGGGCGAAATAAATAATGGTACTGATGTTAACCAAATTACTGTTTCACGACAGGAAAATAACAGGTTTATCGTTATTGATACCCTGGAAGTTGATGAAGATGGTAATTTCGGTGGAACAATAACAGTGTCTCAGCCTGCTTTTGTGGCATTTAATTTTGGAAATAACGAACAAATTTTTGTCCCATACGATGGAGATGATATAGAAATCACTATTGATATGGAGAATCCTAAAGAGTCTGTCAAAGTAGAGGGTTCTGATGATTATAACTACTATAATGAGGTGAGCGAAATGGTTAGAGAATTCCAGATGGAAAATCGCGACCTCATGCTGGCTTATCAAAAGAATGCGTCTGAGAAAAATATGCAGGAGGCAGATTCCCTGGCTGAAGTTATAAAAGAAAAACAACAGGCCTTTCAGGAGGAATTGAAAAATAAAATCAACGATATTCTTCCTTCAATTGTCGGCATAGAGGCTGCCAGGTTATTACCGGTAGGAGAAAATGTTGAATTTATGAGAAATTTAGTGGCTCAATATGAAGAGGCATATCCTGATGCTGATTTTTATATGCCATTTAAAGACCAGGTAAGTAAAGAAGCCAAATTGGCTATTGGAGCTGAGGCCCCGGATTTTGCGTTGCCAACCCCGGATGGTGATACAGTTAACTTGAGTGATTTCAGGGGAGAATATGTTTTAGTTGACTTTTGGGCTCAGTGGTGTAAACCATGTAGAATGGAAAATCCGAATGTTGTCGCTGCCTACGATAAATATAAAGACAGCGGATTTCAGATTCTCGGAGTTTCACTGGACAGGAGCAGAGATAAATGGTTACAGGCAATCGAGGAAGATAATTTAACCTGGACTCAGGTTTCGGAATTATCAGCGACGCAATCAAAAGTAGCCGATCTGTATAATATTACCGGAATACCATTTAGTATTCTTGTAGATCCACAGGGAAAAATCGTAGCTAAGAATCTTCGTGGACAATCTTTACATGATAAGCTTGCAGAGATTTACGATAAAAAATAAAAAAGAATATAATTTAGATGTGAAGGTGGAGTGAAAGCTCCACCTTTTTTATTGTCAAAATGGGGGTATTAATATCTGTAAATTAGCAGATGGAATAATATTTGTTCTGATTCATTAGAATCAAACTCAATCTACTATGAAATCAGATAAGTACACCAAAATTATTCTTACTGTAATAGCTTTAAACCTGACATTAATTTCACTGGATAATTTATCAATTTTTGATAAAGCCTATGCAGATGATAGTTCTAATAATCACAATCCCAATAATATAACTCTCCCGCTTAATGAAAATGGGACTATCGACGTACGAATTGTTGATAGCGAAGAATTAGATGTAAGCATTACTGATATTAATACCTCTGATAAATTGAAAGTCAGGCTTGAAGAGGTTGACGGTAGTGCCTTTTTTTTCGCTGATGTTCCGGTTGTTATCCAGGATTAAATTATCATTAACTTTGATAAGTAAATATTAGTAAAAATCATATGGCTGAGATCATAGAAGAACATTATGTAGAACATTATAGTCCTCTATTGAGACTTAGTGACTATGTTATTGGTGTTTTTAATGATTTGCCTTCCCGGAAGAGTGTAAAAAAGGCTATAAAAAATAACCGCGTACTTATTGACAATTCAGTTGCCGGAACCGGTGCCTGGGTTAAAGAGGGAATGAAAATCTCTTTATTAAAAGCTGATGAAGGTACTTTCAAGGTTTTTGAGCTTGATATTCCTGTTGTCTATGAAGACGATTATTTAGCTGTTGTAAACAAGCCAGGAGGAATACCAACCAGTGGTAATTATTTCCGAACACTGGAGAACGCATTACCTTATAATATCAAGAATACGAATAATTATCTACCTAAACCTGTACACAGACTCGATTCTGCTACCTGTGGCCTGGTGATAGTAGCAAAAAATAAAAGGACTAGAATTGATCTGGGAGAATTATTGAAATCAAGGAAAGTAAAAAAGGTCTATCATGCAGTTGTAACAGGAGAGCCACCTGAATCTGGCATGATATCAAGTAGGATAGATAATAAACCTGCTGAAACTTTATTTGAAAGAATTTCCAAATCAAAAGACGGCCGCTTTTCATTGATACAATTATCTCCACTCACAGGCCGAACTCACCAACTAAGAATTCATTGTTCAGATATGGGTTTTCCAATAGTAGGGGATAAGCTATACAATGGTTTTGATCGGGGAAAAGGTCTGTTTTTATGTGCGAACAGGTTAGAATTTAACCATCCGGTCACTAATGAATTAGTAAATATAAAAATTGATCTTCCGAAGAAATTTACAAAGCTATTCTATAGTTGTTAAAGCAGAATAATCTATATTTATTAGATGAGAGTATTATATTTAATTTTTGCTTTATTAATTTTTACCACTGAAATAAATTCCCATCCTGATTTATCAAATCCAGAAGATAAAAGTCTGACTGATTATTCAGAACTGGAAAAGTTATTTATTGAATGGCGAAATTTTGAGAATCCACCATTAAGAAACGGCGCCCCTGATTATACTTCAGAAACCTTTGACAAAAGGTGGGACGAATTTCAAGATTTCAAACAGAAACTGATATCTATTGATACAGCAGGTTGGAGTGTAAACCAGAAAGTTGACTGGAATATCTTACTTGCCGAAATGAATGGGTTTGACTTTAATTACAATATCCTTAAGCCTTGGGTAAGAGATCCTGCCTTTTATAAAACCATATGGATGGCCAGGAGCGATGTGCCGGCTCATGAAGGTCCTACTCACCATATGACCACTGAAGTATGGCAATATGATTTTCCATTAGATGAGAAGGGCGTAAATACCTTAATTGAGGATCTTAAGATTATACCGCCATTACATGCTCAGGCAAAATTTAATCTTAAAGGTAATGCCCGCGAATTATGGATCACAGGAATAAGGACAATTGATAATCAGATTGAAGACTTGAATAGCATTAAAAAATTTCCCGGGGTAAGTAAGAATGGTAAATTAATTCAGGTCATAGAGGAAGCAATCAGTTCAACCAGGAATTTTTCGCAATGGTTAAAAACTGAGGCAAAGAAAAAGACAGGTCCTTCGGGAATTGGCAAGGAAAATTATACCTGGTATTTGCAAAATGTACATCTTGTTCCGCTGACCTGGGAGGATGAAGTGATGCTTATGAAAAGGGAACTTGCAAGAGCGTGGTCAGCATTAAAACTTGAGGAACATAGAAACAGAGATTTACCTGCGATTGAACCGGCATCTTCAGAAGATGAGTATATCGAACTTGCTCGTCGTTCGGCGAAAAGTCTGATTAATTTTCTTGAAGAGGAAGAAATTGTTTCAGTTAAAGAATATTTTGAACCTGCACTAAATGTGCATCTTGGAGAGTTTATTCCTGAGGAAAAAAGACATTTCTTCTGGATTGGAGCTCACTTTGATCCACGGCCGTTGTATTCGCATTTCTATCATTGGTTTGAGCTTGCAAGGATGGACCTGGAGCCCAATGAAAGTATTATCAGGCAACAACCATTATTATATAATATTTTCGATTCAAGAAACGAAGGCCTGGCAACAGCAGTAGAAGAAATATTTATGGATGCAGGCCTATATGATGAAGATCCAAGAGTAAGAGAGATAGTTTACATTATGATTGCTCAACGAGCAGCAAGAGGCCTGGGGTCTTTATATGCCCATGCAAATATGATGACAATGGAGGAAGCAGGAGGTGTTCATACTGAATATACACCACGTGGATGGATGAAGACAGAAAAAGATTTGATGATCTTTGAACAGCATTTGTACATGAGACAACCTGGATATGGAACTAGTTACATAACAGGGAAGTATCTGGCTGAAAAAGCAATGATGGAGTATGCAATGCAAAAAGAATTATCAGGAGAGGAATTTAAATTGAAGGAGTTTTTTGATAAACTCAATTCCATTGGAAATATTCCTATGACACTGGCAAGCTGGGAAATGACAGGAAGTAAACCTGAATTTTAAATTAGTTACTTCAGTGGTAATTGATTACAGAAATGAAGCTGAAAAATAACATAAAATATTCTATAGGTGCGGTGTTATCATTGCCATTACTTCCCATACTTATTTACGATGCCTACAAAATTAGAAGAACAGTTCCCAGACTACCTGAAGCTTCTGATATTGAAGGCGTAGTGGGAGAGAATTATAGAAAGACTATTAATCTACTCACAATAGGAGAGAGTACTATTGCAGGAGTTGGAGCTAAAAGTAATGCAAGCGGATTTACCGGGGTATTGGCCAGCGAATTGGCCGAACTATATCAATCACGTGTAAACTGGAGGGTATATGCTAAAAGCGGCTATACGGTCACTGATGTTAATAGAGTATTGATCCCTGACATTAAGGAAGAAAAAGCAGATATTATTGTTGTTGGTCTTGGAGCAAACGATGCCTTCAAGTTTAATTCACCATTAAGATGGCAAAACCAACTTAGATTATTAATAAAAAGTCTTAACAGTAAATTTCCTCAGACACCAATTTTCTTCAATAACATGCCGCCAATAAAAGAGTTTCCGGCTTTTACCGCTTCACTAAAGTATACAATAGGCAACCTGGTAGAAATGTTAGGTGAAACATTAAATGATACCGTAGCGGACTTTGATAATGTTTATTATAATAATGAGGTGATAGAGATAAAAAAGTGGAGAAAAAAATATAGATCCCAAATTAACTCTGGTACTCAATTTTTTAGTGATGGAGTACATCCTTCCGAATTCACATATAGAATTCTGGCAATTGATATAGCTGAATTTATCAAATTAAAAAATCCATTGATGTAAAATATTTTATTTATTGGCATCATAATTGATATCAAATTATTCTGAAATCTAATAAAACCTAAGCCAGACTAATTATGAAGCAATTGATTTTTGCCTTACCGATTATTTTCTCTTCGATTTGTATAACAGCACAAACATCCCCAAATGGGCTAAATATAGGCGTATATTATTCAATCGATCAAAATACAGGAGTAGATCGATCGCCAACAGGAGATTGGACAGGCTACATTAATGATTATGATGAGTTGAATTATTCTTTTGGATTAAAAATTGAAAAAGCAGTAAATAATCACTTTACAATAAATAGTGGAATTGGATATTCAGATAAAAGTTATATAGCTACATATTATTGTATGGTCTGTGATTTAAACGCCTTTCCGCCAGAAGAAATAGACTTAGAATATCTGGAGATACCCGTAAGTTTAAGATACTATATTTTTGATAATTCAAAATTTAATTTATTTGGAGATATAGGCTTTCTAAATCAGATTGCTCTAAAAACTGACCAGGAGCAAAACGGGTATATTATTTCCGGGAAAGTCGGAGCTGGAATAGATTATGTTTTTACAGAAAAATTCCGAATTCAATTATCAGCAGATTATGTTAACGGATTAACTGATGCCTTTAGTGAGCTTAATTATAAAACACAATCTATGGCATATCGATTAGGAATAGATTATTCTTTATAAATCAGAAATTATAAACTATGAAAACCATATTTAAACCTATTTTATTTTTATTCCTTTTAATTACATTTAATTCATGTAGTTTAAAAGAAGAATGTCCAAGTTGCTTTACACCCCCAGTAAATTTTTATTTTGAATTTGTCGATTCAACTACTGGCGAAAATTTAATTACAAATGGAACTTATGATCCGGAGCAAATCCAGATCATTAATATTGATGATGAATCTACCATTGAGTATAATTTAGTTACTGAGGATGATTTAAATATTATTAAAGTAAGCTCAATTGGGTGGGAAACAGAAGTTGTTAATTATCGCTTTGATCTTGCAGGTAACGAATTGTTTACTTTTAGAGTAGACGCAACCAGAAAGAATGAAGATTGTTGTAGTTATACTGAATATAATGAAATTGCAGTATCAGGAATTGATTATGAGATCGTAGATGGGACAAACATTTATAAAATAAAACTCGATTAAATCAGATAAAAAAGGTGAGAATTTTCTCACCTTTTTTTAATTAAATATTTCTTTTAAACCCTGCCAGAGCTTCATTTTGAGTTCCTTATTAGCTGCTATTTTTTCCAGTTCATCACATAATAAAGACTTAACGTCTCCGACGTCATCTACTTCATAGAGATTCTGTCCTGCAAAAGGACCTTGTAAAAGTTCTTCGCTACCAAAACTGATAACTACTTCCTGTGGCTCAATCATGAATAATGAATCTATATCAGTAGTAAGAGCAATATCTTCCAGATTCAAATTAACAGCACTTATCACTTTAATTAAAAAGGCTTTTTCAGGATCAGATAATTGAGAAGCATAAATGCTAACAGCCTTTTTATTTCCACCTTCAAATAAGGTTGGACTATCTGCCTCCGGAATTTTTGATGAAGATTGATTTACCTCATCATCCTGTTCCCCTGTTGAATCGCTACTATCAACTGGTTCCTGAGTTTCTGGTTCAGTAGATTGGCCTTCAGGGTTTTCGTTTATAGTAGTTTCGTTGGATTTTTCTTGAGTATCAGGAGCTTCATCTGCACCGGAATTCAGATGAAGGTCAATTTCATCCTCTTTTAAAAAAATGATATCATCAAAAACCAGTGGTAGGTGTTCGTTTTCCTGATTCTCCATATTAATCTTCTTTAATTGGTTCTAAGTTTTCGAAAAGAGCTTTCAATTCTGTTGCTTCAGCAGGTTTCATTCTTTTTGCTAAAACTAAACGTAATTGTCTCCTTCTAAGTGCACCTGCATAATGCTCTTTTTCTTCTTCTGTTTCAGGAACTACTTCTGGAACATCAATAGGACGTCCGCTTTGATCTACAGCAACAAAAGTAAAGAAAGCACTATTACAAGTATAACGTTTATTTGCTGGAATATCTTCTGCAGTAACTTCAATAAATACCTCCATAGAAGAACTAAAAGCCCTGGTAACCTGTGCTTTTAGTGAAACAACATTACCAAGTTTTATCGGTTTTCTAAACGAGATATTGTCTACTGAAGCAGTAACAACTACTCTGTTGGAATGCTTCTGAGCGGCTATTGCTGATACAATATCCATCCAATGCATTAATCTTCCACCCATCAGGTTATTTAATGTATTAGTATCGTTCGGAAGAACCATCTCAGTCATGGTTACTGCTGAATCCTTAGCAAATTTCTGCTTTTTAGCCATTGTGTTTTTTAATTTCCCCAACCGTGTTTTCCTTTTAAAGGTACAAAACTAAATAAATCGTATTCTTTTTTCGCTATTTTGTTCTCTTCAATTTTTTTGACTTTTACCATCTTTTGCCTTTCATTATCTCCAACAGGGATAACTAATATACCTCCAACTTTTAATTGCTCTATTAATGGTTTTGGAACAACCGGAGCTCCGGCTGTAACTATTATCCGATCGAAAGGAGCATGTCGGGGCACACCTTGAGAACCATCACCTTGTAAAAATGTTGCATGATATCCCATTTTAGGCAAGACTTTTCGTGTTTGTTCGTATAACTTTTTCTGATATTCGATGGTGATAACTTTTGCCCCCATTTCTAATAATATACAGGCCTGGTAACCACTTCCTGTTCCTATTTCCAGGATCTTGTTACCTGGTTCAACCTCCAGAAGTTCTGATTGAAAAGCTACAGTATATGGCTGGGAGATAGTTTGTCCTTCTCCAATTGGAAATGCCTTGTCCTGGTATGCGTGTTCGAGTAAGGCCTGATCGAAAAAATAATGTCTTGGAACATTATTAATTGCGTCGAGTACCCTGGCATCTCTGATGCCTTTATTTTCAATTTGTTTTACAAGGTTTCTTCTCAAACCTTTAGTTCTGTAATTATCTTCAAATACTGCAGCAAACACTTATCCGGATATTTAGTATTATTGTAAATATTTACAGTAAAGTTAACTCATTAGATATAGTTTTGGATATATGTTTACAGGAATCATAGAAACTCTTGGGAAAGTCATTGAAATTCAGACAGAAGGTTTAAACAAACACTTCTTAATTGAAAGTGAAATTAGTAATGAGTTAAAGGCAGATGAAAGTGTAAGCCATGATGGCGTTTGCCTGACTGTAACTGAAGTGGAAAAAGGAAAGCATAAGGTTACAGCGGTAGATGAGACTTTAAAAAAATCAAACCTCGGAAACTGGAAGCCCGGAGATAAAATCAATCTGGAAAGGGCAATGTTAGCAAAAGGTAGGTTTGATGGTCATGTAGTTCAAGGTCATGTGGATCAGAAGGCCTTCGTTAAAAATATAGAAAATGCCGAGGGAAGCACAGTTTTTACCTTTCATCTTATTCAACCATCTCCTTTAATGGTAGAGAAAGGGTCAGTTACTGTAAATGGAATTAGTTTGACATGTTTTGATGTTGCACTGGATTCATTTAAAGTTACTATTATACCATATACAATGGAGCATACTAATATGGGAAAGCTAAATAAGGGAGATGAAGTCAATATAGAATTTGATATTATAGGGAAATACGTAAAAAAATTAACAGAATATTACCGCTAACAACATTGAAGCATTATATTGTAGAAGCGTTCAACTAGTCGAAAGATTTTTTATTATATGGATTATAGGTGTATGATTGTTGACGATGAGGCATTGTCGAGAGGTATTGCCAAAAATTTTGTCGAAAAAACAAAGGGCTTAACATTAACATATGAGTGTAGTAGTGCTATCGAAGCAATAAACTTTCTCCAGGAAGATGATGTAGATATTTTGCTGGTGGATATCAATATGCCTGAAATGACCGGCATGGAGCTCATGAAAAGTCTTGATGAGAATTACCAGGTTATTCTGATAACAGGTGATGAGAATTATGCTATTGAGGCATTTGAGAATAGTGCTACAGATTATCTTGTCAAACCCATTGAATATAGTCGTTTTATAAAAGCAATTAACAAAGCTAAGGCTAATATTGATGCTTTCAGACAACGAAATGAGCGTTTTGATGAAATTTATGTCAAATCAGATTCGAAGTTAGTGAGGTTGCAACTTGACAATATTTATTTCATTGAAGCTCTTGCTGATTATGTGATGATCAATACAGCTAATAAAAAATATATTGTTCATAGTACAATGAAAGGATTGATCAACAGGCTCCCACAGAGTATGTTTGTCAGGGTACACCGTTCGTATATAGTGAACACTAAAAAAATAGAATCACTGGAAGATCTCAATATCGTAATAAAAGATAAATACATTCCTGTTGGTGCTAGCTACAAGGAAAGTTTTATGAAAAGATTGAACATATTAAAATAAAAAAAGGCCTGAAATCAGGCCTTTTTGTTTATCCAGTCAATATCTTTTTTTAGCAAATCAATAGTTTTTTGTTCTGTTTTGTTGGGCTCATATTTATATGGCCACATGGCATAAGGAGGAAGACTTGCAAGGATTGACTCTGTTCTTCCATCCGTATCAAGGCCGAATTTTGTGCCTTTATCCCATACCAGGTTAAACTCGACATATCTCCCGCGTCTTAAATTTCTCCATTTTATATTATCATCATTAAAATTATCTTGATGATGCTTTTCCATCATTTTTTTATAAAAAGGAGCAAACATCTTTCCAACATCTTTAACGAACTCAAAGATTTCTTCTTTTGGTTTATCATTTAACCTATCAAAGAAAATACCGCCAACCCCTCTGGTTTCTTTTCTGTGTTTCACATAAAAATAATCGTCAGCCCAGGTTTTAAACTTATCATAATAGTCCGGGTCATGTTTGCGGCAAACAGCTTCTAATTCGGTATGGAATTCTCTTGCATCTTCTATATTTACGTAATGAGGTGTAAGGTCAATTCCACCACCAAACCACCAGGTTCCATCACTCATTTCGAAATAGCGGACATTCATATGAATGATTGGTACAAATGGATTAAATGGGTGTTGAATAGTTGAAACACCAGTAGCGTAAAAATCAGCATGATCAAGATTCAAAGCGTCCAGTATTTTCCTAGGCGTTTCTCCATAGACAGCACTAAAATTTACAGCACCTTTTTCAATGATATTACCATCAGCAATAATTCTCGTTTTACCGCCACCGCCACCAGGTCTGTCCCAGGCATCTTCAATGAATTTACCTTTTCCATCTGTGTTTTCCAGTATTTCACAGGTTTCGTCCTGTAGAGAGGTAAACCACTTTGTAATAGAGTTTTTATCAACCATATCACAAAGAAACAAAAAAAAACAGGTAGAACTCTTCTACCTGTTTTAAATTTTATTTGGAACTTTTATTTATTTCATTCTAAAAACAATAGGAATTGTAACTTGTTGTCTTACTGTAATACCCTTGTTTTTTGCTGGAATCCAGCGTGGTGATTTATTCATTACCCTTATTGTTTCCGCATCACAACCATTTCCAAGCCCTTTAAGTATAGTAAATTTACTTAAAGAACCATCTTTTTCTACAATAAAGGAAATATATACTTTTCCCTGGGTCTTTGTTTTAACAGCTTCTTTTGGGTACTTCAGGTTCTTCCGTAAGAATTTACCAAAAGCTTCAGCTCCACCATCGAATTGAGCTTTCTCTTCAGCTGTCAGGTGAACAGAATTGTCGTCTTCTAATTGAATAGACAGATCAACATCACCAATTGCAACTTCAATATCCTCCTCAGAAATATCTTCTGCGTTATCTTCCGACTGTTCAGTTTCACCTTCTTCAACCTCATCATTCTCTTCAGGAGCAACAGGAGATTGCTCGGTTTTTTCTTCTTGAGTAACTTCTTCAGAATCATTTTGAACATCTTCTGACTCATTCACGCTAAATGATTCTTCCGGCTGTTCAGATTCATTTGATGGAGTTACATTTTCATTAACAACAAAGAAATGCTGATCCTGACCAAAGTAGTCAGATTTCAGAATAGAAAGTTCATTAACTTTTTTCTTGTACTCCTCTTTTTTGTCCTTATTTGGAGCTTTTAATGACAATAAACGATAAACAAGTTGACCCTTGTCATATAATTCTTCATTCAGTTTGGGAGCATAAAATAACAGCCACTCAAGATGTGGCTTCGATCCTGCCCAGTCTTTGTTTACCAAAGCCTGATTGAATGAATTCCATTTCTTTTTTGCCTCAGCTTCATCCTCACCCCAGTTCCAGTTGGATTGAGCTGATAATGAAAAACTAATTAATAGCACCAATGTTCCGATTAAAATTCTTAAAGTCCCCATAAAAAAATTACTTTAAGGTATATATTAAATTATTGAAGTTAACAGAGCAGAAACTTTGCCAATCTTCAAAATTTATCACTTCGCAATACTTACCTATTTTTATAAAGTTTTCCGACTGCTTATTAAAAATGTCATCCGTTAAAACCTCATATTGTATATGCTTGTCCGGAGAAAAATCATGATTCCACGGAGTATTGTCAATACAAAAATAGAAGTTTTTCTCAGATAGAAAACTTTTTTTGGATTTAATTGTACTTTTTAAGTCGTTTAATGGCTTTCCTTTAAGAATTAGGGTGATGCTTATGAATTTTCCCCACCATATCATTGTCCTTATCGTGAAGATATTTTTACGATCAAATATCGCCGGATAGTCCAGAACGAGATAAGGAAGACCTTTATAATTATTGCCTTTTGAAACTTTTCTATGACTACTGGATAAAAATTGAATGTTTTGGTTTGAAGACTCAAATAAAATAGATTCATATTCATGTTGAATATCATATAGAAAAGTCTCTAGCTTTTTATTAACCTCTTTGGAGAGTCTCCAGAACTCAACTTCTTTTAAACAATTAATTTCCTTTTCTGATAAATTAAGGCTCATTAATGATGTTGGTCTGGTCTTTGGATTATTTTAATTACCACTTCATGTTTGTCACCATCCTCGTCAGTAAGATGCAGAGTAACCGTTGGATTATCGATTTCCGTGTTTTCTGTAATATGAATTTCTTCATCAATACCAATTTCTTTAGCTATTTCATTTTTTAACTTAGAAATCGCTTCAGCAATCTTCACTTCGAGTACGCTAGGATTATATTTTGATGTCTTCATCGTTCTGGTTGGGTTTAAAAAATGGGGAGGGATTAATAACTCCCTCCGTAAATATATTACCATCTGATCAAAGCGGATGCCCAGGTAAAGCCACTGCCAAATGCAGCAAGGCATACCAGATCATTTTCTTTTATTTTACCTTCTTGTTTAGCTTCACTTAATGCAATCGGAATAGAAGCTGCGGTAGTATTACCATATTTTTGAATATTACTAATAACTTTCTCCTCTGGAAGCTTCATCGTATCCTGCACGAACTTCGTGATTCTCAAATTAGCCTGATGAGGTATAAGTACATCAACATCCTGTGGAGAGTATCCGTTATGTTTTAATGCTTCTCCTATTACCTCAGGGAAACGTTGTACTGCATGTTTAAATACATAGTTCCCGTTCATGATCGGATAAATCAATCCTCCCGGCTTCATCATCTCTTCTGTAAGTCTTTCATGTCCGGAACTACTAGGAGCCACCACGCATAGCTCTTTTGCAAATTTACCTTCGGAATGTAAATGAGTGGAAAGAATTCCCTTTTCATTATTTTCTGACGGGCTTAATACCACAGCACCAGCACCATCACCAAAAATAACAGAAACGCTTCGACCCTCATTGCTGAAATCTAATCCACTACTATGAATTTCAGAACCAATAACCAGGACATTATTATACATACCTGTTTTGATGAAATTATCACCCACGGACAATGCATAAATGAAACCTGAACATTGGTTTCTGACATCAAGAGCACCGATTGTATCTATTCCTAATTCTTCCTGAACAGTAACTCCGGGTCCCGGAAAAAAATAGTCAGGAGATAAAGTGGCAAATACTATGAAATCTATATCTGAAGGTTGTAGTCCGGCATCATCTAAAGCCATTCTCGCCGCTTTAACACCCATGTTTGCTGTAGTATCTTTTTCAGGGTTATAATATCGGCGTTCTCTGATTCCGGTCCTTTCTCTGATCCATTCATCAGAAGTGTCCATTAGTTTTGCAAGATCATCATTGGTAACTACTTTTTCAGGGACGTAGTGACCAACTCCTGCTATCCTTGAGTTTTTCATGTTTATTCTTTTAATGTCAATTTAATTAAAAATTAACTGTCAAATTAATCAAAGTGGGTTAAAAAAGCATTTCTGTTGCCTTTGTTAAATACAATAATTCGAATAATCTAATTAATTATTGAAAAAGGGTATAATTTCCATTCTGATCAACCGGTGGTGCAGGTTCAATGAGGGCAGGACCATCACTATTTGGTGAATTGATCAGAGGTGTAATAGAATAAAAAGACAGGAGTTCTTCCTCAGGGGCCTTTAGTAAATCAATTAATTCTTCAGTAGCAGAGTCAGGGTTAAGCCAGATTTTTTCTTGTTCTTTGTTAAATATTACAGGCATTGAATTGCTGATCTCTGAAATATCATCGTTTGAATTAGTTGTGATTATTCTGAAAGTATGGACCATTTCTCCATTATCAGCTTCATATTCATCCCAAATTCCGGCAAAAGAAAATGGCTCATTATCGTATCTTATAACTCGATAGGGAATCTGGCTTTTTTTACCTAATTTCTTCCATTCGTAGTATCCATCTGCAGGGATAATGCATCTTCTGTCAGATAAAGCTTTTTTAAAACTGAACTTTTCAGTCAGGTCCTTATCTGAAGCAGCGTATAACTTAGGACTAACTGATTTGTTTTTAGCCATATCGGGAGTAATTCCCCAATAAAACCAACTGATACCTTTCTCTTTTCCCGAAGTTATGACTGGCATGAGTTTAGTCGGTGCTACATTATATGCAGCTAATAAGTCTTTTTTAAATTCTACATCAAACCTAACTTCAAGTTTTTCTTTTTCTGATATCAGTGAATATCTACCGCTCATTAAGAATTTTTTTTGTATAATTCAAAACTATTAATTTAACATCCAAAATCAAATCCGAAATGGGCAATTATTTCAAGTTATTGTGCTTTTTGTTTTTAACTCAGCACTATTTTCTTTTAGCACAAGAACCCATACTGGAACAGCATAAACCCGGGCAAAAGTGGCAAGCCAAAAACAAGGGCAATGTTACTTATGTATTTCCTTCGGCTCATAGCCAAAGATTAAAAAGAAGCTTTTTTGTATTAGATTCCTTAAAGTCAAGTATTTATTCCGGTATCGACCATGTGCCAAGGCATATTCGATTCATTTATAATAACCGAACCATGGTAAGCAATGGTTTTGTGACCTTCTTTCCATGGCGATCAGAAATTCAAACTCCTCCATCTCAGGATTTTTCTCTAAGCGGTAATGCACCATGGTTAAATATGGTATCAATACATGAATACCGTCATGTAGTGCAATTGGATGCGATTAATAAAGGATTTAATAAGTTTTTATATGTTTTGTTCGGAGATCAGGCTCTTGCTGGTATACGGACCATTTCTATTCCTGACTGGTTTACGGAAGGTGATGCAGTCTTTATTGAAACTATGCTCACGCCTGGAGGAAGGGGCAGGTTGCCTTCTTTTTATCAGCCCTGGTTATTGAACCTTAAAGAACTTGGGGATAAATATTATGAAAAACAATACCTTGGTTCATATAAACATAATATTCCGAATCACTATGTTTTCGGTTATCTGATGTCAGCCTATTTGTATTCAAATTATGACTATGAAACCGTTGGGTCTGCAATGGTTAACTCAGGTAAAAACTGGTTTTTCCCATTTTCTTATGGACTGGCTTTAAAAAAGAAAACAGGGAAAAGTTTAAATAAGAATTATAAAGAAATGGCTTCTTATTATAATTCACTGATACCTGAAGAAAAGGAGGTAGATGATTTAGTGTTTGACAATAATATTAAGCGCTACACAAATTATGATTATCCTAAATACTATAAAGACGGAATTTTATCAATTAGAAACGGTATTGGAGATATTTCACAGATAGTTTATACTAAAAATGAGAAGACCAGAAAAGTTAAAACAGCCGGACTGGTTTATCAGAATAATCAAATTTCTTTGGCTGATGATAGACTAGCTTGGGTTGAGTACCTGCCTGGAAGGAGATGGCAAAAGCTAACAAATACCCAGGTCAGAATTCTGGACATCGAATCCGGAGGTACAAAAAGAATAATGAAGAGAGAGGGAGTAACTAACTTTTTATTTTCTCAATCGGGTGACAGAAGTCTTACATTACATTATTTCCACGATCAGGGCCAGGTATTGAAAGTCCATGACCTACTAAAAGAAGAAGAAATTTTCCAACTTAAATCTAATGTAGGTCAACAGTGGATATCTCCATTTTGGGTAAATGAAAATCGCATTGGCTTTTTTGAACAGAACGGTAAAGAACATGTTCTGGTGATAATAAATATTACAAACGGATTCCGTAAGGAATTAATTATAGGTAACGGTACCCCTGGACCTGCTCATAGCTACAAAGGATATGTGTTTTTTTCTTATCCGATAGGAAGTGTTGATCATATTATTGCTATGAATAGAGCAAACGGAGAGATAAGGCAAATAACAAATGAAGGGTATGGTAACTATTTCCCTTACATAGTTAATGGGCGAATGATCTATAATTCATTGACAGCAGCCGGTCGAAATGTTGCTCAAAAGAATGTAAAAAATATAGGTGAATTTCCAGTAATAGAACTTAATCCGATAAAGCCCTTTGGTTTAAAAGGTATTGATAAGCAATTTTCTCAAAATAATTCTATTAAAGAATCCGATAACGATAATGAAACTAAGAAAAAATCACCGGGAGCTTTAATGCCTTTTGCATGGGGAGTGGAATTTTTAAATGATGATCTTGATATGTCTATCGGGCTTAGTGCCCGGGATGCATTAATGAGGTATTCTTTGACCGGAGGATACAGGATTTCTACCGACCTGGATGAAAGAGGGTGGTTTTCCAGGTTCAGTTATCAGGCTCTCCCTATTATTCTCGATTTTGAATATGAAAATCTACAAAGAAGCCTGGATAGGGCAATTGAAGGTGGTAATGTCAATTTTAACTGGAATGAAGAAATTATTTCTGCAGGACTAAGATTGCCTTTGAATTTCACCAGTGGTAAATATTTTAATAATTTATTAATGGGGGCCTCATTTAATCAGGCTATAGTTGAAAACTTTAATCAGGATATCAGATTTTTAGACCAACTGAGCAACGGGACATTTCAATTTACTGATGTGACTTTAAGGTTCAGCCATATTTTAAAAACCTCTCATCGGGATTTTTTACCTCGCTGGGGATTTCAGGTAAATGCGGGTAACAGAATAAGTTTAGATGAGGATGATTTTTCGGCTTCCCAGGTTTATGGCTGGGGAGATATATTTGTACCGGGACTATTTAAGCATCATAGTTTTAAAATTAGGGGGTCTGGTTACTGGCAGCAGCTTACAGGAGAGAGTTTATATATTTTTAGTAATCGTGTGCCGTTGGTTAGGGGATATTCTAATATACTATTTGGTAATTATGGGATGTTTTCGTTGGAATATAGCCTTCCTTTATGGTATCCGGATATTAAGATAGGTCCTTTTATTTACTTCAAACGATTTCGGGGAAGCATATATTACGATAGGGGAAAAGGAGTAAACAACGAGAATAATTTTATCCTGCACCAGGAAAGTTATGGCGGAACGATTAAAACAGACCTTAATATTATGAGGTTAAGAAGGGATATGGTTATTGGGGTTGATATTAATTACAGACCTGATACCAAAAATGTGTCATATAACTTAGTTTTGAATACATTTGTATTTTAATGATTAGATTTAAATAAAATCAGTAAAAAATTACTGGTTGAGATATTGAAACATTATTTTTGGGTCTGAGTTCAAACTTAGCTCCCTTTAAAATAAAATAAATTATGGCTGAAGTTATTAAAATGCCAAAAATGAGCGATACCATGGAAGAGGGTGTTATTGCTCAATGGTTGGTTAAAAAAGGTGATAAAGTAGAATCCGGTGATATCCTGGCAGAGGTTGAAACTGACAAGGCAACAATGGAATTGGAGTCCTACGAGGATGGTACAATATTATATCTTGCGGCAAACGAAAAAGATGCCGTACCTGTAAATGGTATCATCGCTATAATCGGAGAAGAAGGGGAGGATATTGATGATTTACTTAAGGAAGTAGACAGCGGAGATGGATCTTCTGATTCAGATGATAAATCTGATGATGATTCCGGAGACAAGAAAGATAAAGAGGATAAAGAAGAAGATGATTCTGATTCTTCAGGTGAGGAAATTGATACCTCAGACATTAATGCTGAGATCATTCGAATGCCTAAGATGAGTGATACGATGCAGGAGGGTACTATTGCTTCATGGAATAAGAAAGTTGGAGATAAGGTAGAATCCGGGGACATATTAGCAGAAGTAGAAACTGATAAAGCTACTATGGAACTGGAAGCATATGAAGACGGTACTTTACTTTACATCGGGGTTGACGAGGGAGATTCTGTAGAGATAGACGGTGTTATTGCAGTAATTGGTGAAGAAGGCGCTGATTATGAAAAGCTATTGAAAGCCTCAAAGCAAAAGTCCGGAGATAAGAAAGAAGAGAAAAAGGAAGAGAAAAAAGAGGAGTCGAAATCTGAATCATCAGATAAAAAAGAAGAAAAATCTGAAAGTAAAAAAGAATCATCTGGTACTCCTTCGCCAGAAAGAACATCAGATACTACAACTGAAGGTGGCAGGTTAAAAGCCTCTCCACTTGCAAAAAAATTAGCAGAAGAAAAAGGATATGATATCCGTACCATAAAAGGTAGCGGAGAAGGCGGACGTATTGTTAAACGCGATGTGGAAAACCATACGCCACAACAAGCTGCTGCTTCCAAAGCTGCTACCCCTATGCCTGCATCAGTGGGAGAAGAGAGCTTCGAGGAACAGAAAGTTTCTCAAATGAGAAAAACAATTGCCAAGAGACTTGCTGAAAGTAAATTTACTTCACCTCACTTCTATTTGACCATGGAAATCAACATGGATAAAGCGATAGAAGCGAGAAAAAGCCTGAATGAAATATCTCCTGTTAAGATTTCATTTAACGATATGGTGATTAAAGCATGTGCTGCTGCATTGAAGCAACATCCTCAGGTAAATTCTTCATGGCTGGGAGATACCATAAGAATAAACCATCATATTCACGTAGGTATGGCTGTTGCAGTTGATGAAGGCCTTTTAGTACCAGTGATTAGATTTACTGATAATAAAACATTATCTCAGATTGCAGCTGAGACGAAAGACCTAGGAGGGAAAGCTAAAAATAAACAACTTCAGCCAGCAGACTGGGAAGGAAATACATTTACTGTATCGAACCTTGGAATGTTTGGTATCGAAGAATTTACAGCAATAATAAACCCACCTGATGCGTGTATTTTAGCAGTTGGAGGTATCAAACAAACTCCAATTGTAAAAGACGGTGAGATTGTTCCAGGCAATGTGATGAAAGTAACTCTTTCTTGCGATCACAGGGTAGTTGATGGTGCAGTTGGATCAGCCTTCCTGCAAACTCTTAAGAGCTTGCTTGAAGATCCGGTTAGAATTCTTGTTTAAGAAATAACGATTTTATTATTATCCCGTTTGAAATTCAGACGGGATAATTTTTTATAACGATATTATAAATATGGAAAAAATTAAATCGACAACGGTCGTTGCAATAAGTCATAATGGACAGATAGCTATTGGTGCCGACGGACAGGCCACCATAGGTAATACAGTAGCAAAAAGTAATGTAAAAAAGCTTCGTCGATTAAATGACGGAAAAGTCCTTGCGGGCTTTGCGGGGTCAACTGCAGATGCTTTTACTTTACTGGAAAGGTTTGATGAAAAGCTGGGAAACTATAACGGTAACCTTAAACGTGCTGCTATAGAGCTTACAAAGGACTGGAGAACTGACCGGTATTTAAGAAAGCTTGAGGCAATGCTCATTGTCGCTGATAAAGAAAATGTATTGATCCTTTCTGGTACTGGAGACGTACTTGAACCCGATCATCAAATTGCCTGTATAGGTTCTGGAGGCATGTATGCACAAGCAGCTGCTCTTGCATTAAAACAAAATGCTACTGATTTATCTGCAAAAGAAATGGTTGAAAAATCTCTGACCATTGCTGCTGATATTTGCATCTATACTAATCACAATATTATTTTAGAAACTTTAGACTAAATAATTAAAATTATGAAGATCTATCACAACCCAAGATGTGCAAAAAGTCGTGATACACTAAAGATCATCAAAGAACAGGGTGTTGAACCTGAAATAGTAGAATACCTTAAGGAAACACCCTCAAAAGACGAACTGAAGGACGTAATAAATATGCTTGGAGTTTCTCCGCAGGATATTATCCGAAAAGGTGAAGCTGCATATAAAGAAAACTTTAAAGGAAAAGACCTTTCTGATGATGAATGGTTAGAGGCAATGGTTGAATATCCTAAGCTTATAGAAAGGCCAATAGTCATTAAGGGAGACAAAGCTGTGATTGGCAGGCCTCCTGAAAATGTTAAAGAACTACTTTAAAAATATTAAGTCCGGTACACTCACCGGACTTTCTTATTTATTACAAAATTTAAAATGGTGAGGGTTTATACAATTTTCATTATCAATTTTTTCTTTGTTGATAATATGGATCTGCCTTTCTGTTCCCAGGTAAACATCGTTGTATAGAAATTCAATTACGTCTTTAAATTCACTTGTCCATGGCCTGTCGTTCCATTCATGGCCACCGCCACACCCAGTTACCATATAAAATGGTTTACCAATTTTCTGTAATTTTTTCATTATTGAATAGCTGCCATAAAGCATCAGGTATCCTGGTTCATTTCCGCTGCAATAGTGATGAGGAGCTTCATCATAAGGGACAAGATTATCACAGGTACCATGAAACAACTGTGTGGGAATAGCTGATGAACTATTGACCCAGTCAATATTTGGAAGAGCACCAGCCATACTGATTACTCCGGCAAATTTAAAGTTATCATTTAATACCCCTTCCTGAGTTTTTTTCCAGTAAGCAGCATTTATAATTGCTTCTGCACCTGCACTACTTCCGGATAAAATAATCATTTCAGAATCGATATTAAGAGAATCACTTTTTACAATAAGGAATTTTATCGCTTGATTAATTTCTCTGGCTGTTTCATAAAATACATTCATTTTGGTTGAAGCAGGCTGATCACAACCAAAGCCTTTTCCTTTCATCATTAATGTATAACTAACAGACGCTACGGCATATCCTTTTTTTGCTATTCGTTCACAGAAATCAATAATTTTAGGTTCATCCCTTTTTCCTCCTGCAAATCCGCCTCCATGAACATAAACTACTAAGGGTTTATTCTGATCATTATTTTCAACAGGATCGTAATAATCAAGCTTTAGAGATTTTTCATTACTATTCAGGTAAGTAATGGTATTGCGATTTATGCGGTCGTAATTGTCAGAATAATATTTTTGACCATAAATCCCGATCAAAAAACCGGAAATCAAAAATAAAAGAATCGATAGATAGTATTTCATAATACTTTTTTTAAAGAATCCCCGGAAGTTTCGGGGATCCTAAACCTAAATAAACATAAATCACCTTATAAGTGACAACCTACTAGTAGGTACCTTTGTATTTGTGGTCAATTTTAGTTCCATGGTCTTTTCTTACAGGAATATTAAGTCCATTGGTTTCTTTCAGCCACTCGAATAAATCCTGATTTAGATTTTTAGCGATTTCTTTATATTCCGGATCTCTGATCAGGTTATTTGCTTCCCATGGGTCCTTTTCAAGATTATACAATTCATTTATATCCCAAATTCCGTGGTAGCGGATGTATTTATATTTTTCAGTTCTAACCGCATAGGTAGTAGGAGTTTGAGGAAATGGACGCTCCCAAAAATATTCATAATAAATTCTATCCCTCCAGTCAACATCCTGTCCGTGAAGGAGTGGTACAAATGACTTTCCATCCATGTTGTCAGGTTTATCTAATCCGGCCATATGTAAAATAGATGGTGCTATATCAATATTCTGAACCATCTTTTCAATATCATTTCCATTCATATGTTCAGCTCCATACAATAGAAGGGGGACACGAATAGACTCCTCATATGCATGTCTTTTATCGATCAGGCCATGTTCACCAAATGAAAAACCATTATCTCCCATGTAGAAAACAATGGTGTTTTCTAACAATCCTTCTTTCTCAAGGTAATCCAGAATTTCACCTATGCTTTCATCAACAGAGAGTAACGTTTCGAGGTATCTTCTGTAAAAATCATCAAACTTGATTTGTCCGTGATACATGTAGTCAACTCCATGCCAGCTGTGGCGCTGTTCTTTAACCCAGTCGGGCACATCTTCATAATTATATTCCACGTCTGAATTTGCCCCTGTCACTTTTGGGTTCATAGTAGGAGGGTGTTGAGGGTCTTTATCTACATATTCGTCCACATGCCTTTCAGCAGGCTGAAATTCGGAATGTACACCTTTATGAGAAACATAGAGAAAGAAAGGTTGTTGTTCGGTTTGTTCTTTTAAAAATCCAGGCTGTATTGAGTAATAAGATCTGTGATGTAGGAACTATCAGAATATACTTTTTCAGTTCCGTTAACATTTAAAGTAGGATTATAATAAACACCCTGACCTCGAAAACTTACCCAATAATCAAATCCGGGTCTGGCTCCGGAGTGATGCTCTCCCATATGCCACTTGCCTACATATCCTGTTTTGTAGCCGGCTTTTTGTAAATATTGAGGAAAAAAGGTAACTGAGTCTGCCACCATTGACTGATTATCGACAACACCGTGATGATGTGAAAACTGCCCGGTCAGAATTGAGGCCCGGCTGGGTGAACACAATGAGGTAGTGACAAAAGCATTTTTAAAATGCACGCCTTGTGTACCCATTTTATCCATATTTGGTGTTTCCAGAAAAGGTACTTTACCAGTGAACCCCATAAAATCATATCGATGATCATCACTCAAAATGAATACTACATTTTTGGGTTTAGAAACTGAATCAATTTTGTGAAGGACTAATTCTTTGTCCCCTTCATCCGAATCTGGTTCATTAGACTCATCAATTGTTTCTGATTCTCCGCATGATATGAGTATTATTCCCAGGAGTATGGTGAAATATTTCGTTAAATCAGTTTTCATGATTAGAGTTTTTAGTTCAGTTTGGTTATTTTAATTCCATTTATAAATGATTCTTCATCCTGTTCAGATGGGAATTTTATAACAATATCAGACTTTGTGTAAATTTTCGTAATAGCATTAACAGGATAATATTTCCTTTCAGTTTTATCTATCAATAAAGGCTTGTCATTTACCAGAACCTTTGAATTCAGATGATCAGAATTTTCCAAAATGGAAAATAATAACTCAACCTGGTAATACCCTGCAGGACAGTTGATTTGGTAACTTTTAAGTCCTCGATTTTGCGTTTGATATACTGGGTCTATTTCAGTGTTAATTATACTTTTATCAGTGCCAATTCCCCTGTTGCGCGGCTTGTAAAATTCTCCCTCGATGTAGCCAAAAGTATTATTGAATTCATATACCTGATCAGGTAGCCATAATACGCCGGTTTTATCATCATAAAAATAAAATGTCGATCCTGCATTTATAGCAATTTGATCAGCACCATCATGAAAATCTGTGTAAATAAGATCGATTTGACGAACATCTTTAATAATTGAATCTCCTGCACTTGATTTTGCTTCTAATAGAAGTAGTCCTTTAGGAATATTATCTAATTCCCATGTTACTAATCCATCTTCTACATCTTTAGATCCAATTTTTGCATTGTTAGCATACAATGTGACTTCATTAAGATTGGTAACAATTGAAACAGGTATTTTTTTATTGGCAGGATATTTTATGCGTGAATTGCCTAGAATTTTAATATACGGTTGGTTTGATAATTTTGACTGGTAAATAAAATAAGCATCTTTTGGTTTACGGTTAAAAGTCATTAATCCTTTGTTGTTCATACCGGGAACTGCATCAATTCTTGATTCACTCCCAAAATCAAATAAATTCCAAACTGCTGCTCCCGATAAATAAGGGATGTTTTTAATTTGATTAATGTGTGAAAAATGAAATTTAGTTTCCCAGTCAGCTGAAAAATCAAATCGTATTGGATCATTTGAAAAAATCCGGGGATCAGCACCTGCTCCGTATTCAGTTACGATCATTGGTTTACCAGGTATTATCGCATGAGCCTTGCTGAGAAATTCAGTAAATCCTTCAAAACCTTTTGCATACCACCCATAGTATAAATTCCAACCTACGATCATTGGAACCTCCGTAAGTCCTGATTTATGATAAATATTGAGATCGCCATGATTTGGAATCATTGTATACCGGGTTGGATCTGTTTTTCTGGCAATTGAATCCAGCCTTTTGGCAAAATCTACTATTTGATGAATCTTGACACTATCTTTATTCAGATTCCTTCCCAGGAACATTTCATTCATATATGCCCAGACCAGGATACTTGGATGATTATAATTCTGATGGATCATTTCCCGTAGCATTTGCTCAGAATTAATATAGAATTCTTCAGCGTCTGTTATATCATGATCTAAAGGGATTTCCATGGTAACGATCAGGCCAAGCTTATCGCAGGCTTCTAAAACAGCAGGATCTTGCGGATAGTGGGCAGTTCGATAAAAGTTGGCACCCATGTCCTTAAGTATTTTTAAGTCTCTGAAATGATGGTCATTATTAAGTGCATTTCCAAGCCCCAAATAATCTTGATGACGATTAGCTCCGATAAGCTTTAACGGATTGCCATTCAAGTAAAAACCAGTATTCGGGTCAAATCTAAAAGATCTGAATCCAACCGGATGAGTGAATTCATCAAAAGTGTTTCCCTTTTTGTCTGAAATTATTGCTTTAAGTTGATAGAGATAAGGGTTTTCAGGAGACCAAAGAGTCGGATTTTTAATCTTCAGATTTGTAGAAAACTCATTTAACCCTTCATATGTTGATAATTTTTGTTTGTTGGAAATTATCTCTTTTCCTGAATGATCTACCACTGTGGTCATCAGGAAAAGATTTTCTTCTTTATTTGAGAGATTGGTGATCTTTCCTGATAATTTGATCAACCCATTTTGGTTATCAATTTCCGTGGTGATTTTGAATGCTGTTGAGCCCAGGTTTGATTCTGTGAAATGAATCTTCTCGTTTAACAGGATCCAAATATCCCGGTAAATTCCTCCATAAAAATTAAAATCTCCTTTTAAAGGGATAATATCCGGATCATGGGAGTTATCAACTTTTATGAGCAATTCATTTTTTTTCCTGATTTTAAGATCTTCTAATGGAACATTAAAAGAAGTGTAACCACCCTTATGACTGTAAATTTCCTTGTTATTCAGATATATGGTGGCAACCTGGTTAACGGCCTCAAAATGTAAAGTAATTGACTTTCCTGACCACGAACTATCTGGTGTAAATGTTTTTTTATACCAACCTAATCCCCTGTAATATCCTTCCTGGTCATCAAAAGGGTCCAATCGATTCCAGGTATGAGGTATTTTAACGGGTTTCCAGTTAGTTGTATCAGAAATACTAAAAATCCAACCGGTATTAAAAAGCATCTCACGGGCAAAAATGTCCGGTGAAAACAGACTTAATAGGGTTAAACAAATAGCGTATATTTTCTTGTTCATTTTTATACCCGATGGTTTAGAAAAAGGATACCCGATTCGGGTATCCTAAACTGCCATTATTTTGAACTCTTATTATTCCAAGTAATCATTTCAGATTGTGTGTCAGCTGAGCTTGTACCGACCATTATTTCAAATTCTCCAGGCTCCCATATTTTTACAAGTTCCTTTCCACTATCGGAATCCGGATAGGTATAATATTCCAGATCTTGGGTTGTTAGATTAAAGGTTACCTTGCGACTTTCTCCGGCTTTAAGGTATATTTTTTCAAATTTTTTCAATTCCTGTACTGGTCTCGTGGTAGATCCGACCATATCCCTGATATACAACTGGACAACCTCAGCTCCATCTCTGGATCCGGAATTTGTTACCTGTATACTAACTTCCAATGTTGCATCACCGGTTAAGTCAGTGGAACTTAAGGTCATGTCTCCACATTCAAATTTTGTATAACTTAGACCATATCCAAATGGATAAAGAGGTGTGTTTGGAACATCGAGATAATTAGATTTGAATTTTTGAAACCATTCCTGGGTAATAGGACGACCCGTATTTTTATGATTATAGAAAATAGGAATCTGTCCTATATTTCTTGGGAAGGTCACTGAAAGTTTTCCAGAAGGATTTACATTACCAAATAATACATCCGCGATCGCATTTCCAGTTTCTGTACCTCCGAACCAGACATTAAGTATTGCAGGTACATTTTCATCTTCCCAACTTAAATCTAGAGGCCTGCCAGTAAAAACTACCAGCACTACTGGTTTACCGGTTTTGAGTAATTCCTTTAATAAATATCTTTGGGTCTCAGGAATCTTGATAGAAGTCCTGCTGGAACTTTCTCCTGACATCTCAGAAGATTCTCCCAGGGCTGCAACGATTACATCTGATTTATTAGCAATATCCAAGGCTTCTTTAAGCATTTCTTCTTCTGAACGCTCATCTCTATAAGTTGGCTTACCGAAGACACTAATACGTTCGTCAAGCTTGGGATCTTTGACAAAATTAGCTCCTCTTGCAGTAAGAATTTTAATATCGGAACCTACGACATTCTTTAATCCATCCAGAACAGATACACTTTTCTTGAAATCAGCAGCAACACTCCAGGTTCCGGGCATATTTTCCCTGTTATCACTCATTGGACCGATAAGAGCAATCGTACCTTCTTTTTCCAAGGGTAATGTATTTTCATCATTTTTGAGAAGTACAAAGGAGTTTGCTGCTATCTCCCTGGCTTTATTTCTGTTTTCCTCAGTGAAAATTTCACTTTTCGAACGCTTCTCATCCATGTATTTGTACGGGTCATCAAAAAGGCCAAGCATGTATTTAGCTTCCAGGATTCTTCGGCAAGCCTGGTCAATATCTTCTTCTTGGATTTTGCCTTCTTCCAGCGATTTTTTTAGTGTGGTAAGAAAACCTTCACCAACCATATCCATATCAATACCTGCTTCGAGTGCCAGGGCCGAAACACGTTGAAGATCTCCCATTCCATGGGCAATCATTTCATTTATTCCAGTGTAATCCGTGACTACGAATCCATCAAACCCCCATCTATCTCTTAGTAAATCCGTCATTAGCCATTTATTACCGGTTGCGGGAATACCATCTATTTCATTAAAAGATGCCATTACACTTCCTACACCTGCGTCAATAGCCCCTTTGTAGGGCGGGAGGTATTCATTGAACATTCTTATTCTGCTCATATCGACAGTATTATAATCTCTGCCGGCTTCAGAAGCTCCGTATAACGCGAAATGCTTTACACAAGCCATCATGGTATTATTTTTTGTCAGATCATCACCCTGATAGCCTTTTACCATGGCATAGGATATTTGATAACCCAGGTAAGGGTCTTCTCCGACACCTTCTGCAATTCTTCCCCACCTTGGGTCTCGTGAAATGTCTACCATTGGAGAAAATGTCCATGCAATTCCATCTGCTGTAGCTTCATTGGCAGCTATGCGGGCTGATTCTTTTATCATATCCATATCCCAGGTGCAGGATAATCCGATGGGTATAGGGAATACCGTTTTATATCCATGAATTACATCCATAGCAAAAATTAAAGGGATACCTAGACGACTTTCTTCAACGGCCACTCGCTGAGCCTCCCTGATTTTATCCAAACCCCTTATATTAAATAGACCACCAACCTTTCCATCTTTGATTTTTACAGCGATTCCTGAACTTTGAGCCAGCCCGGTACTGATATCGCCTGCTGCCGGTAAATTCAACTGCCCAATTTTCTCTTCGATCGTCATTAAGTTCATTAAGGAATCGATCTTCGCTTCATAGGGGCTTGCTTCATCTGAAGAGTCTCGAAATGCAAGGACACCAATCAGGAAAGAAGCCAGCGCTATTCCGATTATTATTAATGATACCTTTTTCATGTTCACGGTTATTTAAAATTCAAATAGAATATTTTTATTTCTAATTAGAGTTCGCATCAAAATGAGGGCTTTTAAAACCGAGTTTTGTTAACCCATTTTGAACATCTTCATTTTGCATAAATAGCTTCCAGAGTAACCCGGATTTATGATTTTCCATCATTACAGCTATAGGTCCCTGATCAATAGCCAGGTATCTTTGAATAAACCAATTGTGTTCAGGGTTAAATGCATCATAAAACCCATATGGTCCCAAAAGCTCATCTCCATACTGCTCATAAAATCCTCTCATGGCTTCCATGGAATATTCTGGAGTATAGGGTATTGATGATAATGCAGCCGTTGGTGAGATAGTTCCGTTGTCTCTGCTTGGTGCGTGGGCTTTATACCCTATTTCACCTCCTTCTTTACGAGTGTAACTAGCAGTCAGTCCCCAGCAGTTTTCTCCGTATCCTTCAAAATTTTCAGGGTTTTCAAGGCACCATTGCCTGTTAATTAATGTGTGGTTTTTATTTTGTTTCCAGTAATTAGCATATTGGTCTTGCAGACCTTTAGGATTAAGACCCAGGTAAGAATAGTGGGCCCAGAATAGCGGGCCACCATATACTGGTGCTCCATTACTTTTTAATGGTAATTCATAATCGTAAGTGACCTGGTCTGATTTGATGTCTCCACCTCTTGCCCAACCTTCATGATAGACTACAGGATCAATATTATAAGTAGGAGAGGAGGAAGCCAAAATATAATATATCAGGCATTCATTATAACCTCTCACTTGATGATTCATTTTCCAGCCTACATTGGGAGACCAATGCCAGTATAAGACATTCTCACCCTTTGTAAACCAACTCCACTCCGCTTCTTCCCAGAGTTTGGTTATTCTGGAAACTAATTCTTTTTCTTCATTATTTCCATCTTTGAAATATTCTCCTACAGTTAAAAGACCTTGAAACAGGAAGGCTGATTCTACTCCATCCGCTCCATCATCAAATTTGCTAAATGGCTTTACTTTTCCTGTCTCACCATTTAACCAGTGAGGGAATATTCCGTGAAATCTGTCAGCAGACTCAAGAAAGGAAACAATTTTATTAAATCGGTCAAAGCCTTCTTTTCTGGTTATAAATCCCTGTTCAATCCCTGATAAAATTGCCATGACCCCGAATCCACTTCCCCCGGTAGTAACCACATGCGCATCATTTTGTGGATAAATACCATCTATGTGAAGCCTTTCTCTTGCCATGCCAGAATTTGGTTCAGCACCTTCCCAGAAATATTGAAAAGTGCGATAATGAATTAGCGTATATAGAGAATCATCCGAGATAGAAGAAATTGATTCTTCAGAATTTGAAGTTTCGCTTTTATTTGTTGATTCTTTACAACTAAATATTGTAGAAAGGATAATTATACAGACAGTAGATAAAATGTAGAGATTGTTTCGTTTCATTTATTCCTAATAGTTAAATCCAAGTTTATTTAATCCGTTTTGAATGTCTTGATCAGCCATGAAAAGATTCCATAACATCTGAGATCTGTGGTTTTCGATCATTACTATGATTGGACCCTGATCAATTGCCAGACAAGAAGAGGCGACCCAGTTTTCAGTAAAATTAAAGGCATCGTAAAATCCATATTTTCCCCATAGCCGGTCTCCGAGAATGAAGTAGAAATATTTCATGACTTCCATTGATTCCTGAGGAGAATAGGGGATTGAAGATAATGCTGCAGTGGGAGTTATTACACCCAGATCATTAGTCGGGCTATGGGCCGAGTAGCCAATGTGATTATCCGAGGCTGTGAGTCCCCAGCTTTGTTGAGAGTATCCAACATAATTTTGAGGGTTATTTATGCAATAAGCCCTGTTAATCAATGTGTGAGCCATTGTTTGTTCATTGTAATCGGCATATTGATCAGTGAGGTTTCTGGGGTCAAGACCTAAAAATGAGTAATGTTCAAAGAACAGAGGTCCTCCAAGCTGATTCCCGAGAGGTAAAGTGATGTTATAGTAAGTATTACCATTTACAATGTTTCCTGATCGGGCCCATCCTTCATGATAAACTTCTTCTGTGATGGTATGAGTAGGAGAGGAGGCAGCTAAAACGTAAACAATCAACGCTTCATTCCATCCCCTTACTTTAAGATTTTTTTCAAACCCAAAATTAGGAGACCAATGCCAGGTGATCGAATTTTCTGCCTGGGTATACCAATCCCATTCAACTTTTTCCCAGAGTAAGGTGATTTTATCAATTATTGATTTTTCAGTTGGGTTCTGAGGGTCCAGATATTGTCTTACTGTAAGTAAACCCTGAATCATGAACGCTGTTTCTACAATATCACCACCATCATCATCGGCACTAAAGGGAATTGTGTTTCCTGTATTTCCATTCATCCAATGAGGCCAGACACCGTGAAATCGATCTGCAGTGGTGAGGAAATCAACTATTTTTCCCAAACGTGTAACACCTTCCTGCCTGGTTATAAATCCTCTGTTTATCCCTGCTAGTATTGACATCACTCCAAAACCTGAACCACCGATTGTGACAAGGTCGCCTGAAGAATTTCGTTCTCTTGCCAGACCGGAATTTGGATGAGCAAAATCCCAAAAGTATTTGAAAGTTTGAGACTGAACTTTTGTCAATAACTCTTCATCAGTTATTTCAGGAAACTTAAGTGTTGAATCTACCCTGGTATCGACAATAATATTATAGCCTTCAAAAGGTTCCCCCTGTGAACCCAAATTTCCGCTTTCAATAGCGAAATTATACCGGTTAAGATATCTTAATTCTGTACTTGAAGTGATCATTACCGTTTGATCATTATTGCTGTAATTAAATGTGAGGCCAGGCGAGGTGGGACCGGTTAAATTAACCGAATTTTCAAATTCAGAAGGATTGACCGGATCAGTAAAATTGATAGAAGCATTTAAGTTTAAAGGGATATTTTTAATTGTCCCACCATTTGTTCCATCCTTCCCTCCGAAATTTATTTCTGTGATTTCAATATTTCCCATTAACGTTTGAAATTCGATGGTCACAGATTCAAATGATTGCCCCTGGCTACCTTTTAAATTTGAGCTGATATTGAGCTGATAAGATTGATTATTATCTAAAGATCCAATAGGAGACAGGTTCACATTAGATCCCCGGGAACCAATGTTATAGTTGAAAGGAACCTGGGATCCATTAGTAGTTAAAGAAACAGATTGATCAATTGTACTTTCGTCGATTGAAGTACTAAAAATCAGATTTATGGACCTGTCTACTGGAATATTCTCGTTGGGTTGTCCTGGTATAATTTCAATGTTTCCAATAAAAATGTTTTCAAGCGTTAATTCAGGAAGATTTTCATCTTCTGAACAACTTATAGAAATAATAATTATAAAAATGCAGTAAATAAAATATTTTAATTTGAGCATAGTAGATTAAAGAACAACCGGCCGGAGCTTAGAGCCGGTCCGGTTGTTATATTTTAAATATGAAAATACTATTGCGGTCTTTCGTTTTCGTAAAGCGTAGTTACCTCTTCCTGGGTAAACGCTCTGTTAAAGAATCTTACTTCATCAAGTTCACCTGTTAGATAACTAGCCCAGGGTTGATTTCCAGTAGCGGAAGTTAAACTTGGATCCGTTTGAAATTGCACTGCTCCAAAAACCATCGGACCGGCATTTTCAAAGTTGAGAGGGCCACCCCAACTGCTTGTTGCAGTAGTAGTCAGCACGCCATCAACATAGTAATTAAAGATGGATGTTGACGCATCATAGGTGACAACCTGGTGAGACCATTCTCCAAAGAACCCGGCTAAATCATTTACATCAGTGATCCATGTTTCATCGGCAGAATTATGAGTAATATGTAGCCTGATTCGAGTTGCATCCGGGTTACTTCCATTTTCGACGAAAAAGTCAAAATTACCCCAGAATCTTTCGATGTTGGAAAAGTTCACCAGTCCAAGAACACCATCTATACCGCCACTATTGTCAGAATCAACAAATTCAGGTCTTACCCAGAAAGAAAGAGTAAAGTTTTCAACCCCGATTACATTATCTGAAGCTTCGAAAATAGCGTAGGCTTGTCTGGCAACGTTTAAACTCAAAGCTTGGCCTGCTACACCGTCTGCAAATGAAATATTAGATCCCTCTCCAGAATTAAGAGTAATCAAATCCAATACTTCTCCATCAAAAGGAATATATAGTACCTCTCCATCCATTGGCTGGTAGGGTTCAGCTTTGGAAAAATTGACAGTAGATGTCGTGGATTTTCCGGATTCATCAGTAGCAGTTACACTAACAGTGTGTTCACCATTATCAATGCCATCATGGGTAATGACATCATTAAAATTTCGGTAGTCGATGAAATCTTCGCTACCATATGTAGCTATTACACTTCCGTCAACACTTACTGTTGCGTCGTTTAGCCTAATATCGTCACTGATTTCAAATTCAATTGTGATTGAGGTAGTTTCCTCAAGCACTCTAATCACTAATCCTTCGCCTGGCCTTATAATATTTACAGTTGGATTTTCTTCATCCGGGCCAGGATCAACTCTTGAAATATCATCAATGTAGCCGTCATCACATGAAAATACTATTGAGAATATGGCTATATATATAAATTTAAGTGGTTTCATAACTTTTTACTTTTTATTAATCGTTACTTAAAAACGGAATTAGATCAACTTGAGCCTGTGGATAGGGGAGGTAAATATCACCTGGATTTTGAAATGTCCTTCCACCATAGTTAAGTTCATCGAACATGTCATGTCGTATAAGATCATAATATCTTATGCCCCATTCCATACCAAATTCTGCAAATTTTTCATCAATAACATCTTCAAGAGTAACCCCTGAAATTGGTAATAAGCCAGCCCTGTCTCTGACCAAATTCACCGCTTCATCCGCTGTTAGTGCACTGCTTGTAGCACCCATGGTTATAGCTTCAGCATGAATTAAGAGAATTTCTGCATATCTGATCGCAATGAAATTTTTATTAGAACCATATGAAGTTCTTCCTGGGATCATTTGAGTTGAAGGGAGATAGTGTTTTCCACTAAGAAAATCTAATCTGGCACTATTGTTTATAACATCACCGTCTCTGGTTACATTACTAATCCATTCAGGAAGGTTTTGATAATCAGGATCTGATTGGATTGCATCTATCCCATCTGGAGTGAAAAGAACATTTGTTTCTAATCTCAATTCTTCCCCTCGGTCAAGCATAAATTTGACGTATTTTATTGAAGGTTCCCAGAAACCCCAGCCTGGACTGATTCCTTCTACAGCAGGATCCCATGAAGGAGGACCAAAAAATGCATACAGGTAAGCTTCTCTTTCTCCAGAACCCTGATTGAAGTCAGAATACTGATACTCAAGCAGAATTTCATCATTTAATTTTCCGGGTATTTTCCATAAGTTATAATAATCAGGTTCTAGAGAAAATCCACCATTATTGATTATTTCAGAAGTAGCATCAGTTACTCCTTGCCAGTTTTTTAATTCAAGATTGGCCAGAGCTTTTACTGCTAATGCAGTGTAAGCTGTTACTCCACCTGGAATATCTGATCGCTCATTAGGTCTGACATTCGGCAGGTTGGGAATTGCTTCATCCATTAAGTTGGATATGTAAAGTAGAGCATCCTCTTTTTCAGTTATTCCTGCATCAAAAGCATCTTGTGGGAATTCTGATTGTGGAATAATGATGTCTTCCCAGAGTCTGACTATTTGAAGCATTTCAAAACCAATCATTACCTTGATTTCTGCAATATATTGATCTCCAATTGCTGGATTGGGAGCAAATTCCTGGTATTTTTCAATTTCAGCTATAGCTCCTTTCCATCGTATGATATCATCATAAAGATTGATCCAAGTATTACCATTCATCCAATGAGTAGGGTTGTATAAATACCTATCCATTTCTTGTAATGGAGCCTGATCACCTGCTGCATTTACATCGTCACCTCGTACTCCAAGCACAGCATATGTTTCCCATTGTGAATTGTAAAGCAATCCGTATGCTCCATTAACAAAAAGAACCATATTTTCGGTTTGGGAATAATCCGTTTCTTCAGATAATTCAACATTTTCTAATGGCTCATCAACATCACATGCTGATATTACTAAAATTGAAATAAATAATATCAGAGATATATTTTTTATGAATATTAGATTTTTCATTTTGTTTTTCCTGTTAGAGTGTAACATTCAGACCAAGTGTATAAACTGCTGGTATCGGATAAGTTTGCCTATCCACTCCACTAGGTACTTCTGGAGTAAAACCATTGTAATCAAAAACAGTAAGTGGCCTTTCTGCAGTTAGATATATATTTATTTCAGGGATATTATTGCCGATTTTTTCATCTCCTCTAATTGTATAACCTAACCGTACATTTTGTATTCTAAAGTAGGATCCATCTTCAACATAATAATCACTCATAGCCTGATTATATCCTTTTCTCAAGCCAGCAGCAGAAGGATAAATATTAGATGTTCCTTCACCTCTCCATAAATTGTTCGCTAAATCCGCATCAATATTTGTATCATTAGTAAAAATGATTTCTCCACGTTTTCGATTAAGAATGCTATAACCAGTTTGTCCCTGGAAATTTGCACTAAAGCTAATATTACGCCAGTTTAAACCAATATTGAATCCGTACGTAAATTCTGGAAGATATGACCCAAGTACTACTCTATCTTCATTATCAATAAACCCATCGTTATTTTGATCAACATATTTAAAATCGCCAGGTTCTAAATTTTGTTCATCAATAAACTCGGCATCTAAACCACTATTTGAAATGTCACTTTCACTTTGGAAAATTCCTCCAACTTCATATCCAAAAAAGGCATTGATAGGTTGCCCGATAATAGATCTTTGCCTGAATTCAGCTTGACCGGCATCTAGATATGCTTGTCCACCTAAATCGGTTACTTCGTTATTTAAGGTAGCAATGTTTCCACCAAATGAATATGATAAATTCTCTGAAATATAATCAGTCCAGTTTGCCGATAATTCAAATCCTGTATTTCTGAATGCCGCTTTATTTTCTCTAATACTGGCTCGTACTAGTGGAAGAAATATTGGGACAGCAACATTTTCTGAATTTCTAATAAAATAATCAGCAGAAAGCGATAATTTTTCTTCAAAAAACCTGGCTGTTAATCCAATATTGGTTTCCTCAACTCGTTCCCAACTGCCGATAAAATCAAACCAATTTTGAATTATATTACCTGCTACTCGAGTATCATTAATAGCAATAAAATCACCTGAAACAGTAGGAGAACCTACTGCTGGATCTATTCCATCATTTCCTAACTGTCCCCATCCACCTCTTAATTTAAGGAAATCAATAAATTCCACATCAAAGAAGCTTTCTTCTGATATCACCCAGCCAGCACCAATAGTAAAAAATTCCCCGCCTAATTCCTGAAACTTATTATTTTCATCTCGTCTAAAGGTTGAATAAAGTAGATATCTTTCATCATAATTATATGAAACCCTCGCAAAATAGGATTGATAAAATAATTGTGATCCAAAATCTCCTGAAGCACCATCGTCGATACCACCAGTATTTTGTGATATATACCATAATTCTTCAGCGCTATAGGAGGGGTTTGGGCTGATTTCCGTACCTCTTAGAAAGATCCCTTCGCTGTACTCGTCTCTATAAGAATATCCACCCACAACATTCAGGTTGTGCAAGCCGAAGTTTTTATTTAATGTTAAATAGTTATCCCATATCTGCCAGTAAACAGTCCTATTACTTTTACTAATTCCTGATTGAACGTCCGTTAGTCCACTATTATATGCGAAATCAACATTCCTTGAATTATAGTTTTCATAACGGTAATTATATTGAGACTTAAAAGTTAATAGGTTAGGAATGATTTCTGCCTCTATGAAAAAGTTCCCGACGATTTTTGCTATATTATTTCGGTTATCATTATAAAATAAATCAAAATAAGGATTTTGAGAACCCCTGTAACCTAATAATCTGGCATTCCCAAATTGATAAGGCGTAGCTTCTGTATTGGTTTCGTCATATACAGGTAGTATTGGTACTGCAAAATAAGTTTTAAACCAGACAGAATTTTCTCCAACATATTGTTGGGCATTACTTATATTTAAGTTACTCCCAACAGTTAACCAATCAGTTACAAGAAAATCTAATTTTGAACGAAGGTTTAATCGTTCATAATCATTTCTTGTATTTTTCATAAGGCCATCTTGTGAAAAATAATTTACGCTAACTGAATATCTGCCTTTAGATCCGCCTCCTCGAAAGCTTATTGTATGACTAGTTATAGGAGCGTAATCTTCTAATACTTCATTGTACCAATCGGTATTTACATTGGGAACATTAGGGTTTAAATCACTCCTGCCATATCGGCTAAAAGCATTTTGAACAAAAGAAATGTCTGCTTCCGAACCAGTTTCATTAATATATCTGACGAATTGTTCAGAATTAGACATTTTCAGGACATTTTGTGCCACCTGGACACCATAATATCCATCATAAGTAATCTCTGCAGGTTGGTTATAAGATCCTGATTTTGTTTCTATTAAGACAACTCCATTAGCACCTCTTACGCCATAAATAGCTGAAGCAGAGGCATCTTTAAGGATGTTTATAGATTCAATGTCATTAGTGTTTAGAAAATCTATGTTGTCAACGAAAACACCATCAACGACGTAAAGAGGCTCTGTATTACCAAAAGTTCCAACCCCACGTATTCTCACTGTAGGTGCTGCTCCCGGGACTCCGCTATTAACTATTTGAACACCGGGAACTTTTCCCTGTATGGATTGCATCGCCTGAGCAGTCGGAGTTTTGGTAATTTCATCACCGTCAACTTGTTCTACTGCTGTTGTCAGCTCTCTTTGCGTCTGTGTTCCATAACCTACTACTACCACCTCATTTAGTGTTTCAATATTTGGTGACATGGCCATATTAATAATGCTTCTGTTATTAACAGGAACAACCTCATTAAGGTATCCGACATAACTAAATACCAGATTTGCATCAGGGGGTACATCTAATGTATAGTTACCCTCTACATCTGTAACGGCACCATTCTGCGTACCTTCAACTACAACGTTTACTCCGATCAGAGGCTCCTCCGAGACCATATCAGTAACTTTTCCAGATACTGTTATCGATTGTGCAAACGATTGAAATTGAAACAACAAAAATGCCGTGGCTAAAAGCAATTGTAAGTAGTGTTTCATGTTTATTTTGGATTTTTTTGTGAATTCGATATCCGGTTTCAAGATATCGTTACATCTATTTTATCATGTTCCTGACATTTATAAAAATTTTTTATCAACTTATTTAGAATACTTAAACAGATGTTTTACGGTGTTTGTATTAGAATAAAAACAATAAAAAATGTTTATTTATATAAAATATAAAGTAGTTATAGTTTTTATTGTCTTATAAAAAAAACATAATTATAATTAGTGGTATTCTACGAAAAAATATAAACGGTTGTTTTTTTAATGATATGAGTGAAATAATGGTCCAAATTATAAGAGTTTTTTAAGATGTATTTAAAATTGCACAATATTAATTTTTTAGATGATTTAAAGATTGCTTTAATCTTAATAGTGTCTTTTTTTAGTGCAATTAATTCTTATTGTGATGATACTAAATTAAGATATCTACCAATAGAGATATCAGACTCTGTTGATCAACAAATTTTTACTTTGGTTGATCTTCCATTTTATGTTGATAGTACAAATAATCTTGAACTAAAATCCATACTGACAAATCCCTCTGAATATTTCAGATATGATAGAAACTATTCACCTCGTAAATTCAGGGCAGGAAATAATTACTGGATCCGTATCGATATAAAAATTCCGGAAAACTCAGATAAGTATTGGCTACTTGAATTTTATGATCAGACCATTGATGAAATAGTTGTTTTTAAGCCTGAATCTAAAAAATTAAAAAATTTAGTTTCTGTTGATTATTCTAAAATTGAATTAGGAGACAATAATGAGTTTGATGAACGGACTTTTAAGCACAAAAATTTTGAAGTGCTTATTAATCATACCCAATTCGGTGTTTATAGTTATTTTGTTAAGATTAATTCTCATAGATTTGCTGACATTCGAATTGCAGTCAGGTCTGTCAACCGGTTTGTATATTATTCTCTCAATGAATATTTTCTTTTTGGTCTGCTATATGGGATGATTCTGATTATCAGTATTTATAATCTGTTGATGTACCTGGTAATCAAGGAAAAGAAGTACCTCTACTATATTTTTTATATTCTGAGTGTGGGTTTTTATGCAATGTGTGTGGATGGAATTGCCTTTCAGTATCTATGGCCTAACTGCCCGGAATGGAATGAAATTGCTTATGGGGTATTCCTTTATTTTATAATATTGTTTGCCTTATTATTTAGTAAAAAATTTCTTGTTACCAGGATCCATGCACCAGAACTTAATGCGATAATCATTTCATTGATAATTATCAGGAGTATTTTCTTTTTGTATACCCTGTTATTCGACCAGAATTTATTCGATCATCGAATACTCGATATTCTGATTATGGCATTTATATTTTTTACCGGTATAATCGTCTGGAAGAGAGGTTATTTACCAGCGAGATTTTTTGTTATTGCTTATGGAGTTCTGTTTATCGGTTTTTTTATAAAAGCTTTAGTTCTCTGGGGTGATATACCGTTTAATACATTTTTACATTATTCATTAAGAATTTCTTTCATTATTGAAATGATCCTTCTGTCATTCGCTTTGGCAGACAGGGTGCGGATTTTAAAAAGAAACCGAGATAAAGTATTAAAAAGGATGATGACTGAGCAGCAGGATAATCTGCAAATAAAAGAACAGTTAAACCAGGAGCTTGAACAAAAGGTAGCAGAAAGAACTAAAGAACTTTTTGAAAAAAATCAGCTATTAGAAGTTTCCTATGATAAACTTAAAGATCAGGCGAGTGAAATTTATACTATTAACAATTTACTTGACCTTGAAAACTGGAAGTTGAAAAACAGGTTAAAAAGCGTTGTCAAAGGAAGAATGTTGATGAAGAAATTGACATTTGAGGAATTTGCCACCGTTTTTCCGGAAAACGATAAATGTTTGCATCAGGTAGCTCATATGAAATGGAACGAAGGATTTAAATGCAGAAGATGTGATAATAAAAAGTTTTCTGAAGGTTCAAAGCCTTATTCCAGACGTTGTAGCAAATGTGGTTATAATGAATCTGCAACAGCTTATACTTTATTTCATGGAATAAAATTTCCTTTAGTAAAAGCTTTTTATATTCTTTACGTTGTACTTAATCACGAAGACTATATGTCATTGGAAGAAATGGCTAGAGCATTAAGTCTTCAAAAAAATACAGTATGGAATTTTAAAAAGAAAGTAAATAACTTTCTGCATGATGAAGAAGAGCACGGGCATATTCATGCCTGGAAAGATGTTATGATTGATCTTGAGATTATTGAATCAGAAGATAGAAAAAACGAATAAGAGATACTTAGATTATATACTTGCTTTTGAAAAATTTGAATTTAATCAGCTTATGGGAATATTAGAAAAACTGTTTGGTAGTGATACTAAAGAAAAGAAAAGTCACTTGAGAAATTTAATTCTGGTGGCCTTGGTAGATGGAGAAATCGATAAAAAGGAACTGGAATTATTAAAGAGACTTTCAGAACATCTTGACATAAGTAAATCTGAATTTGAAAATCTTATTGAAAATCCACACATTGGAGATTTTGTCGTTCCAAAAGATTATGATGATAAAATGCTCCAAATTCTAGATCTTGTATCAATGATTATAGCAGATGGAAAGATACAAGATGAAGAAAGAGATTTGTGTAGATCGATTGCCTTAAAATTAAATATTAATCCCAAGGTAATTGATGATCTTCTTCTTAAAGTAAGGGGCGATCTTGAGTCGGGAAAATCTAAAGAGGAAGTGATTAGAAGTTTGTATAAAGAATAAAAAAAAGCCGATTTATTTCGGCTTTTTATCCTTCATAATATTCCTTAATACTTTTATTTTCATTTATGTGCCTTATTGCCGTTGCAAGAAGAGGAGCACAACTGATTATTTTTATTTTGTCATTAACTTCGATATTCGGAAAGGTGTCACATACATAAAGATTTTTTAAAGCCGAATTTTCAATTTTTTCTTTAGCATTTCCAGATAAAATAGCATGAGTACAATATGCAGAAACAGATAGTGCGCCACTTTGAATAATAAGGTCCGCAGCCTTGCATAAAGTCCCGGCCGTATCAACCATATCGTCAATTATAACAACGTTTTTCCCAGATACATCTCCAAGAATCTCCATGTTTGAGATTTGATTGGGCTTAAGCCTTTCTTTATGGATAACAGCCATATCGCTGTTTAGCTCATTTTTGTATTTCTTAATTCTTTTTAGTCCTCCAAAATCAGGGCTGCAAAGGCATAAATTCTCCTGGAAATTTTCTTTAATATGTGGAATAAATACTTTTGAAGTATCCAGATGGTCAACATGAATTTTATAAAATCCTTCTATGCTGTTAGTATGAAGATCTATAGTGATCAGTCTGTTTACCCCGACATCCTGCAAAAAATCCGCAACAACCCTGGATGCAATCGATGTCCTGTCTTTATCTTTTCTTTCTTGTCTACTATGAGGGAGGTAAGGGACAACACAAATAATTTCTTCAACACTGGCTCTCCTGGCTGCATCAACTGCTAGAAATAATTCAAAAAGATTACTGTATGGCATGTTAGCCTGTGCTAAGATAAATATTGTCTGGCCACGAACAGACTCATCAAATCGAACAAAAACTTCTCCGTCAGAAAATTTTTGAGAATGATATTTACCAACAGGAACATTAAGTATTGAGGCAACCTCTTTACCTAACTTTTCTGTATTGGAAGTGTAGAATAATTTAAAATTGGAAGACATTTATATATTGTTTGAGAGCTTAACTAATTACTTCAAAGATACTTTTTCAAAATCAAATTGAAAAGAGGAATATGTTCCGGAGCTAAATCATTTCCTGCCTCCATCTTTTTTATTTCTGTAAGAGAAAACCATTTCAATTCCTCAATATCATCCCTTGCATTTATATTACCCTCGATATATTCACAACTATAAAAAGAGGTGATAATTTTATCTCTTTCATATCTGTATCGCCAATCATCTACTTTAAAAGAACCTTCATATTTTAGTTCTCCATGTTTGATTTCACCGACTTCCTCAATTAGTTCCCTTTGAGCAGCAAATTCAAAAGATTCATCAGAAGGGTCAGAAAAACCACCAACAAATCTCCACCACATTTCCTGTGGTTTTCTGGCAAGAAGAAATTCTTCATATTGGTTTTTCCATAATGCTACATCAACGGTAGGGAATACTTTTGGATACTGCTTTACTAATGCATCTTTAACACCAATGAGATAATCATTTTCATTTTCGGGTAATAATATGTCATCAGAATTATCTAGGTCCTGTACCGAGGTGAATTGTTTATATTTTCCGGTATATCCTTCCTGACCTTCCTCAGACATGAAAATTATTCGGTCGATCAAGGCACCGGTTGTATTAATCAGGTTGTCAAGTTCCTCAGACCATTCTTCATCCGATGGATTATCAGGAATAATCTCAATCAATGATTCAGGAAATGCTTTTTCTAAAAGTGTTTTTCTTTTATGTGCAGAAAACGGATGATATGCTGTAGCTGTTAATTTGGAATCGGTTATTACAAATATAATATTTGCATTATCAAGGTCACTAAACAAATGCTTGAAAGAATAAGGTAATTCAAGCCATTGAAATTGACCGACTACATAAGTTTTTGGATTATCGTAAGTATTTATTGTCATTTTTTACAAATAAATATACATTCGGTAAGTAAATTAATTCCACACAACAAATAAAGTGAATTTCCTGAAAAAGAAAATTTCTGGCTGGGGTAATTACCCAATGATCGAAACTAAACTTAAGCAACTGACAGGGATTGATCAGTATGAAAGCATCCTGACTTTTAATGAGCCAAATATAGTCAGAGGTTTAGGTAGAAGTTATAGTGATCAGGCTGTACTGGCTAATGGCTTAACGCTGAGAAACAAAATGTCGAGAATTTTAGAATTCAATTCCGATACAGGTTTATTAAAAGCGGAAAGTGGAATTTCTATTGCAGAAATTATAGAAGTTTTTTTAGATAAAGGATGGTTTCCACCTATAGTTCCGGGAACGAAATTTATTACCCTGGGAGGTGCGATAGCAAATGATATTCATGGTAAGGCTCATCATGTGGATGGCACTTTTGTGAATTGTGTTTCAGAATTTTCGATGGTTACTCCCGAAAAAGGGAGGATTATCTGTTCACGTTCAGAAAATGAAGATGTATTTTATGCTACATTTGGAGGATTAGGTTTACTTGGGTGGATCGATACGGTCACTGTTCAGTTAAAAAAAGTAGAGACCTCTTATTTTAAAACTACAGCTGTTAAAGTAAAAAATCTCAGAGAGATGATTGATGCTTTTAATGAGTACGATCAAAATTACCGCTATAGCGTGGCATGGTTTGACCCTTTAGCAAGAGGTGAAAATTTGGGAAAAGGAGTTTTGTCTTTAGGAAATATTGCAAAATATCAAGATGTAGATTCGGGGAAACAAAAAAATCCTTTAAAACTTCATAGTCAGAAAAAACTTGATCTTCCTGTTTACCTTCCAAATTTCGCCTTGAATAAACTTTCAGGACAAATTCTTAATAAGTTAATCGAGTATTCTCAGTCTAATGCTCCAGCATTAACTCATTACGATAAGTTTTTCTTTCCCTTAGATGCAATTGGTCAGTGGAATAGAGGCTATGGTACGAGAGGGTTTATCCAATATCAATTCGTTATACCCATGAAGGATGAGTATAAAATTCTTAAAGAGGCAATGAATTTAATCTCTTCCAGTGATTGCACTCCCTTCCTTAATGTATTAAAGAAAATGGGCAAAGGATCAAAATATTTATCATTTCCAATGGAAGGATATACCCTGGCAATCGATTTTCCTATTTCTAAAAAATTGCCAGAACTAGTAAGAAAACTTGACGATCTTGTTTTATCAGCAGGAGGAAGGGTTTATCTTGGAAAGGATGCTTTTCTTGAGAGAGACGTTTTCAGGAAAATGTATCCTGAATGGGAAGAATGGCAAAATATTAAGTGCCAGCTCGATCCTAAAGGGAAAATACAAAATGAAACTTCGAAGCGTTTAGGTTTATTGTCTTATTTATGATCAGGAAATTATTCAATCAACTTGGAATAGCTATTAAATCATATAGCTATAGTCTGGATTTTGTTTTTTCAAAAAAGCCAAAATGGCTGATCATACCGGCATTAGCAAACTTTGTATTATTACTGATCGTTGTTTCCTCAGCAATTTTGTATGCAGATGAAGTAATAACCTGGGTATTTGGTATGTTATCTTTATCTCCGGAAGATTCCTGGTGGGGAAAATTTATATACTGGATGAGTTTAATTTCAATCAGAATATTTGTGATTTTATTATTTATAAAATTCTACAAATATTTGATGCTGATTTTATATGCTCCGATACTTGTTTGGCTCAGTGATTCTTTCCAGGAGTATATGACAGGGTATAAAAGACCTTTTTCATGGCCTTCTTTCTTTTCTGATGTTTGGAGAGGAATAGTTATCGCAGTGATAAATCTGACTATTGAATTTGGACTTTACTTTGTGCTATTTGTTATTACGATTTTATTTCCAGTCTTGTCTGTCGTAACACCTGCTTTATCATTTTTGATTAGTTCCTATTTTCTGGCTTTTGCCTTTATAGATTACAGGAATGAATATTATGAAGTATCCGCTTCAGGTAGTAGGAAATTTGTCTGGGCCCATAAGATTTTTGCTATGGGTATAGGTATTATGTTTAATCTGATGTTATTCATACCTATTATAGGAGTTATGGTTGCCCCATCTATATCACTTGTTGCTGCCGGATATGGAGCTAATATAATCGATAGAAGGGCTAGATATAACCGAATAAAAAATATGCAACGTAGCCGACCCACTCCTTTATAAGTTTACTCCATAAGTAGATACTATCAACACTTGGAATAAAAAGATCATCCGGATTCCAATCATTTTCTCTAGTGTAGTAATCGACAGGAAATGACACAATGTTTTCAGCTCCTGCTTCTATAAAACAGGCCTTTGCTCTTCTCATGTGAAAGGCAGACGTAATGAGCAAAGCATTTTCCGATGATATATTTCTTTTATTTAATATAAGAGTAGAGTTGACAGCATTTTGAACTGTATTTTGAGAGAGACTATCAATTATAATGTCATTTTCAGGCACATCACAAATTAAAAGGACCTCTTTCAATTTTGAAGCTTCCGATATTTTATCATTTTCAAGGCTACCTGCCCCTCCAGAAACCAAAATTTTTTTAATGTATCCTTCCTTATATAATTGTATTGTATGTAACAATCTGTCAGCACCTTTGTTAAAATATACACGGTCCTGGGTAGGAGCATCGTACTGAGTAATACCGGTCAGAAGTACTCCAATTTCGTAATTCTTCTCAAGGTCTGTGAATTTAACAGGAGGTAACTCCCATATTCTGAAAGCGTTATTTGCTAAAAAAGGGTTAGAAAATATTAAAAAAAGTGAAGAAAATAACATTATGAACACTTTTTTAAGCTTCTTCCGTTTAACAAATAGTGACAAGATTGCTAAAATAGCCAGAATTGTAACCGGCATTATCATGTAATAGAAAACTTTGGAAAGAATGAAAAACATGCATTCGATTAATTATCTTTAAAGACTGTATTTTGCCTGAAAAACAAAGATGGTATATTTTTTGAATTGATAAAATTGAAACAATAATTAAAGTATGCGAGAGCTTAATATATCAAAAAACTAACTGCATTAATCATAATGGTATTGCTGCTATTTAATGGCAATATTCATGCATCTCCGGTTTCTGCAGACACATTATCTAACATAGAGCCGTCTAAAGATCAGTCTGAGGAAATTCAGATTATGACTGCTTTATTACTAAGACATCATTATAGAAAGGAAAAACTTGATGATTCCCTTTCAGCGGAAATATATGATAACTATTTGAATTCACTGGATCCAAATAAATTATATTTTACTGCATCAGATCTTGAACCGTATAATTTATTTCGTTTCAGCTTTGATGATTTCGTAATGCAGGGTAATCTCAACTTACCTTTTCAAATGTTTAACAGATTCAGGGAAAAGTTAATTTCCCGTGTGGAAGAAAACATCAAAACTATAAACAGTGGTTTTGATTTTAGCAAAGATGAGTATTACGATGCTGACCGTGATGATGCTAAATGGGCAGCTTCTGAAGAGGAGCTTGATGAAAACTGGAGAAAACTGTTAAAGAGTCAGTATTTAAGTTTGAAACTAGCAGAAACTGAATCACCAGATTCAATTCTTATCAGCAGATACGAGAGAATGCGAAATATCTTTTTAAGGTATGACAGGCAGGATGTATTCCAGTATTTTGCTAATGCTTTTACATCAACATTCGATCCACATACAAATTACTTTTCCCCAAGGGCTAAGGAGAATTTTGATATTGAAATGAGCCGTAGTCTTGAAGGTATTGGAGCAACTTTAGCTACAATAAATGATTATACAACTGTTATGTCAATCGTGCCGGGTGGACCTGCAGACAAATCCGACGAACTATTCGCAAATGACAGGATTATAGCAGTTGGCCAGGGAAAATCTAAACCATTTGTAGATGTAGTAGGATGGAGAGTAGAAGAAGTTGTGAAATTAATCAGGGGACCAAAAGGGACTCTGGTAAGATTAAAGGTATTGCCAGCTTCTGAAGGAGCTAACGCAGTAGCTAAAACAGTAACCATAGAAAGAGATAAGGTAAAATTAAAAGACCAGTCAGCTAAATTGGAAATGATTCCCTACAAAACACAGGGTAAAGAATACAATTTTGCATTGATTGATATTCCGGCATTTTATTTTGACTTTAAAGCGTATCAAAATAATGAAAAAGACATTAGTAGCACTACTAATGATGTTAAGAAGCTTATAAATGAGGCTAAAAATAAAAATGTTGATGGAATTGTAATTGATCTTCGAAGAAATGGTGGTGGAGCCTTGCAGGAAGCCATTAATCTGACCGGATTATTTATAGATAAAGGGCCGGTAGTTCAGGTAAAAAATAGTTATGGGTCAGTTGAGGTAGGCACGGATACCGATGAAGAATTGGTGTATGATGGTCCACTGGCTGTGTTGACCAGCAGAGAAAGTGCATCTGCCTCTGAAATTTTTGCAGGTGCAATTCAGGATTATAAAAGAGGAGTTATAATAGGTGAAGTAACTTATGGAAAAGGCACTGTACAAAGTGTGGTAGACCTTGCCAGGTTTATTAAGAATCCTGATGGTAAGCTGGGTGAGCTAAAATTAACGCAGGCTAAATACTACAGGATTTCTGGTAATAGTACCCAAAACAGGGGTGTAATACCTGATATTGAATTCCCAAGTGTTTATGACTACTCTAAATTTGGAGAAAGTTCTTTAGAAAATTCTTTGCCATGGGATGAAATAAAGTCTGCAGATTATAAACAGGTTTCTCTAATTAATGATCGTTTTTTAAATAGTTACAGATCAGATTTCAAGAAGCGTTTAAATGCTGATTCTAATCTTAAAGATTATGTAAATGATGTTAAAGAAGCACGCGATATAAGAAGCAGTACCACTATTTCATTAAATGAAAAGGAAAGAAAGAAGGAAATAGAGGAGCAAAATGAGAAAAGAGCTAACTCCGATATGCTTGATCAGGAATTGGAAGAAGATGAGATAAAAACAGGAGAAAAGAAAACGGAGATTGATGATGTTATGGTCGATGAGGCGTTTAAATTTATATCAGCGTACATAACAGCAAAATTAGGATAAAATATTATAGCTAAATACTTACTAAAAAAACCGGGATATATTCCCGGTTTTTTTATTTACATTGATTTGTTAATCAAGCCTCATAGGAGATGATAAAATATCAGGTTATATAAGATTTTAGACTGCAGGTTGGGTGTTTAAAGCCACTGATGTACTTATAAAAACGGGAGTGGGCCTTGGGTATGAATGAGTCATTTGATAGATAAGATTGAAATATCAATAGCATTATGGAAATAAAAAAAGACTGGCCTAAACAGGCCAGTCTTTTTTATCAGTTCCAAATATTTTATTACCTACATGGTTTCAGATACCATTATGTCACCAAGGAGTACATCCCAGAAGCTAACAATATCTCCACCGATTTGAGTTTCTTTTTTCTTCACATAAACTGTAATATCCTTCTTTGTAGTATCCTTGTAAACAATATTATCACCGGATACTCCTTCAAACTTTTGATAAATTGTAATTACTCCAACATATTCTCCATTTGGCAGTGGTTGTAGGTCAGATATATATTGGATATCAAACCAAGTAATATTTACCTGGTCATAATTCAGGGCCATTAACCTTCCAAAATATTCCTTAATGGCATAGTACATTGTTTCATCACTATTTACAGAACTAACTCCAACCTCACTTCCTTCAGCAAATAATTCCAGGGCTCGGTCAATTACCCTGTTAGCTTCACTAAATGGGGTAGCTTTACTACCTATAATTGAAATGTACTTACTTAAATCCCTGATTTTCTCAAGAGCTAATGAATCAATAGCTTCAAGGTTGTCATCATCAGGACCTCCCTGTGCGTTCGCTTCAAAAAATGAACCTGCGAACAGAATAAAAATAAATATGAATATCGACTTGTTAATCATTTTCTTTTTCTATTTGGATAACACTAACTTCGTTATCTTTTCGTCTTTATTTACAGTGATCTCATAAATTTTAAGGTTAAAAGATTTTTTATCCTTTAAATAGTTAAGATACTGTTCTATAGTCATAGGTCTGTCAAATACAGGCCTTTCTCCTGAAAAAGTAACTACGGTCAAAACCGGAGTTTCTTTACTTTCAAAATAGCTGTATATCTCTTCTATTTTGTCATTGATTTTATCGTAGAAGAATGTTTCGCTAAGTTCCGCAAGCTCATTAAAATCTTTATTGACCCGTGTGTAAGTTTCCTTTGAGACAACATAAGTTTGTTCAACCACGTTCTCTTTTTCAACGGGTTCAGTAGAAGAATTATCAACTGAAGCCTGATTATCAGATGCTGCAGCCTGGCTTGATTTACAAGATGAAAATGAGATCAATACGAAAGAGATCATCAGCAAAAGTACTCCTATTGAGGTTCTTCTCACGGTAAAAAAATCTAAAATGAAAAAATATTACTGTTTTTAATCGACATCAAATATCAATATTAAAAATTATTTTTAACAATTAAAATAATAAAAAATCATTCTATGTGATATTTATGTCTTTTTTTAACTCATTCAAAAACTTTGCCAACTTATTGAATAGTGATTCTTACAAACCAACGTAAGGTGAAACTGAATTATTATTTGATCTTTAGATGTTATTTATATAATTTACGACATTGTTTTTAAACTATATATGATTTTTTATTTATAGGATGACTAGTTGAAGTTAACTTTTTAAGAATTTTTGAAACCAGCTAAATCAAATACTTTTCGAAAGTAAGGGAAATGCCATGAGGCTAATTATTTGCTCTATATTGTTTTTAAGCGTCTTTGCTAATGACGTCCGTGCACAACGTGCTCCTGCATGGTCTAATTTTTATATGAATCCGTATGTTGTGAACCCTGCAATGGGTGGGATATATGGCCGTGGATTGGTAGAAGTAAATTACAGACGACAATGGGTTAAGATAAATGAAGCCCCTTCAATTGCAAGTCTTGCTCTTCAAATGCCATTCGAAAACCGGGTGACATTTGGAGTAAACATATATAATAAGGATTACAGTTTATTTAATACTACTTCATCGAATCTTACTTTAGGATACACAGTTCCGTTCGAAAGAGATCACTTTATTAGTTTTGGACTGGGCGGAGGAGCAAATTTTAACAGTATTGATTACGGCTCTTTAGATGATTCGCAATTATCAGATCCGGCAATAGGAGCTTTAGGAGAAAATACCGTTTCTTTCCAGGCTCAATTTGGGGTGCATTATTTTATTAAAGGGTTAAATCTTTCTTTAACTCTTCCAGCTCTTTTTCAGGATAACATCTTAAATAGTGAAGATTTTGATCAATTTTCATTTCAACCTGTCGATGTACTTCATGGTATGGCTTATTACAATTTTAAGCTCCCAACTAATGATATTACTGTAACACCTTACGCTATTTATAGATACGGATATACCGGTCAAAGTTATTACGAAGGCGCATTAGTTGTTGATCTGAGAGAAATTTTATGGTTTGGAGGAAGTTACAGACAGGATTACGGAGCCTCTCTGCTAGTTGGATTTGGTCAACCTGATAAATTTAAAATTGGATATGCTTATGAGTTTGCCAGTAACCTTGATGTTGGAATCCCTGGTGGAACCCACGAAATACAAATTCAGGTATTGTTTGGCAACAACATAGATATATTTAAAGGACTGGCAAAAAAGAAACAAAAAGAAAGAGCTCAGCCTGATTGGTTAGATGAATACTATACAAGAAAAGAAGATGTTCAGACTAAGTCTACAGAACCGCCAATTGTTGAAGTTGAACCAGAACCGGAGCAGGAGCCAGAAGTGATAGAGCCAGAGCCGGAAATTACAGAACCTGAGCCGGAACCAGAAATTACAGAGTCAGAACCGGAACCAGAAATTACAGAGTCAGAACCGGAACCGGAAGTTATAGAGCCAGAACCGGAACCAGAGCCTGAAGTGACAGCATCGGAGCCGGAAGTAATTGATACTGAGCCAGTAGCAGTGGTTGAACCTCCTATTGAGCAACCGGATAAGGTATACAAAGAAAGTGATGATCCAAATGGTCTCAAACCTGGTCATTACGTAGTAGTTGATCAGTTTGATAGTGAAGCTGAAGTTGAGGCTTACATAGAAAAAATGAGACAAAGAGGGTTTTATGGTCAGTATGGCTATAGTTCAACCCTGAAGAAATTCATTATTTATACTTTTAAAACTGAAAGTAATGAGGACGTATTGATAGAAAGAGACAGGATTAAAGGTATAAGTTACTATAAAGATGCTTATTATCTATATGTTGAATAATTGAGCACATGAGAAAGATACAGACATTTATATTTTTTTTAATGTTTATCGGGACAGGTATTTATGGCCAGGTACCGGTAATAAATTCTATTTCACCAACTGATACCACAGTAAATGGTATCGTTACCGTACAAGGATCGGGTTTTGGAACTACTGCCTCTGATCTGGATGTTTCCTTCGGTGGAATAAAAGCAAATATTGTTGATGTAACAACAAATGTCATCAGGGTAAGAGTTCCTGCCGGGTCTCACCATGCACCTATTTCGGTACTTCGAAAATCAAGTGGAAATATTTCTTATTCCAAACAATACTTTGATTTAAGTTATTCAGGTGTACCATTAAATGCATCGAGTTTTGAAGCAGCCTCGATTCAAGGTGCATTAGGACCTCAACTTGATATTTTAGGAGGAGATTTTAATAATAACGGGCATAATGATGTTGTCGTAGTTTATCCGGCACCTCAAACCAACTTTTCAATTTATTTTAATAATGGAACGGGTTCATTTACTAAATCTGATGTAGCCCTCCCCGGAGCTGCAAAATTTGTTGAGAAAGCTGATTTTAACGGCGATGGTAACTTGGACCTGGCATTTACTGAGGATAATAGCCAGGGAAGCCTGGTCTATATCATGATCAATAACGGGAGTGGGGGATTTACAAATGTGCAAAGCTTAACCATTGAAGGAAATAACCCCAACAGATTAAGGGCAGCAGATTTTGATAATGATGGCCGATTGGACATTGCTGTTGTGAACGAAACAAATAATACTTTGGTAAGTATCTTTAGAAATCTTTCTTCCGGAGGTGTGACAAATTTTGAAACTACACCGGCGACTTTCCCGATAACAGTTGATAATGCCAGGGGAATGTCTATTGGTGATTTCAATAAAGATGGTAAAATGGACCTCGCTGTTAATGCTAGTTTAGGTGCTGAGGTATTCGTAATAAAAAATAACAGTACTCCTGGGAATTTTAGTTTTGGACAATATCAAACTTTTGTAATAGGAGGGGATTTAACCAGAATTTTAGTAGCTGATTTCGATAATGATGGATTTGAAGATATTGCCACTTCTAAAATACAGAATCAAATATCAGTAATCAGAAATACATCTACTGAAGGAGGAGATATCAATTTTTCCTCTCCATACTCATTTACTTCATTGACAAGTACTTATGGTATTGAAGCAGGTGATATTAATGGTGATGGAAATGTAGATATAATAGTAAATAGTGCTGCATCAGCTCAAATAAGAGTTTTTGTTAATACCAGTACTCCGGGTTCTATATCCACTACGACATATGATCTGGATACTCCCTCTCCAGGACTGGGAATAAAAGCTACAGATCTTACAGGAAATGCCAGGCCAGATATATTTTTCACATCCAGAACTGAAAATAATTGGTCTTATTTAAAAAATATTAACTGTGTACTTCCACAGACAAGTCCAGAGTCATTTATGAGTATATGTCTTGGTGATGTCAGACGGGTTTATGCTACTCCTACGATTACAGGGCAATATGCCTGGTATAAGGATAATGTATTACAAAAACAGGGTACAGATAATTTTCTTGATGTTTCGCTGGGAGGAAATTATACAGTAAGACATTTAGAAGGAAGTTGTAATGTATCTTCAAATGTTTTAGGAGTTGTTTTAAATAATGCTACTTCACCCGGTGAACCAGCAGCATCTAATGATGGGCCTGTTTGTCCGGATGGTTCCCTGACTTTATCAGCCGGAACAGTTTCCGGAGCAACCTATCAATGGACTGGACCAAATGGTTTTGAATCAACTGAGCAAAACCCTGTTATCTCTCCTTTTAATGTAGAAAATGCAGGATATTATTATGTGCAGACAGTTAGTGGAGATTGTAAGAGTGACCCGGTTGAAACATATGCAGGGCTTGCGAATCTACCTTCATCTTCTATAATTCCAGATGGTCCCACATCATTTTGTGATGGTAATGATGTTGTACTAGAGGTACCGGCCTCAGCCGAAATTACTGGTTTTACCTGGAAAAAAGATGGGAGTGTAATTAGTGGAGCTACGACAGGTAGTCTTACCGTAACTGAGTCCGGAAGTTATAGTGTAGTAGTAGAAAACACTTCTGGTTGTACACAAGAATCTGATCCGGTTGTAGTGACTGTTTCTGCAGCTCCGGTTTCTGATTTTTCTATTTCCGGGAATTTATGTCGTGGATCGACATTAAGTTTCTCAAACTCCTCTACTGTTGATGGTAGCCAAACAGTAAGTTATAATTGGAATTTTGGTGATGGAAATTCTTCTAATGAATTTGAGCCAACAAAAACATTTAATACTGCTGGAACTTATGATGTAAGCTTAACCGTTTCCTATGGCCCGGCCTGCCAGGATATTTCTACACAGACAATAGTTGTAGAAGATGCTCCAATAGCTGACATTGAACTTGTTTCAGGAACAATGCCTTTCTGTGAAGGAGATTCTGTGTTACTTCAAACGGTATCTGAATACAGTTCATATGAATGGTCGAATGGTTCAACAGGAAGGCAGGCTTATTATACTAGTGGAACCGAAGCTTCAGTATCTGTTAGCAGTGGAGCTGGCTGTCCAGGTGCTGGTAGTTTTACACTAAACACCCTCCCGGCTCCAGTGATTGATATTACGGCTGAACAAACGGAAATATCCCGCGGTGATACGGTTATTTTGAACGCAAGTGGTGGCATAGACTATGCTTGGGAACCGGCAGAGTTTGTTGATTTTGCAGACATATCCAATCCATATGCGTTCCCAACAGAGACGACGACTTTTTCTGTAAATGCTACCGGATCCAATGGTTGTGTAGGGACAGCTGAAATAACTATTACTGTAGAAGGTTCATTTGAATTTAAGGCAAATAAAATCTTGTCTCCTAATGGAGATGGAATTAATGATACCTGGGTAATTCAAAGTATAGATCAGTTTCCTGGATGTGGAGTAAAGATCTTTGACGAATTAGGCAGAATTCTTTTTGAAGCTAATCCTTATAATAATGATTGGGATGGCACTTTTAATGGAGATTACCTTGAAAAAGGTGCTTATTACTATGTTATTCAATGTGATGATGAAAATATAGGGGGAAGCGGTAGTATAGTAATAGTCAGATAATTGAAATATTTCAATTTACAATAGAATTATTGGTTACCTTTTGCAGGTGAAACGGATATAATTTAGGATAAACTCCTAAATACTAAGGATAAATAGACTTTTAGACCAAATAATATTTAACTCCGATGAATATTTTTTATAAAAATAAAGGAGACAAATTTTTTAACTTGCTAACCCTCAAGGTACTTACCTTGTTTGTCTTAGCTTGTTTGTCTTTTTCAGGATATGCTCAATTTGATACTAAACTTTGGTTCCCACCGGTTTGGAATGCAAATCAGCCTAATCTTAATGCGAGATCTGAATTTTTGATTACAACCAAATTTCCCGTAGCAAATGTCAGAGTTTATACTGTAGATGGTGCGGTAGATCAAAATTTTGTGGTTAGACCTGGCCAGCCGGCAAATATGGCATTAAGTCCTACTTTAGGAATGACACTTAATCTTAACCAGGTAGAAAATTCCAAAGGTTTAATCGTTGAATCAGATTATCCTGTTCAGGTAACGTATAGATTAGCTGCTGTTAATAACCAGAATATTGTGACTTTAAAAGGTAAACAAGCTCTGGGAACTTTATTTTACGCTGGTTCGCAAACCATAAATATGGATCGTCAATATGCCAGGGGTAAAGAACACCACTTTATTTCTGTGATGGCTACTGAAGATAACACAATTGTAACATTTGAATTACCTGCATCATATACCTATGATTTTGCAGGTCTCGGAACTAAAACTCATTCAGTTACTTTAAATGAAGGAGAAACTTATTTGGTTCGTGGGGAAGGGCCTTTACAGCATATCACCGGAACTAAAGTTACTACTAACGGTAAAAGTATCGTGGTTAATTCAGGTTCAGAGCATACCAGAATTGATGGGCCTCCAGGTACTACTTCTGCTGAAGGTGGAGCAGATCAGCTTGTGCCAATTGAAAGAATAGGAAGTGAATATATAGTAATGAGGGGTGAAAATGACCCTGAGTATGAATATAGTATTATTGTAGCAACTGAAGACAATACAGAAATTTTTATTGACGGATCAGCAACTCCTGTTGCAGTTATCAACGAAGGGGAGTATTATAACTTCATGCTGGGCGGTCCTTATACTGATGTGGGTCGAGGTCATTATATTACTTCTAATAATCCTATATATGTTTACCAGGTGAGTGGATCAGATCCCGGAAGGGTAAGGGATGAGGTCGGTATGGCGATTGTTCCTCCTTTATTTTGTGCAGGTAGTAAATATATAGAGTTTGTTCCATTTAAAAACTATTCGCAGAAACAGCGAATCAATATAGTGATTCCTCAGGAAGGATTATCTTCATTAACATATAATGGGCAATCATATTCTTCATATTCAGGTGTTTCTGTTTATCCGGTTAATGGCAGACCAGATTATTATGCTGTGTCTTTCCCAACTCAACATGTGAGAAGTCAGGATAATCTGATAATAACTTCAGACGAATTTCTTCAGGTAGGATATATGACCGGAGCCAGTGGTACAGGAACGTATGGTTTCTTATCAGGTTTTGGTAGTAAAATTGAAACCATTGACCCGTACTATTATAATGAAACGGGAGATAAAGTTTATACTTCTATTTATGATTTTGATGCTGACCTTGCTACACCTGGTTACCAGGGTGTAGTTCAGGGGAATACTGTTGATATGTGTATATGGGGAGAAAGTTGTGCCCCTCCTAATCTTGTTAATGATGTAACAAGTTCAGGTAATGGTGAAGAAGTTCAATTTACACCAGCTACTGATTCCTGCTTTACCTATACTGCTTCAAAAACGTATTATGGAAAAGATACTGTCGAAGTACAGATAATCAATGAAATAGGTGCTGTGGAAACAGTATTTATAATAGTAGATGTTATTTCGGCGCTGGACTTAGCGATTGATGAAAACTCAATCAATTATAATTCTCCAACCTGCCCTGAAACAGATTTCACGGTTTCATTTGATATTACCAATCTTTCAGATATTCCTTTTAATGATAATCTGGATGTCACCTTTTACGATGGAGATCCGACAGTGAGTGGAGCACGGCGATTAAATTCAATATCCGTCCCCATAAATAATTTAAATCAAAACGACGTATTTACGGTAAATGATGCACCGGTCCAAGGTACAGGAGCGGCCATAGTCGACTTATATATTGCTATTAATGATAATGGAACAAGTGGTGTTCCAATTAATTATCCTTCCACGATAATATTAGAAACCGATTATACTAATAATGTTGGGGCTCAACCAGTTCCTGCATTACCTTTCCCACTTGAAGCAGAGAAATTAAAAGACAATATTAATTGTGATCCTGCTTACCCGGATAATGGTGCAGCCAGAGCAAATGTTATTATAAATGGGAATGTGCAAACTTCTGGTTATAGTTATAGATGGTTCGATGGGCCAACACCAGTAACCGGAAATGCGGATTTTACTCAGAGAACTTATCCAAATCTGGCTGAAGGAACGTATAGTGTATATGCAATTAATGATCGCTTTGGGTGTCAGTCTGACACAGTTGAAGTAGAAATTGGTTTGCAAGCTGAATTTTTCTCAGCAGACATCGAAGAAATATCACCATTGACTAATTGTGTGAGTCCAAATGGTGCACTTAGAGCAACTGTTCCAACTGCTGATGATGATGATTTTGATTTTTATTGGTATAATGATGAATTCGTTCAGGACAATACTACTCTTGTAGGTGTTGGTCAGTTATTGGAAAATATAGATGAATCAGATTATACTGTTAAAGTTATAAATAAAACTACTGGTTGTTTTGAAATCACTAGTGCCTCAGTTTCTGACCAAAGAGTCTATCCAGGATTAAATCTGGATTCAGAACCTCAAACAAGGTGTGATCCAGCTAATGGTAGATTGATCGGTGGTATAAACCAGAATCCATTAGATTATGATTTTACCTGGACAAATGAAGAAAATACCCTGATAAGTAATAACCAAAATGTTAATGAGGTTGAGGCAGGGAAATACTATTTGAATGTTGTGAATCCTACTACGCAATGTCAGGCTAATGATTCGGTTATTGTTGATAATAATATAGCTGAAGTTGATTTAGAAATAACTGATGGAGTTGAGAATACATGCTTTTTATCGCCTGTAACAGTTACTGCAGAATATTCTAACGGCCAAACTGTACCAGGTGCTCAATTCTCATGGTATTACGGTACTACAGAACCGGTAACCTCTGATAGATTGTTTGCTACAGGATCAGTTGTTGATAATGTTTCTCCAGGAAATTATATAGTAGAGGTGTTAAATCCTGCAGATAATTGTAAAACAACAGAGCCATATAGCGTTGATGCTACAACTCTTACTCCGATTATTGATCCAGATGCTGAAGCGTCAGAAAATTGTACTCCATTTGATGGTGAAGTATCTGGAAATGTCACTAACATTCCTCCGGGATATAATCAAACTGATTATACTTATTATGTATTTGTAGGAGAAAATCAAAAAGATATAAATGAAGCTGACTTCGTATTGGTTGGAGAACCAACAGGATTGAATTTAGCTGGACTTGAACCGAATTCTTATACCATTATAGCTCAGCAAAATTATGATAATGAGTGTTTATCTCTTCCTGAAACGGTAGAGGTAGATGATGATGCTGTTTATCCAAATTCAATCGACGAAAGTATTTTAAATGCTAACTGTCTGAATGCAGAGGGAAGAATTACATTAACTTCTACTCAACAATATGATTTCCAATGGTTTGCTGGTGATATTGAAAATGATGAAACTGTTGAAGACCTGAATTTAACTGATACTGAGGTTACTCAAAGTCAATTAAATAATTATCCATCAGGTTTTTATTCGGCGATTGTTACTAATCCAAATAATGGTTGCCAGGATAGCATAGTTTCATTCATTGATATTCCAACGCTTGATGAATATGTTTTAAGAACAAATAAGCACGATGATCCATTCTGTTTTGTAGATAGTGGAAGGGTTTCTGTGTCACTTGCGAATACAAACTTTAATTATCCATTTGAATTTACTTACCGATTAGAGCGTATTGACGAGGAAGGAAATTCCTTTGTAGTACCATATTCAGGAGATCCTGCTAATCAAACATATCTTTACAGACAACTTCCTCCGTCTGATTATCGAGTCTCATTAATTCAATTAGATGAGAATGGTAATCCTGCGTATAATTGTAAATCTGAAGAGATCGAGGTACTGGATACAGAAGTTAATCCGGTAATAGAAGCTGAAGGAACTAATCCTTTGACTGTTTGTAGTCCTAGAGACCCTGATGGACAAGCTGAAGTACGAGTTACAAATGGAGATATATTCTTGCATTCATTTGAATGGACAACAACAGATGATCAAGGCAATCAAACATTAATTGCAACTGGGTCGGAAGTATATAATTTGTTAAATGGGACCTATACGGTTACAGCGACTAACACTCAGAATTATTGTGAGGCTACTACTACAGCTATTGTAGAAGATGCCAGAGTTTATCCAACTGTAATTCCTGAATTAGTTAAAGGAAGGGAGAATTGTATCGAGCCTGATGGTATACTGAATGCTTATGTACCAACTACCGAAAATCAAGATGATTATAAATTCGAATGGTATGATCTGGTTGATGGTTCGGAAGAACTGGATACAATAGATCATTACTATACCGGTCAGACTTTTGATATGTTTGATATTGGTGATTATACAGTTGTTTCAATAAACCGGGCTACTTCTTGTAGAAGTGAAGCGGTATATGCTTTTGTACCAGATGAAAGAGTTTATCCTGAATTCTACGTCAGAGCTCAGCCAGCCGCTTGTGATTATAGTAATGGCTTTGCAAGAGCAGTTGTGACAAATGATGTTGATGTAGAATCAATTCGATGGGATATGGGTGGTGTATATAGCTTTGGATCTGATTTGATCAATATTTCTTCAGGATTGTACAATGTCGAAGTTACTACTGTATTTGGTTGTGCAGATTCGACAGATGTGGTTATCGAACCAGACATATTTGTTTACAATGGTGTTTCTGCAAACGAAGATGGTAAGAATGATCATTTCATTATCGACTGTATCGAGTGTTTTGAAAACAATAACGTGAAAATATTCAACAGGTACGGTGATCTTGTATATGAAACAGATGGTTATACCAATGATTCTGATCCAGATGCACAGTGCCAATCGGTTGATGATACATTAGGCAATAACTTTAGAGGAACTGGAAATCGCGGTATTTATGCAGGAGGTAAAAAACTACCGATAGGAACATATTTTTATGTGATAGATAAAGGAGATGGTTCCGAACCAAAAAATGGTTATCTGGAACTAGTGAGATAAAAAAACGCCAGCAATTATAATGAAAAAATCAACTTTAATATTAGCCATTGCTTTCATTTCTTTAATAGGAATGAAAGCTCAGCAAAGACCTGTGTTTTCGCAGTACATGTTTAACGGTATGGCCATAAATCCGGCTTATGCCGGGGTGCATGAAACTATTCATGGTATTGCTTCATACAGGGATCAATGGATCAATATGGATGGGGCTCCGAAGACTCTCTCATTCGCAGTTGATTCAAAACTTTCAAAGAAAAACATTGGTCTTGGTCTGATGATTACTAATGACAGAGTTGGAATTCATTCTGATATTGGAGTATATGCAGCCTATTCTTATAAAGTTAAGACGATGGGAGGTACTCTATCCATGGGATTACAGGCTGGTTTTAATAATCTGAATTCCGATTATTCAAGACTTACTCTGGATGATATTACAGATCCAAACCTTCAGGGAGTAAATAATTCGTTTAATCCAAATTTTGGTGCCGGAGCATATTGGCACAATAATTCATCCTATGTAGGATTGTCTGTGCCTTATATTCTTCATAATAACACTTTTGATAAAAATGATATCAGTACTGTTACTGAATCAATTGAAAGACGCTATTATTTTTTAACAGGAGGTCATGTATTCCCTGTGTCACAGAATTTACTGATAAGACCGAGTGTCTTGTTAAGAATTCAGGAGGGGGCTCCTGTAGGAACTGATTTTAACTTAAATTTTATTCTTTATGGAAGATTAAATCTGGGAACATCCTATCGTACCGGTAGATCCCTAGTCACCTTCTTCCAGATTCAGGCTACCAGAGAATGGAGTTTTGGTTATGCATACGACTATGTATTCAGTGATTTGAACCAATTTAACAGGGGTTCTCACGAATTCATCATTCAATATGGCGTAAATATCGACAACAGTCATAAGTCGATGCCTTGCCCGTCTTATTTCCTTAGATAATATTTATCTACAGAAATCAAGCGATAACAAGTGGTTGAGGGCTGAATGATATTATAAAAATAAATATTGCTATCCACCCAATTACTTTTCTCCAGGGAGATAAAGGTTTATTATATATTGCCGGAGGATGATATATACCTATGAATCTTCCGATAATTAATCCAAAAAATAACCAGCCTGAATAGCCCTTTATATCGGGAAAGTAAAAATTTATGAAGTATTGAACAGTGTATATGCCTATTGCTATGATGATCTTGGTCATCGGGTCTTTTGATACCCTTCCCATTATAAAATACAGGAATAAAAGATATAGAGGGACGGCCAGCATCAGATCTGAAATGCCCTGTCTGCTATTTATAAATCCTATACCCGCATAAAGAATAAACAGTAGATAAAAGCCCAGGGAAAGTTTGCCTTGTAATTTCCTTCCAAAAAGTCCAAATAAGACATGTCCTCCATCTAATTGCCCTATTGGTAATAAATTAAGAGCTGTAAATATTAAAGCGAGATAGCCAACAAATAAAAACGGATAATGAAATAATTCGTGCTTATTTGGTAGCAATTCTGGTTGATCGACAACATAATTTTCGAAGAATAATGACAGAAGATTATCGCCAACTAAAATGTCTATTGTATTCTCATCTGCTTCTGGTCTGAAGTTAAAGCCTTTTCCCTCCACATTATATTCAGGGTGTATTTCATATTGATATTCCTGAGGTGGAAGGTGTGTATATCCATACCATAATAAGCCAAAAGCAATTACAAAACCAGCCAGAGGGCCTGCTACACCGATATCAAAATATTCTTTTCGGCTTTTTACCAGTCCTTTTAACCTGATAACCGCACCCATTGTCCCAATGGTAATTGGAAGCAAATAAGGGAGAGGAGGGAAGGGAATATAAAATGGGAGAGTGGTTTTTACCTTATGCTTAATGGCAGTAAAAAAGTGGCCAAATTCATGAACAGTCAGAAAAAGCAGAAAGGGCCATGCATACATGAATCCGGAGTACCAATCATGTCCGGTCCATTCTGTTATCATACTAACAGGCTTGCCTTTTACCCAGAAAACCCCGGCAAGTACCGCAGCTCCAAAGGTCAATAAAAATAATGCTAAATGCTTTATTATATCTTTTGCAGAAAAGTGATTACCTGTCATGATTAAAATAATTAATTAGGACTTCAGGTCCGTCAACGTGGATAGCATTAATTCCTAATTGTTGGGCTGAGTTTATGTTTTGTTTCAGGTCGTCAAAATATAAAGTTTCAGAAGGCTCCAGATCATTTTCTTCTAATATTTGCTGAAAAACCTCCGGATTAGGTTTTCTCTTTTTCATAGTAAAAGAATAATATGTTCTGTCAAAAAATGAACTGATATCATTTATATCTGCAGTTCTTTTTAACACTTCATTTACTCCATCAATGTGAATAGGAGATGTATTACTCATGAGATATAATGAATAATCATCCTTTAATTTTTCGAGCAAGGATAATCTCTGGTGTGGTATATCCAGTAACATTGCATTCCATGCATTGTCTAAATCTTCATCACTTAAATTGTGATTTAATATCTCTCTCATCTCATCTCTGAATTGATCATCGGTTATTTCACCCAATTCGTACCGTTCTGTTATTTTAGAATTAAAAATTCTCGATTTAGCTACATCGACATTTCCATTGCAATAAGATACTAGTTTAGAGTAGGTTAAGTCGGTGTCTAGGTTGATTATAACACCACCGAGATCAAATATTATGTTTTGAATCATTAATTTTTCTTTAATCAGTTTGGGATTTTATACTGCAAATATGTAACATTGCATTCCCAATTCAAAGCTGATGTAACAAAGGCTTTTCGGGCCCTTAGCTCAGTTGGTTAGAGCACCTGACTCATAATCAGGTGGCCGCTGGTTCGAGCCCAGCAGGGCCCACAAAAATTAAGCTCCACAAATATATGTGGGGCTTTTTTATGCCTCATAGTTTTTGCACTTCTAATCTATCTGTATATCCTCATAGCTATCAATTTTTATGTCCCCAATTTCCCTTTTAAAAATAGCCTGAGACTTAAATAACATAGTTAGCAAGGGTAAATATTTCAATTTCTGCAATATCTGTCCGCACAATCACCTGATAAAATAACCCTCTGTTTTTGTGAAAATGCTCGTTGTATTTTGAAAAAATCACCTTGTATAATTGTTGTATCAGTTTTTGAAACACTTATGAAAGACATAAAAAATAGTCCGGAAAAAACAGAAGTAACTAATAAAAGAAAGTTGAGAAAACTTTTCTTTCTTGAGTTAATCATAATAGGGCTATGTCTTATCATTGCCTTAATTGCTTACATTAATTACCTATAAACATGAAAGCCAAATATATAGTCTTTACTATTTTATTATTATTCCATATGCAATTGATCATGGCTCAGCGATCAATTTCAGGTAGCGTCAGGGATTCTGAAGGAGATGGATTGATCGGTGCTACTATCCATGTAGAAGGAACGCAGATTGGAACTACAGCAGGTATTGATGGGAGCTTTTCTTTAGAAGTCCCTTCTGAAGAGTCGGTATTAGTTATCACTTATATTGGATTCGATACTAAAAGAGTTCAGGTTGGTGATCAGACAAATTTTGACATCATTCTCCAGGAAAATATAGAATTGCTTAACGAGGTGGTAGTCGTCGGATATGGAGAGGTTAAGAAAAGTGATCTTACCGGATCTGTAGGATCTGTCGATCCGGAACAAATTCAAAAATTAGCAACTGTGGATATCGGTAGAGCTATTCAGGGAAAGGTTGCGGGAGTGCAGGTTACCACTAATTCCGGAGCTCCCGGCTCCGGAACTAGCATTAGAGTCCGGGGTATTGGATCATTTTCTAATTCAAATCCTCTTTACGTAGTTGATGGATTTTTAACAGGAGATATAAGTAACATATCACCTAATGATATAGAAAATATTGAAATATTAAAGGATGCTTCGGCCACTGCTATTTATGGTTCCAGAGGAGCGAATGGAGTTGTTATCGTAACAACAAAACAAGGATTGCCCACCGGAGTGCAGGTAGAATTTAATAGCTACTACGGGACTCAAACGGCCTGGAGAACAATTGATTTACTGGATGCACAAGGATATGCCAAGACATACCTGGACCTTAAAGGCGGACAACTTAGTGATATAGAGTCTGAAGATTTGAGATCGTGGATTCAGCAGACTTTGTCAGGAAATAACGATGGCACAGACTGGCAGGATGAGGTACTTCAAAATGCACCCATTCAATCTTATGATGTAAGTGTCAGAGGAGGCTTTAAGAAATTAAGATATAGTATAGGAGGAACTTATTTTAAGCAGGACGGTATTGTGGTGAATTCTTATGGAAAAAGATCACAGGCAAATATTCAATTGGAATTTAATGCTACTAAAAAACTCAAATTATCAGGAGGAATAAAGTATTCATTAAATGAAAACACTGTTTACAACCAGGGAACTTATTCAAGTGTTTTAGGTACAGCTATTAGAAAAGACCCTGTTAATCCTATCAGGGACCCTATTACTGGCAATTGGGATAGAACAAATTTGACTGATATTGAAAATCCTGCCAGACTAGCCTATATAAGTCAGTTCAGAGTTCAGGAATCTGAAAGAATACAACCAACTTTTGGGTTGTCCTATGAGATTTCCAGATCTCTTACTTTTAAAAGTAATGTAACTTGGGATAACAGAGATATCGTAGGGAATTTTCTAACACCGGTTTATACGACTGTGGAAAGTAAAAATCTTGATGAAAACGGATTGCCAATTATCAATCCACAGGAAACAAATACAACCGAAGAACTTCAGGTTCAGACTAATAATTTAAATGTATTACAAAATTCCAATACTCTTTCATATGATAAAACAATAAATGCACATAGTATAAATGCTGTTTTAGGTTTTGAAATTTATCAAAGTGATGCCAGCAATGTTACTGAGCAAATTTTTGCAGACTCTACAGGGGTATCAGATCCATACAGGGAAAGAGCTTTTAATTTGATGTCATATTTTGCAAGAGCTGTTTATTCTTACGATAGCAAATACCTGGTTACAGCAACTATTCGAAGGGATGGGTCAAGTAAATTCCCTGAAGAGAACAGATGGGGAACTTTCCCCTCATTTTCGGTAGGCTGGAATGTTGATAGGGAATCTTTTTTTCCTGAAACAAAAGTCATTACCGGGATGAAAATACGGACAGGCTGGGGAGAAGTAGGAAATCAGGAACCCATCCAACCGTATGCATTCTATTCTGTTTTGAGTCCGGGTTGGCAATATGCATTTGATAATAATACTCCTTACCAGGGTTATGCACCAACCTTTATACCATCAGAAAATATTACCTGGGAAGTTTCTCGAATGACCAATTTCGGACTGGATTTTTATTTTCTGGATAACAAGTTGTCTTTAACTACTGAGTATTATATAAAAGACACAAAAGATTTATTAGTTGACTCGCGTTTTGTTCCGGCACCTGTTTTTGCAGGAGCACAAGCTCCTACTTCCAATGCAGGCTCAATGACAAATAAAGGTCTCGAAATTACTCTTGATTTCAGACAGGAAATTGAATCCTTTACTTTTAATGTCGGAGGAAATATATCATTTATTGATAATGAAGTTACTGCTATAGGAGCTGCTGATAATATTCAGGGAGCAGCATACGAACCTAAAACTCAAATACCAGCTACTCGCACTGTAGTTGGAGGAGAATTTGGTGCATTTTATGGATTGAAATCACAAGGAATTTTTCAGTCACAAGAAGAAATAGATGCTCATGGTGCTCAACCCAGGGCAATGCCTGGAGACGTAAAATGGTTAGACCACAACGGTGATGGTGAAATTACTGTTCAGGATGCCGTTTTACTAGGTAGCCCTATTCCTGATTTCACATATGGATTTTACTTGAATGCAGGATTCAAGAATTTCGATTTTAGTGCTTCATTTATGGGAAGTCAGGGAAATGAAATAGCCAATATAATGACTTATTACTATGAGGGTTCTGATGTAATTGAAAATAATCTATTGAAGTCCAGGGTAGAAAACGCATGGACAGGTCCCGGCTCATCAAATACTGTCCCAAGACTAACAGAGTCGATCACTCAAAATGACTGGTTTAGTGACAGGTTTATTGAAGATGGTTCTTTTCTAAGATTACGGAATATACAGTTAGGTTATACTTTACCTGATCAGATAACAAATAAGGTCAAACTTACCTCAGTCAGATTTTATCTATCAGCTGATAACTTATTAACCTTTACAGATTATTCAGGCTTCGATCCTGAAGTCGGGTTGGCATTTAATGGAGATCCCTTTGGAAATGGGGTAGACCTGGGGAATTATCCTCAGGCAAGGACAATCATTTTTGGTACGAACATTAAATTTTAATATTCATGAAAGCATTATATTCATTCTTAATACTTCTGTTATTGATAACTTCTTGTGATGATTATCTTGTTGAAGAGCCAACAACAGAAATAACAGAATCAGATTTTTTTACTTCTGAAGAGAATGCAATCAGAGCTGTGAATGCAGTATATGATCCATTAGGTTGGGGAGAATCCTCAATTCTTGGCTCGGGAGGTCATTCATATGAATTTATAATAGGAGATATATGTACTGATGATTCCGAGAAAGGGTCTACTAATGGCGATCAGGCAGGGATTACTTTTCTAAAAAACTTCACCTCAGGAGCAGGATCAAGTAATTTGTCGGTCCTATGGAGCAAGCATTATATAGCAATAGCGAGAGCTAATTTTGTCATCAAAAATCTTGAAAATTCACCGCTTGATGAGGCAGTTGTCAGGGAGCTTGAAGCCGAAGTGAAATTTGTCAGAGCATATAGTTATTTTTTGCTGGTCAGAATCTTTGGTCCTGTTCCGTTATTTGACAGGCCAGTAACTCCGGAGCAGATCAATGCGAAAGACTTTACTAACACTCCGATAAATGAAATTTATCTTCAAATTGAAGATGACCTGAATTTTGCCATAGAAAATCTCCCGGTAAAAGGAGTAAGAGAGATTGGTAGAGCTAATAAAGGAGCAGCAGCTGCTTATTTAGCCAGAGCAATCATGTATCAACTGGGTACAGATAATACCAATCAGCATACATGGCAAGAAGTTCTGGAGTTAACTGACGATTTTATTGATGGTCAATATGGAAGTTATTCATTGGTTTCCAATTATGCTGAATTGTTTGATCCAATGGGTGAAAACAATGAAGAATCTATCTTTGAAATTCAAGCCATTGATAATGATATTGATCCATTTAATGAAGGACCTTATGTTGGTTCCCAATGGTCTATTTTCCAGCATCCTCAATTTATGGGTGGCTGGGGATTTAATACTCCGACTGAAGATTTAGCTAACTCTTTTGAATCTAATGATCCCCGAAGACATAATACAGCATTGGCAATTGGAGAACATGCCTACGGAGTTGAAATGATTGAAAGCATAAGGAATCAAACAGGATACTATCCAAAGAAGGCCCTTTTACCACCTGATATCTGGGGATCTGGAGGAGATGGTAAGAGAAAAGGTTCAGAATACAATGTTCGAAAATTCAGATATGCTGATATCCTTTTAATGAATGCTGAGGCAGCTTATTATACTGGTAATACTTCTCAATCTATTCTCAGACTTACTGAAATAAGAAATCGGGCAAGCCAAAGTACTTTTCCTCGCGGATTTGATGTAAATGATCCGGAAGGATTTACCCTAACCGGTTTTTCACCACTTGATAATTCTATTATCCCATCATCAGGACAAGAACTACTTGATTTTATCTACCTGGAAAGGAGAAGAGAATTTGGTATGGAACAACTACGGTTTTGGGATCTGGTTAGAACCGGACGTTACGTAGCCACCATGGAAATGAAGTATGGCACTTCCAGTTCAGTAATTCTGGATCACTCATTTGTTTCCGGAGGAGAAAGAACAGCAGGCTTGACAATTGTAAATCCTATTCCGGTTTTTCCCATTCCGGCTTTCGAGGTAGCGGATTGGGGTATACTTCAAAATCCCGGATATAATTAAAATGTAACAAATTAAATAAACCTATAAATCATGAAATTGAAATTTAAAACCTTATTGATGAGTCTGACACTTGTTCTAGGAACAATGGTCATATTGAATTCTTGTGATGACGATGATGATCCGCTCACTTTTGATTCAAACCCTGAACAATTTTGTGCTGAGAATCCATCAGATGCAAGATGTTTTGCTGTAGATCCGGATGCATTTTGTGATGAAAATCCGTTTGATGAGCAATGTTGTATTCCAAGTCAGGACCTTGATTGCTATTGTACAACAGGAGATAATGGTACAACAGATACTGATAACTGTTGCCTGTTTGAATATAATCCAGAATGCTTCTGTACAGATAATCCTGATGATCCACAATGTGCACAGGATTTTGGAGTCGGTAATGGTCTTGGATTGTTAATTGATTTCGAATCGGGAACAGAATCTTTTGCACCTGATTTCTATAATCCTTCAGGACAGGTAGAATTTAATGGCAGCACCGAAATAGATGCAGTCGAAGGTGATAGTTATATTTCACTTGTAATGGCGGCAGATGATCCGGACAGGGACTGGCATGACTTTAAATACTGGCCTTCTGCTATGGATAGTGATCCAAACAATGATAACGAAGCTCTTATAGACTTTTCTACAATGGCAGACCCTCATTTGAATTTCTGGTTGAATACAGGTGCAGATAGTGCGGCAATCACCATAGATTTTCAAACACAATTTGAAGATGGTACAACAGGAGAGTGGGCTTACCACACATTTCTACAGGATGCAACAGAAGGTAAATGGAAATTGTATAGTGTAAGCTTAACTAGATTGTTTAGTAACGATGAAACCTTAGCGGAAGAAATACCTGGATTGGCACTTCCAAATCAATCATGGGGTGGAACAGACAGAGAATTCTCATTGACAAGTTATAATCATCAAATGATCAAATTTGCGCTAATGGCTCAGGATTGGGCTATAATGGGAGATTATGAAGCTCATTTAGATGCAATCTCCGTTACAGACGGACCATTAGAGCAGTTACCCTGGATAGAATAAAAAAGCAGAATTCGGTTCATGCACAAATCAATAAAAGGCCGGCTCAACTGAGCTGGCTTTTACTTACCAATTCCTATGAGAAGAATATTATTTTTCCTTGCCGGACTTTTATCGAGTTGTCTTTTGCATGCTCAATCATCGACCCTTTCACTTACAGATGAGGAGGCCACCAAAAAAACTAAAAACCTATACCTGTTTCTTGGGTCGTTAAAGAATGATCAAATTATGTTCGGGCATCAGGATGATTTTTTATACGGTATTGACTGGAAATATAATCATGGGTCTGATGTCGAATTAGTTTCCGGAAATCGCCCGGCTGTAATAGGATGGGATATAGGCAAGCTTGGCCAGGAAGTTAATATTGATAGTTTTCGGTTTGAAAAAATTCTCAAAGGAATAAAGTATGTTTATAAAAAGGGAGGGATAAATACAATCTCCTGGCATATGGATAATCCATCAACAGGAGGGTCTTCATGGAATAAAGAATCGGGGATAAGTGAGATTCTACCTGGAGGATCCGGTCATAAGGCTTATCTGGATAAGCTGGATCAATTTGCAAAATTCATCAAGAAATGCAGAGTCGGATTATTTACCAGGATTCCGATTGTTTTCAGGCCTTTTCATGAACATAACGGAGATTGGTTTTGGTGGGGTAAATCAACTAATAAAGAGGAAGATTATATCTCTCTGTGGAGATTTACTGTCGATTACCTGAGGAACGAGAAGAATCTGCATAATTTAATTTATGTCTTCAGTCCGGATAGAAGCCGGATGAATCTGACGATGGAAAGCTACCATTATGGATATCCCGGAGATGAATACGTCGACATCATAGGTCTGGATAATTATTGGGACCTGGGGCACCCTGTAAATGATAAATCACCTGATGAACAATTTTCAGATTTTCAAAAAAGCCTTAAGCTCATTACCCAAATAGCCAAAAAGAAGAATAAGGTTGCTGCTTTGAGTGAAACTGGTAATGATACTGTGAAACCACTAAACTGGTATACAGAAAGATTACTAGAACCTTTAAAAGGCAATGATATAAATATAGCCTGGGTGCTTGTTTGGAGAAATGCTCATATGAAACATTTCTATGTTCCTTATAAAGGTCATCATAATGAAAAAGATTTTATTGCCTTTGAGCAAGACGAGAGTACAATGTTTCTCAGTGATATCAGAAATCCCTATAAGAAAAATAAATGAGATTTTCATTCATACTATTAATGAGTATCCTCATGCAATGCCTGATAGCGCAACAGGCGGATGCAGGACGTGATACTGTTGTTATGACTGAAGTTTTTCCCGCTAGCTATACGTTGAATGCTTCACAAAGCATCTCTGAAAATCCTATACTGAATTATTACTGGATATATCAAAACGATACTATAGGCAATGATATTTTTCTTGAAGTCTCAATTACTGAAAATCAAAATCGATTCACTTTAATTATTGAGGACGACCAGGGAAATACAGATACGGATATTGTAGATATTTATCTTGGGCATTCTACCAATTATGGTAAAAACAGACTCTCCCTAAGAAGCAAAACTCTGCAGCGATTTGTTTCGGGTATGAATATAGCCTGGAAAGACTATGCTAACGATCTTAACGAATTCACACCGGAGGATAAAAAATACTACCAGGAAATGTTTGATTCAATTTCTGCAAATGGTGGAAATGCTGTTCGCTGGTGGCTTCATACAAATGGAGCAAACACACCTGTAATCAATGCAAATGGTTTTGTAGAAGGGATTGATCTGGAAACTATCCAGGGAATGAAACAAGTATTGGATATGGCTTATGATGAAGGAATAGTAATCAGTATGTGCCTATGGTCATTTGATATGCTGCAAAATCAAAATCAGGATAGAAGTGCATTGAAATTACTCCTCACTGATCCGGTTAATATTCAATCTTATGTTGACAATGCATTGATTCCGGTATTGGAATTATTAGGGGATCACCCGGCTGTAATGACCTGGGAAATATTTAATGAGCCAGAAGGAATGACTACCAGATTTGGATGGACTCCTGAACGTATAAAAATGTCTGATGTTCAGAGGTTTGTAAACATGTGTGCAGGTGCTATCCATAGAAACACTACGCAAGCATTGGTTTCAAATGGAGCGTGGAATATAAGATCAAGCTCAGATGTTGATAATTTTAAAAATTACTATTCGAAAGAAAACCTAGTTACCATCGGTGGTGATCAGGACGGATATTTAGACTTTTACCAGGTTCATTTTTATCCTGAACATTTTGGTCCGAATCAGTCTCCTTTTCATCGTCCGGCATCCTATTGGGAACTTGATGGTCCTATAGTCATAGGCGAATTTCCTGCCGATACTGTGGCAGGCCGGATAAACCCCGGGTTTTCTGTAGAAAGGGCTTATGAATTGGCAGTTCAATATGGGTATGCAGGAGTAATGTCCTGGTCCTGGTCCTCAACATCTGACTTTAATAGAGACTTTGGAACAACTTCCAGGGGATTGAATGCGGTATCTGAGTTAATTCCTGACGACCTGGTAATACCAGCTAATATAGATATCGAAAGAATACCACAGGTGGTTAAAAATGTAACTCCCTACAGAGCTATCGTTGAAGATATTACCGGAAGCGAAGTTTACCTTGATCTTAAAAACTTCTTTAGTGATGAGGAACAGGGTGTTGATTTAAATTATAGCATCAAAGAAGTAACTGGCGAAACAGGTACAACCCTGGTGATTCATAACAACTCTGAAGTGAAGTTGGAATTTGCAGATCCCAAACCAGGGCTAACTCAAATTTATTTTCGGGCAGAAGATAATATTGGATGGTACGCAGAAACTAAGTCAGTGGTAATGTTGGGTACTTATGAAGGGAATGAACAAAATCAAGCTTACTTTAAACCAATTTATACTTCAACAGAAGCCTTTGAAAAATTCAATGTCTATGCAAATGATGGGAATATAGGAACTGCCTGGGAGAGTAAATCCACTGATTATGATACACTCGTGATTGATCTCCAATCCAATATGAGTCAAAATTTTGTTTCTATTCAGTGGGATTACTTATCAGTTTCAACATTTGAGTTTCAAGTTTCTGAAGATAGTTTGGTATGGCAAACAATCTTTGATGAAACCTATGAGCATAGCACCGAGGTGATTTATACAACAACTGAACCTGTCACAGGACGCTATCTCAGATTATTAATGGCCAGTAATGATGAAACCAGAAATTTTAAGATAAATGAAATTGGCTCAGAGTTTATTGAACAGAATCAACCTCCAGAGGTAATTAAGCCCATTGAAGACTTAACCAGTAAGCTGAGTAATGTTAAAAACATCAACAATTACATCAGGTTTGAAGATATTTTCACAGATCTAGAGCATCCACAATATTTAACTTTTCAAATTGAAAACACTAATGATAACCTCGTCAGACCTTTGTTTTCAATTGGAGATTTAGGGCTTAGCTTGATTTTTGAAGATGACCAGACAGGTTCTTCAGTCGTAACTGTTACCGCTGTTGATCCATTTGGTGCTAGTGTTTCAACATCCTTTAATATTGAGGTAGAGGATGATTTGCTTGGAATAGAAGAGGAGTTAAACGCAACAATAATTTATCCAAATCCTGTAGAAAAAAGGCTGACTCTTGATATGAGCCGCCAAAATGAAATTCCTGATCAAATAGCTATCTATAATTCAAGAGGGCAATTAGTAGATCGATATAGTAATGATAAGCCTATCAAAACTTTAGATATAGGAGATTATACCCCTGGAATTTACATTATTCAATTAACCTCTAAAAGTGAAAAGTCATTCAAAAGATTTATTAAAAGATGAGAAAAAAGTTATACATAAAAATACCTCATGTGGTTCAAATTTCAATAATGAATCTGCCAGAATCGAATTGGATACTTTTATCCGGCTATTCAAAATATTTAAGGGAATACCTCAATCTTAGTTACCAGATTATACCTGTACAGATTTTAGAAAAAAATTGCCAATCACATGGATAAAATTAAAAGACTTTTAAAAGAATATGAAGATCTTCTTTCCAGAAAGAACGAAGTGGTACAAGATACTGGAGTTTTTAAAAGATATAAACATCCAATAATTACCTCAGAGCATGTGCCTGTTTTTTGGAAGTATGATTTGAATCCGGAATCAAATCCATTGATGCTTGAAAGGCAGGGTATTAATGCTGCATTTAATGCAGGAGCCATGCTTTATGATAATAAATTTACTCTCGTTGTCAGGACAGAAGGCAATGACAGGAAATCATTTTTTGCAGTTGCTCAAAGCGAAAATGGCATTGATAATTTCAGGTATTGGGATTATCCCATCACATTGCCTCAGACCGATGAACCTGATACCAATGTATATGATATGAGGCTCACTAAACATGAGGATGGTTGGATATACGGTCTGTTTTGCACTGAGCGCAGACCAAAAGATGCGCCAGAATATGATCAATCTGTTGCAGAAGCAAAGTGTGGAATTGCACGAACCAAAAATTTAATTGATTGGGAAAGGTTGCCCGATCTTGATTCAGGGGATAGTCAGCAAAGAAATGTCGTGCTTCATCCGGAATTTGTCAATGGAAAATAT